>VBOJ01000279.1 GCA_005877775.1 Nitrospirota bacterium | reverse complement strand
GCCTGTCCGTAATATGACGCCGGCAGCGAAGGCACGTCAGTGCCGACCAAGAGGGCGCGTTGGTAGCCCAGTGCGAACACCTCCTTGCAGGCCTGGTCCATGCGGGCGCCCAGGTCGTCGCCGGTCTGGCGTAGCAGCCGGACCTTGTGGCGCTCTTCCATGATCTTGAAGAAGACATGCTCTGCCGGCGGTGCGCAGGCCAGGAAACGTTCCACTGTCACAGACCCATGCCTACCTGCTTCTTGGCTCCGCTCCATCGCGTCCAGCACGAAGCTACCATGCAGGCTGGCTGCTTCATCAGGGGTCAGCGGCGGGCAGAGGCGTGTCTTGACCTGGCCAGGGATCGGAGCCTTGGCGAAAATTATCAGCGCGCTTTCGGCGCGCTGCAGGCTAGAGGCGCGAGGCGTCATTTCCGCATTAGCTGAGCTTCGACCTTTTGTACCCCTCACCCCTTACCCCTTACGCCTCACGAGAGAAGGTTACCTGACTGCGCCATACAGTTGACTCAGCCGATGCGGGCTGATCCCGATCCAGTAGAGGAATCGGAGGATCCACATCAAGAGGATCGTACGGAGTGGCCCACGGGTATCCCAGCGACGATAGGAGGTGGTGACCTTCGACTGAAGCGCAGCAATGAGGCCGGTACGTTTGAGTCGGCGGGTGAAATCCACGTCCTCCATGATCGGCAGGTCCGAATATCCACCTAACTGCTCGAACACTGAGCGCCTCACGAAGATGGCTTGGTCCCCGGTCGCAATACCGGTCCAGCGCGATCTTAGATTCATCATTCGGCTGATCAGCCAGCCAAGTCCTGAATCCCGTTCGTAGCGCATGTCAAACCGACCTCCGACGCAAGCCGGATCTTCCAGAGCCTGTTCAACCGCCTGTCTGGCGTCGCTCGGCAAACTTGTGTCGGCATGGAGGAACAATAGCACATCCCCCTTGCTCGAGGTTCCACCTGCGTTCATCTGCTTGGCTCGCCCGGGGGGAGCCGTCAGAAGGGTGACAGGCGACGCGTCACGCGTCACGCGTAACGCTGTCACGATTTCACGGGTACGGTCGTGGCTGCCGCCATCCACCACGATCAGTTCGTCGAATCCTAACCCTGCAGTCAGGGAAAGCGTGCGCGGCAGGACCGCTTCCTCGTTCAGCGTGGGGATGACGACCGTAATCGTCATGGGCCCAATCCTATTTCGTGGAGGTCTTGAACATGAAGTACATGACGATTGCGACCGTGGACCAGAAGATTGCCTGCTTGTGCCAGAAGTGGACTTCCCCATAATGGAAGAAGGCGAGTCCCAGGACGATGGCCATGGTGATGACCGTGTAGCGGACCGTCGGATTGACGATGGTCGCATGAGCCCAGATTGCCAGGCCGGCGAAATACAGGAGTAGCGGAAACACACCGCCCATCTCGGACCCGCTACTGATCGAGGTTAGGACGTCGATAAAGCCGATGAACATCATGGCCGTGCCGATCATCATCTCGGCCGTGGCGAGGTGACGATCTTCCCCTGATCGTTGGTCCTCGTCGCGAGAAGAACGGGAAGGGTCGGGCTGCGCCTGGCGGGTCGGGGCCTGAGGGTCCTGGTCTTGCACGGTCATGCCTTGAACTGCTTGCTCAATGTCAGGCCCTGTCGCTGATAGGAAGAGCCGAGAGCTGCGCCGTACACGTGGGTCGGAATCTCCAGCATCCTGTCATAAACAACCTTGAAAAAAGTTTGTCCATCGTGGATCAGGAAAGGGACGTCATGCGGGCGGACTTCCAGCACCACCTGGGTGCCTCGGATCTCCCCGTGGCCGTAACCGAAGCCTGGGTCGAAGAAGCCGGCATAGTGCGTACGGAGCTCTCCGCAAGCCGCCTCGTACGCCACCATTTCGGCCGCGTAGCCAGCCGGAACCCTGATCCGTTCCTTGGACGCCAGGATGTAAAACTCCTCCGGCTCGAGCAGCAGACTGTCGTTGCGGTGACGATGGATCGGCTCCCAGAAATCCAATGCTGCATAATGGCCGATTTTGGAGAGATCCACGACATGGCTGTTCTTCTTCGCCCGATACCCCACGATCCTATCATGTCCCCGGTCCTCGCCTTGGAGGTCCACACGCAAGAACAGGCCTCGGCTGGTCCGGATCTCGCGGGACACCAGCGGTTTGTCCGACGACACGTTGTGGTACAGCAGCGGGTCGGTCCGGTGTAGTGACCGGAGCGCGGAATCAGAGATAGTCGCAGGGCCTCGGATCAGGCGGAGCTGGTTGAGCGAGAGCCCGGTCTTCACCTTGATCGTGA
>VBOJ01000277.1 GCA_005877775.1 Nitrospirota bacterium | reverse complement strand
TGCAAGAGGCCGTGGCGACGCAAGACCGCCTCAACAATCAGGTCAAAGCCGTCACTCACGACCGTGAGCGGCACTCCCTCTTCGGCACACCGGCGGTCAAGCTCAAGAATCCCCTCGTCAATGGGAAGATCGGCCACAAAATGGATGAGTGTGTCCCGATCGGCTTGAATCAACTCGACCTGACGGGAGAGGCAGTGCTGGCTCGTGATCTCGCCGCTCACCCATCGCTGTTCCCACTCCCGCCATGCCGGCAAGGCAAAGGCTTCGAGCACGGCGTCGGTGGCATCGACGCGGGTGATTGTTCCATCGAAATCGCAATAGACTTCCGTCACATTGCAACCCTTGACTGCACCGACGTCCTGCCGACGTCCGGCCTGCTTGTCCAACA
>VBOJ01000276.1 GCA_005877775.1 Nitrospirota bacterium | reverse complement strand
GCAGCAGGAAAGGCGGTGACGCGAGTTCGGGAATCACAGCTCGAACACTATCTCGCGGGGAACGTCTCAGAGAGGAGAAATGAGCAGAGTGAATGGGCGAACTTCCGATCTTCCGCTTCGTCTCATCATCTTCGCCGAACACACTGATGACAATCTCGGAGTAGTGCGGGAAATGCGTCGCGATGGCGTGAGGATCTTCCAGCGTTCCACTCTGATCACCGGCGAGCCGGGGAGTGAATTCACCGGGGAGATCAGGAGAAAAGACCGTGTGCGTGAAAACTTGCGGAGTAAGGGACGGGCTCTCCTGTTCGTCCAGAGTATGAATGTGGAAGAGCGGGACGGTGAGGACCCACATGAGCAGCCATGGCAGGAGCAGCACACGGGAGAGGGCACATTTTTGAACAAGTCGAACCATGCGATCCTTAGAAACGGTGACGACCCTGAAACCCTGTGATGATAAACCAAAAGCCCTTCAAATGTCGAGGAAAAAA
>VBOJ01000278.1 GCA_005877775.1 Nitrospirota bacterium | reverse complement strand
CGGGTGATCTCCAAGGACGGCGCCAGGGTGAAGACGTTCTTGTAGTAGCCCCCAATATCGAGCACGAGTCCCATGGGGCCGCGGGACGTTGGAATGCCACCAGCCAGACCTGCTTCAAACATCCGATCCGCCAGAGCCTTGTCGGGGGTGAAGCGGTCAGGTTTCGTCACCTCGATGCGAAGGGCCAGGCCTAACCCTGAGACGTCGCCGATGGTCGCGTGGCGGTTTTTGAGGTCTCTCAGCTGCTGAAGGAAATACGCCCCAGACTCGGCAACCTTCTTTTCATAATCCTGCTGCTCGATCCACTCCAGCGTGGCTAGTGCGGCCGCGGTCCCCAACGGATTGGACGAGAACGTCGAATGGGTCGAGCCCGGCGGAAATTTCTCGGGCGAGATGAGCGCTTCCTGTGCCCACAACCCCGAAATCGGATTCAAGCCATTCGTCATGGCCTTGCCGAAGACCACGATATTCGGCTTCACCGCAAAGTGCTCGATGGCCCAAAATGTTCCGGTCCGGAAAAACCCCATTTGGATTTCATCATCCACAAGGAGAATCTTGTGCTCGTTCAAAATCTTCTGGAGCCGTGAGAAATACTCAGGCGGCGGAATCACGTATCCTCCGGTGGCCTGCACCGGCTCCACATAGAACGCAACGAACTCCGGTTCATTCGCCCTCGGATCCCAGAAGGAGTTGTATTCGGTTTCGAACAAGCGCTCGACCTGGTTGACGCAGTAGTACTCGCAGGTCTCGAACTTCTTGTCGTAGGGACAGCGGTAGCAGTACGGGAACGGCACGAAGTGCGCGCGATTCGAGAAATGCCCAAAGCGGCGGCGGTAGCGATAGCTCGAGGTGATTTCGGACGCACCAAGCGTCCGGCCATGGTACCCCCCCATGAAGGCCATGAAGAGGTTTTTCCCCGTGTGGTTGCGGACAAGCTTCATGGAGTCCTCGATGGCCAGCGCGCCGCCGACGTTGAACTGCACCCGGCCTTCCAGGCCGAATGCGCGGAAGCATTCCAACGCTAATTTTTCCGCCACGAGGACTTTTTCCTCGTGCAGATACTGGCAGGCCAGTTGAGGCAATCGATCCAGTTGCGCCTTGACGGCGTCGGTGATGGTCTTATTGCGATAGCCGAAGTTGACCGCCGAGTACCACATCTGCAGGTCGAGATAGGGGCGATCATGACGATCGTAAAGGTAGCTGCCCTCGCAACCTCGAAAAAACTTGGGTACAGGCGAGTAGTGGACCGTGTCACCGTGTGAGCAATATTTGGCCTCCAAAGCGCGAAGTTCATCTTCTTCTTCGGTGGCATTGATCATTGGTAGAGGTTTCATAGGATCCGAGCCTCTCTTGGAAAAAGACGATCCGCGACTT
>VBOJ01000088.1 GCA_005877775.1 Nitrospirota bacterium | reverse complement strand
ACAGCCTCATGAAATCCACGGTGAAGAAAAGTGGGACGTGACAATTCGCTTGTTGCCCCTCACCCGTAGAGTCTGCTATGGTGATGCCCCCATTGCATAGCTGATGCCCTTCACCTGTCTGGCGCGGTGAAAAGTCCTCATGGTTTGGGACCCGAAAGATCCCTGGAGTAAAAAGACTGATCCGATTGACGACGTGCTTCGGCAAGCTCAGTCGCAACTCCGCCAGATGATACCGTTGCGCGGCCTCCGCCCGCTGCTTTTCATCTTCGCGGCAGTGGTTCTGATCTGGCAAGGCACGTTCATCGTGGCGCCGGACGAAGAAGGCGTGGTGAAACGATTTGGCGACGTAGTCCGCAGCGCCAGCCCAGGCCCACACCTGAAAATTCCCTTCATCGAGACAGTGGAACGGCCCAAAGTCGAAAAACTCCATCGCATCGAGGTCGGCTTCCGCACGGACCGGCAGGGCCGCCAGCAAATGCTGCCCAAGGAAGCCTTGATGCTGACGGGAGATGAGAACATTCTGGGGATTGAGTTCATCGTCCAATATAAAATTAAAAACGCGAAGGATTACCTGTTTCGGGTGGATGAAATCGAGGAGACGATTGGGAAGTCGGCGGAAGCCTCCATGCGCGAGGTGATCGGCAAGAGCAAGATCGATGAAGCCCTCACCACCGGCAAGGCGCAGATTCAACAGGACACCCAAACGCTCCTGCAGGGCATCCTCGACCAGTACCAGGCCGGCGTGCAGGTGGCAGCAGTCCAATTGCAAGACGTGGACCCGCCGGAAGCAGTCGTGGCGGCGTTCAAGGACGTGGCCAGCGCGAAAGAAGACCGAGAAAAGCTGATCAACCAGTCGCAGGGCTACCGCAACGACATCATTCCCAAGGCCAAGGGAGAGGCCGCGCAGATCGTGAATCAGGCCAAGGGGAATGCGCAGGCGCGAGTGGCACGGGCCGAGGGGGAGGCCACTCGCTTCTTGAAGACCCTCAAGGAGTATGAGCAGGCCAAGGAGATCATCAGCAAGCGCATCTACATTGAAACGATGGAAGAGGTCATGACCGGTATCGAGAAGGTGATCATCGACGGCAAGGCAGCCGACCGATTGCTCCCCTATCTTCCGCTTGATCGCCTCCACAAGCCACCGAAAGCCGCCGCGGCCGCCGATGACAAGAGGCTCTCCCCATGACCCACCAGAACATCGCGATCGCGCTGGTGGCCGTCGTCGTGCTGTTGTTCGTGCTGGGCGCCTCGCCGTTCTTCGTCGTAGACATTACCCAGACGGCGATCGTGGTCCAGCTCGGAAAGCCGGTGCGCAATATCACCGAGCCTGGCCTCAAGTTCAAGGTGCCCTTCATCCAGGAGGTCACCTATTTTGACAAGCGCCTGCTGGATTACGACTCCTCGGCGCAGGACGTGATTACCCAGGACAAGAAGACGATTCTGATCGACAACTTCGCCAAATGGCGCATCACCGATCCCCTGAAGGTGTATCAAGCCTTCCAGACCCAGCGCGGGGCCCTCCGTCGGCTGGATGATATTATCTATTCGGAGCTACGAGTCGAGCTGGGACGGCACGACCTTTCCGAAATCGTTTCAAAAACCCGCTCCGAAATCATGGCCATCGTGACCCAGCGAGCAAACGAGAAGGCAAGGGCTTACGGCATCGAGGTTCAGGACGTACGCATCAAACGGGCGGATTTGCCCGAGCAGAATGAGAAGGCGGTGTTTGCCCGCATGCAGGCGGAGCGTGAACGCCAGGCAAAACAGTACCGTGCGGAAGGGGCCGAAGAAGCGCAGAAGATCCGCTCGGAGGCCGAGAAAGACCGCGAGATCATCCTGGCCGAAGCTTACAAGACCTCGGAGGAGCTGCGGGGCGAAGGCGACGCCAAGGCCTTCAAGATTTACGCAGCGGCCTACCGACAAGATCCGAAATTTTTCGAGTTCACGCGCTCGATGGAAGCGTACAAGAAGACCTTCAGCGGCAACAACAGCACCGTGGTGATGAGCCCGGACTCGGAGTTCTTCAAATACCTCAAGCAGCGCTAGTCCTAGTTGTGAGTTGTGAGTTGTGAGTTTTCAGTTTCGAACTCATCACTCAACACTCATCACTCATAACTGTTTTACGACAATCCGATAATCTGACCTGTCCCCGGATCCAGGTCAATCCGCTCCCCTGCCGGACGTTTCGGGAGCCCCGGCATGAGCTGGATTCCGGAGCAGATCGCCGTCAAGAAACCGGCTCCAGCCATAATCCGAAGCTCTTTGATCGGCACAGTGAATCCAGTGGGACGCCCTTTGAGCGTGGCCTCGTGGGAGAGTGAAAATGGGGTCTTGGCCATGCAGATGGGAAAGTGGCCGAACCCCAGTTTCGCAGCGGCCTCGATTTGGGTTTCCGCCTGTTCTTCGTACCGCACGCCCGCCGCGCCATACATTCGCCGAGCGATCGTTTCGATCTTCTGCTTGATCGGCGCCGATTCAGCATAGAGCGGCGCGTACTCGGATGGTTTTACGCAAGCCGCTACAACCACCCGAGCTAATTCCTCCGCTCCGTACCCACCATCAGCCCAATGGGTAGAGACGGCTGCAGCCACCGCCCCGACAGTGAGGGCTTGCTCTCGAGCATACTGCAATTCATCCTCAGGATCAGTCGGAAACGCATTGATCGCCACGACGGCAGGCACTCCAAATGCCTTCACGTTCGCGATGTGTTGCTCCAGATTGGCAACGCCTCTCACCAACGCTTCTCGATTCGGACCAGTCAGCCCTGGTGGGAGCGGCTTGCCCGCCTTGACCGCCCCTCCGCCTCCATGCAGCTTGAGAGCCCGGAGCGTGATCACGACCACGGCTGCATCAGGATTGCATCCCGACACACGGCACTTGATGTTGAAGAACTTCTCCGCTCCAAGTTCGCTGCCGAATCCGGCCTCGGTGACGACATAGTCCGCGCACCTCAGGGCAATCGCGTCAGCCAGGATCGAGCAGTTGCCATGGGCGATGTTCCCGAACGGTCCCGTATGGACGAAAGCCGGCGTCCCCTCCAAGGTCTGCAGCAGGTTAGGGCAGATCGCGTCTTTGAGAAGGGCCGTCATGGCGCCTGCGCACTTGAGATCCTCCGCTGTGACCGGCTGCCCGTCTCGAGTCAGGCCTACCAGAATGCGACCGAGGCGTTGGCGAAGGTCAGTCGGATTCGACGCGAGGGCCAGGATCGCCATGACTTCTGAAGCCTCCGTGATCACGAACTGCGCGTGCCGGCCGGAAACTCCCTCTGTATGTTCGATCCGCACCTGCCGCAGCGCCCGGTCGCTGACGCTCATTGCTCTGGGCCAGGTGATCCGGTCTGGATCAAGATTGAGGGGATTCCCATGGAAGAGATGATTGTCCACGAACGAGGAGAGCAAATTGTGGCTGGCCGCCACCGCGTGGGCATCCCCCGTCAAGTGCAGGTTGACATCCTCCTGCGGGATGATCTGGGTCCTCCCCCCACCTGCTCCTCCGCCCTTGATGCCAAAGACGGGCCCGAGCGATGGCTGGCGGAGGGTGACGACTGCGCGGTGGCCAATCCGGCAGAGCCCCATGGCCAGCCCGATCGATGTGGTGGTTTTCCCCTCGCCCAGCGGCGTCGGATTGATGGCTGTCACCAGCACATAGCGGGCCCGTGGCCGGTTCGACAGCCGATCAAGGCAGGTCAAGGACACCTTCGCTTTCCACCGTCCATAGGGAATCAGTTCGTCAGGTCGAAGGCCAAGCCCCTCGCCGACCTCGATGATGGGACGAGGCGTCACCGATCGGGCGAGGTCGAAATCGCTCACCTGTTTCTCTTCACGAAGAATTTACTTCAAGGTTACGGAAAGGCGCCGCAGTATAGCACACGTTCTCGACTCGATCAGAGAGCAGACGCCTGATACCGTAAGCAAGGAATGTTCTGAGGAGAGGAGTGAACGACGGCGCGGATCAGGGAGGGAAGCGCAGCAGAGACGAGTTAGTCCAGGATATATTGCTGAGGATTGACCGCCTGACTATTGACCTTCACCATGTAGTGGAGATGTGGCCCTGTAGAAAGACCCGAACTCCCAACGAGCCCGATCATTTCTCCGCGTTTGACTCTCTGTCCACTCTTCACCACTGTCTTGGACAGATGCCCATACTGAGTCTGAATTCCGTATCCATGATCCAGGTTCACCAAATTCCCCATCTTGGGGTCGAACCCGACGGTCGTTACCCTTCCTGCTGCAGGGGCGAGGACCGGCGTGTTGGGTGCAGTACCGATATCAATCCCATCATGCATCGCAGGTTTGTCGGTAAATGGTGAGATTCTCGGTCCGAAGCCTGAGGTCACCCACCCCTTGACCGGCCAGACAGAAGGGGTTGCAGCCCAACGATTTGACCGTTTCTCAGCCGCTGCCGTCAACGCTTCAAGGGTCTGCTCCTGGATCGCAGCTTCATTGTGCAACCAGGCCAGCTCCTGCTTGACACGAACCGCCAGGCCCGTCTCTTGTGACACCTCGGCGGGGGCGTTTGACGTCTGATTGGTTTGGTCTGCCTTTTGTTGAATTTCTAGTTTCTTCTCAACTTCTACTTTCTTCTCCACTTCTGTCACGCCGATTCCCTTGCCATCCTCTATCGGCCTCTCGTCTCCCCCCCGTCCATTGAGTAAATCCGGGGGCTTGACCTCCTGAATCCCCAGCATCACTCGCAACCGTTGATTGACCTCCTTCATCGTCAGCAGCCGACGCTTGAGGTCATCAACCGCTGTCGAAAAGGCAGCCGTTTGCTCTCTCGCGCTGAGCATTTCCCCACGAAGAGCTTGTAACTCCCACACCTCTCCGGTTCGAATCACATAGTGGGAGAGAAGAGCCAGGTCGGCCAGAAGTAAGCAGACCCCTAGAATGACAGCCCGTAGCACGATGGACCGCGGGAAACTAAACCGCAGCGGTTTGGCCGTGGACCCTCGAAAGATGACTATCGTATAGGAATCAGTTGGTTTATTGGACTCGCTCATGCTCGTCACTCCCCGGAAGGAATACCCACTCCCTCGAATTAATCCTGTTGTGGAACAAGTTTACCACTTGTCTTACCCACGTAAGGAGCACTAGTCTACTCAGTCCGACGATCTGGGTCAAGAAATTCGTTAAATCAATAATCATTTCAACTCCTTAGATGTCACATCTCTGATCCAGTTCAGGTACTCATTAGAGCCTTGAACGATCGGTATCGCGATAATCTCGGGCACGCTGTAGCTATGCATCTTCTTAATGGCCTTCTCCAATTGCTTCATCAGACCGGATCGCGTCTTCAGTACGATGAGCGATTCCTGCTCCTCCGTGACCTTCCCTTCCCATCGGAAGATCGAGCGAACCTTGGGGAGCACATTCGCACAAGCAACGAGCCCTGCTTCAACGAGGCTCCGGCTGATTCTGGTCGCCTCTTCTTCCGAGGGCGTGGTGACGAACACCACGATCTCAGCGACGGGCTTTGCCACCAGCGTTTCTCCTGGCTATGTGAGCAACTTTCATGCCTTGCGTAAATGTGATATCATATGATGCCGGAAAAAAATTAACAATTAATTCAACGCCTTACAAATCTGTTCCGGAACCATGGATTGTTCAATGTATGGCACACGGTACAAATTGCGTTCAAATCGTGCCAGAGTACGTCCAATTCACGTCTCGGTACCTACTCATAACCCCCACCTTTTCAATGCGATAGATTCACCGAGCACTTTGGGCCTTTCCTCTGAATGAAAACTGTATGGTCGTGGAGATACTGAGAACCCTATGGAGGCTCCCACAAGTGTCCGTTGACAGACTGCAAATACGGGGCTTATCATGCCCCCACTTCAGGGAGGGGCCCTATGAGCTTTACCATTACACCCCGTGAGTTAAAGGACCGTTTGGATAAAGGAGACAAGCTTTTTATCCTGGATGTGAGGGAACCTTGGGAATACTCAATGGCGAAGATCGAAGGGTCCGTCCTGATCCCATTGGGTTCGCTTCCGCAGTCTCTCGACAAACTGGACCGTGACGCCGAGATTGTGGCCCACTGCCACCATGGAATGCGGAGCGCCGATGCGGTGGGGTTTCTGCACCAGCAGGGGTTCAAGAACGTGAAAAACCTGGTTGGAGGGATCGACGCCTGGTCGATCCAGGTCGATCCGACTATTCCACGATATCGGTAAGGTTCGACGCCAGAATCGCCTGAGACGGACAACCGTCACGTCCCCCGCCCGCGGAAGAATTCAACCGTCCGTCTGAGCCCCTCTTGAAGAGAAACTCGAGGTTCCCACCCCAGTTCCTGCCGAAGCTTGGCCGCGTCGACGACGCTACGGATCTGTTCTCCCTGCTTCGCCGGGCCGTGGACTTCTTTGCATCCGGAATTCGTCAGGTCCTTGAGAATGGCAAATAATTCGTTGACCGAGGTTTCTTGGGACGTCCCCACATTGTAGGTGCCCTGCACTTCCTTCCCCATCACCGCGAGGTTCGCCTCCACGACGTCGTCTACAAACACAAAGTCTCTGGTCTGACGGCCATTTCCGTTGATGATCGGTTGTTCCCCATTCAATATCTTCTGGATAAAGATCGCCACCACTCCTGCTTCTCCCTCCGGGTCCTGTCGTGGCCCATATACATTTGCATATCGAAGACTCACGAATTGAATCCCGCTGACTCGCTGGTAGTAGGACAGGTAATGCTCTCCGCTCAACTTGCCGATGCCGTAGGGTGAGAGCGGCCGGGTCGCATGAGATTCAGGAGCAGGAAAATGTTCCTGCTCTCCGTAGATGGCTCCTCCTGAGGACGAAAAGACGACCTTCCTGGTCCCGTGTCTCATGGCCTGTTCCAGAAGGTTCAACGTCCCCAGGATATTCACCTGCGCATCAAAGACCGGATCCTCCACCGAACGACGAACGTCCACCTGTGCCGCGAGATGCATGACGAGAGAAGGCCGCTCGTTTCTAAACACCCTGGCCAGACGAGCACTTTGAATGTCTAGTTTGTAAAACTGCGCCGCTCGGTTGAGATTTCTCCGTTTGCCGGTGCAGAGATTATCTACCACGATCACCTCGTGCCCCTCCTGAACGAGTCGATCGACAAGATGGGACCCGATGAATCCGGCACCTCCCGTCACCAACACTTTCATGCAACCCCCCTGCTCACCCCCTCAATCATTTCCACTAGCTTTCAGGGTATCCCCCGAATGCAGTCTAGTCAACTCGACAAGCGTTTCGCCGTCCGCTGGAGTCCGACCAACACTTCACGGTTCCCCTTTTGCCCAAGCACCGGCGAGTCCAACACACCGACTCGGCGCAGGCCTAACTGATCCGCGCAAGCGAGGACCTTGTCGGTCACGGCGCGGCGCTGCTGATCATTGCGCACGATTCCACCTCGTCCCACCTGCCCTCGTCCCACTTCGAACTGAGGCTTGACCAGGGCAATCACCCAAGCTTCTTGCGCGAGAAACCGGATAACGCATGGTAGGACGATCGTGAGCGAGATGAAGGAGACATCGATCACTGCCAGATCGATTGGATCGGGAACCAGCGACCGCTTGAGGTATCGAATGTTCTGGCGTTCCAGCACCACCACCCGTTCGTCCTGGCGAAGCCGCCAGTCCAGTTGACCGTACCCCACATCCACTGCATACACCCGACGGGCCCCCCGCTGGAGAAGGCAGTCGGTGAACCCTCCCGTGGAGACGCCGACATCCAGCGCAACCAGCTCCCTGGGATCCACGCTGAACGCCTCAAGCGCCGCGGCCAGTTTTCCTCCGCCACGGCTGACGAACGGAGCCTCCTTCAGCGCCACTTCGATCTTTGCGCCAGCCGACACAAGCCTGGCCTGCTTGTCGGCAAGCATGCCGTCCACTTTGACCGCTCCAGCCAGGATCAGCCGACTGGCCTGCTCCCGACTCTCGGCCAACCCACGGGTGACCAGTACGCGATCCAACCGTTCCCGAACCGAAGCAGTCCTATGGATCATGTGGTAGGCCGATGAGGGAATAGCGCTCACATGCGGCGAAGGTTTAGACGGAAGGTGAAGGCTCATCGGCTTCTCCTTCGTCTGGACTGTAGGCACGAAGCCGCTTCTTCCCGTCCTTGTCCTGAATCAGAATCTCGACTTTCCGCTCGGCGTCATCAAGCATCTTGAGACAGGTTTTGGACAGTTTGATGCCTTCCTCGAAAATCTTTAGCGACTCGTCGAGGGGAAGGTCCCCCTTCTCGAGTTCCGAGACGATCGTTTCGAGCCGGGCCATGGCGTCCTCAAATTTCAACGTCGCCACCGGAAGCTCCTCCTCGTCACAATTGCCAACTGCCCACCCGGCCGAGACCTCTCGAACCCGCAGAGAATGCAGTCTGGCGGTTATATACCCCGTTTTCTGCGAGGTCAAGCGGCTATGAATCAGGCAAGATGTGGTGAACCGAGGCTAGCAGTTGGCCCTCCGCAAGTCTTGCGCGGAGTTCGTCGCCCACTGAAACATCCCTTGCCCTTCTGACAACGAGACCGGCTGGCACTGTTTGTACTATGCTGTAGCCACGGCCCAGGATAGCCAGCGGGCTCAGATCGTCCAGTACGGCCGCGAACGACCGCACTGCCTGTCGCCTGAAGGCAAGCACAGCCAGCATCCGCTGTTCCGCTCGCTTGAGAAGCTGAGGCACCAGGACCAGTGCGTTTCTGACGCGGGAGAGGGGACTGGAGGTTTGCAACTCGTGTCGACTGGCCACTCCCTGCCGTCGAAGCCTCGAGATCATGTCCCCCAACGACACCTTCAGCCGCTCAGTGAAGTCATCCAGGCGTTGCGCATCACGCTGTGACAGCAACTTCAGGAACGGTGCCGATCTGTCAAAGTCCTGCAGTTCCTGACGGACGACGGAGAGCTGTCTGCTCATTGCCTGCGCTAACCGGCCCTTTAGGCTGAGAATGGCTTCGACCAAATCATCCAGGACAGGGACGACCGCCTCGGCGGCTGCTGAGGGTGTCGGGGCCCGGTAATCCGCCGCAAGATCAGCCAGGGTATAATCGATCTCGTGGCCGACGGCAGACACCACTGGTACTGCGGACCCGGCGATGGCGCGCACCACGACCTCTTCATTGAAGCACCAGAGATCCTCCAGAGACCCGCCTCCACGCCCCACGATCATGACATCGACCTTGCCGGACGCGCTGAGTGCCCGGATGGCGCCAGCGATCAGCGGTGCCGCGGTTTCCCCCTGGACAGGCACCGGCGCGATCAACAGGCCCATAGATGGACAGCGACGTGTGAGTACGGCCAGAATGTCACGGATGGCCGCGCCCGACAAGGAGGTCACGAGGCCAACCCTGCGCGGGAGAAATGGCAGAGGCCGTTTCCTGGACTGGTCAAACAGCCCCTCAAGGGCAAGTTTTTCCTTCAACTGTTCCAGGGCGATCTGGAGTGCGCCGATTCCCTTGGGTTCCACGTAATCCAGAACCACCTGGTACTCTCCCCGTGGCTCATAGACCGTCAGACGCCCGCGCACGATGACTTGAAGTCCCTCGCGCAAGGCGAATCGCAGGCGCTGCGCTCCGGCTTTGAACAGCACAGCTCGGAGCTGGCTCTGTTGATCCTTGAGGGTGAAATAGAGATGGCCGGAGGAAGGCGTACGCAGGTTGGAAATTTCACCCTCCACCCAGACATTAGGAAACCTTTCCTCAAGTCGGTCCCTGACCAGGAGGGTCAGCTCGGATACCGTGAAAATCCGTTTCGGCTGAATGCTCACGAGTATTCGGCGGCAAGATCGACGGGGGAGCCCTTCTTCAAGGCCCGCTCACAATTAGTCTGGAATCCGAAGACGTTGAATGCGAATTGCTTTGCCGATCTGGCCATCCAGCTCAATCAGGACGGCACCGAAGACGGTCGGTCCCGAAGCCACTTCAAAGCGGCGCGGCATCTGAGTCAGAAACTTCTCGATCGCGATCTCCTTCTTGATGCCGATCACGGAATGAAGCGGACCGGTCATTCCGATATCAGTAATGTAGGCGGTCCCTTTGGGAAGAATCTGTTCATCTGCGGTCTGAACATGAGTATGAGTGCCGAGCACCGCTGACACTTCCCCGTCTAGGAAATGGCCCATCGCCATCTTTTCCGACGTCGCCTCCGCATGCATATCCACGATGATGGCGCGAGCCTCTGTCTTGAGCCGCGCCACCTCGCGCCTGGCCACCTGGAAGGGACAGTCCAGAGTCGGCATGTAGACCCGCCCCATGAGCTGAAGTACAGCGAGTTTCTCTCCTGCCGGAGTCTCCACCACGATACTGCCTTGCCCCGGAACTCCGCTGGGATAGTTCGCCGGACGCAATAGCCTCGGCTCCTGTCGAATGTAATCTACAATTTCCTTTTGGTCCCAAGCGTGGTTGCCGGTCGTGATCACCGAGAGGCCCATCTCAAACAGTTCCTGGGCCAGCTCCGGTGTAATCCCAAACCCACCAGCCACATTCTCCCCGTTCCCGATCACCAGATCCACGGCGTGCTGGGCCACCACCTTAGGGAGGAGGCGAGACATCGCCCGGCGTCCGGGTTCACCCATAATGTCGCCGATGAAAAGGACCTTCATGACCTCTCTACAGGTACTCCTTCAAACTCGTGAGTGGTAAGGCGTGAGGCGCGAGAGAATTTGCGGATTTCTCCCCTAACCCCTCACGTTTCACGCCTCACGGTCACTTGGCGATGTCCACGAACCGACTCTCTCGAATCACGGTGACTTTGATCTGTCCGGGATAGGTCAGCTCCTGTTCGATCTTCTTGGCCAGGTCTCGGGAGAGTTGGGAGGATTCGGCATCGCCAACCTCTTCCTGTCGGACGATGACGCGTATTTCGCGACCAGCCTGGATCGCGTAGGCTTTCTGGACCCCTTTGAAGCTGACCGCTAACGACTCCAGCTTCTCCAGCCGCTTGACGTATGACTCCAGCGCCTCCCGACGAGCCCCAGGCCTGGCGGCCGACAAGGCTTCCGCGGCGGCGACCAACACGGTTTCAGGACAAATCGGTTCGACCTGCTCGTGATGAGCCGCAATCGCGTTCACGACTTTGACCGACTCGCCGTACCGTTTAGCAAGGTCGGCGCCCAGCATGGCGTGGGGGCCCTCCTCTTCGTGACTGACCGCCTTGCCGATATCATGAAGCAAGGCGCCGCGTTTGGCCAGCTTCACGTCCAGCCCCAACTCAGCCGCCATAATGCCGCAGATAAACGCCGCCTCACGGGCATGATAGAGGTTGTTCTGTCCGTAACTGAGCCGATACTTCAGCCGACCCAGAAATTTGATGAGGTCGGGGTGGAGATCCGAGAGACCGACTTCAAAGATGATCTTCTCCGCCTCTTCCACCATCAATTTATCGAGGTCGGTCTTGACTTTCTCGACGATCTCCTCGATCCGCGTGGGATGAATCCGACCATCCTGCAGCAACCGCTCCAGGGAAATCTTCGCCACCTCCCGTCGCAACGGATCGAAGCCGGAAATCACGACCGCCTCCGGTGTCTCGTCGATGATCAAGTCGATCCCTGTGGCAGCTTCGATGGCACGGATGTTTCGCCCCTCTCGCCCGATGATTCGACCTTTCATGCCATCATTCGGAATCGGCACCACGGAGATGGTGGCCTCCGACACATAATCTCTCGTCACCCGCTGGATCGACCGAGCAATGATCTCCCGAGCTTCCCGCTCGGCACCCTCCTTCGCTTCATCAATGATCCGCTTCGCGACACCTGCCGCATCAAGCCTGGCCTCGCTTTCAATTTCGCTGAGGAGTTTCCGCTTGGCTTCTTCTACCGTCATCCCAGCAACCCGTTCCAGCGCCTGCCGGTGTTCTCTGAGAGCCCGATCGCAGTCGGCCTCCTTCCCGTTAAGCATGTCTTCCCGCTTGGCGAGCGCAAGTTCGCGCTTTTGTGCATCCGCCTCGCGTTTGTCAATCACACTCGTTTTCCGTTCCAGGTTATCCTCCCGCTGGAACAGGCGCTTCTCTTGGGTAGTGAGTTCTGATCGTTTGTCTTTCTGCTCCTTCTCGAGATCGGCCTTGGCCTGAAACAGCAGATCTTTGGCTTCGAGCTTGGCCTCTTTGACCAGATTGTCCGCTTCCCGCTCCGCACCCAGGACAACCTGGCGAGCCTGCTCTGCAACCTGCCCGCGCTGGGCCATGAACAATTTCCGTCGGACGACTGCGTTGACGCCGATCCCCACCAGCGCGCCGAGAATTCCCACGATCACGTATGTGGCAATTGTTGTTAGAATGGCACCCACCCCCTTCGTCCTACGTGCGCAACAGGAACATCTGATCAGCCATGTTCGGTATGGCACACAGGAGGAGCAGGGACAGCAGTAGCGGCGAGGAATCAGCGCGGCGTAGGCTGGAGGTCGCTACGGACCGGGAAGAGGCACAATGCGAAGGAAGAGCTAAACCTCAACGGGACTGAACGGGCGAAGTACCTGGGGACTCGGTCGTCCTCTGGCGAGCGAGGAGATGAACTGCAGGCTGACCAGAGTCCATCGCCTGATACGCGCATGAACGGGCTGGCCTCGTCCCCCCTCATTCCACCGCGCCAAGAGGTTAATACAAGGAGGGATCACGCGATCTCCCCATGCGACCGTTCTGGTTACGACCTCTTTGATCACTCTACGCAACCGAATCCCACCTACAATCAGAAAACCCTTCGTCCTCGCCATATTCAGTCCGCCGCTCCCACTTACGATCCTGATGCCTCTTCAAAGTTACCGGCTGTCGCCACTACTTGATGCTCTCCGTCCTCACCTGCATGACATATTTCAATGACTTACGGTATCAAAAGCCAGTGTCCAATGCAAGCCCTATAATATTTTACCGGTGCCTGGGGGACGGCATCAGATCTTCGATGGATTCCATCAGAGAAAGCACCCGTCGGTCAACGTCTGCCTCGCCCTTTTCCCGAATCTGCTCAGACTGAAAGAGTTGATGGGCAATATTGATCGCCGCTAACACCGCTAGTTTCGAGAATGTGGCGGTTCTCATCCCTTGCGCCAAACTTCTCATGTTTTCATCAACAAACCGGGCCAGCCGTTTGACATAGTCTTCATCGGCATCACCCTTGATGGCATACCGTTGCCCGAAGATCTCGATTTCGATGGTCTTAGTCAAGCGCCACCTCCTTGAATTCCTCCAGGCACTCGAGAGACTCTAGTTCCTCCAAGACCTTTTCGATCCTTGATCGAACATCGTTTCGCTCCACTTCCCAACGACGGTTCGTCTGATTCTGCTTTGACAGACGATCACGCGCCGCTCGCAGCTCTTCATCCAAAACAGCATTTTTCTCTTTCAGCTGCTGAACCAGATCGACCAGCCCCCGTATGCGCGCCTCAAGTGCCTCCATTCGCTCCAGGG
>VBOJ01000275.1 GCA_005877775.1 Nitrospirota bacterium | reverse complement strand
CTATGACGTCCGCAAGTTTGAGCCTTACGGGGCTTATAATAAGGTGGAGTGGGAGGTGCCGGTCGGCAAGAACGGTGACACCTATGACCGTTACTGGGTCCGGATGGAGGAGATGCGTCAAAGCTGCCGGATCATCCGGCAATGTCTGAGCCAGATGCCGGACGGCCCCATCGTCGCGGATGTGCCTACGATCATCCCGCCGCCCAAACAGAAGGTGATGCGGGACATGGAAAGCCTGATCCACCACTTCATCATTTTCACCCAGGGCTTCAAACCGCCGAAGGGCGAGACCTACTGCGCGACCGAAGCCCCCAAGGGAGAACTGGGGTTCTTCATCATCAGCGACGGAAGCCCGCGGCCGTATCGCCTGAAGATCAGGGCTCCCTCCTTTGTCCACATGGGTGCCTTCGACCACATGGCGCGGGGCTATTTGATCTCCGACATCATCACGATCTTCGGGACCTATGACATCGTCATGGGGGAATGCGACCGATAGAGGAGCGAATGGCTGATGGCCAATGGCTGATGGCCGATGAAAAGTGCCGAGATCTAGCCTCAATTCAATTCATTAACCATTAGCCATCGACCATTATCCATTCGGTCATTACAAGATGCTACTCGAAAAGTACAAGGACGAGATCGAGCAGATAATCAGCCGCTATCCAGTCAGGCGGTCGGCCTTGTTGCCCCTGTTGAACCTGGCGCAGCGCGAGGAAGGCTATGTCAGCGAAACAGCGATGAAAGAAATCGCGCGTATTTTGCGGCTGACACCCCCGCAGGTCTACGAGGTGGTGACGTTCTACACGCTGTTGAGTCTGAAGCCGATCGGCAAATTTCACGTTCAGGTCTGCAGATCGCTGATGTGCGCGCTGGTCGGCTCCGACACCCTCCTTGGCTGGCTCCAGACACGGCTGGGAATCCGACCCGGTGAAACCACCCCTGATTGCCTGTTCACGCTGAGTACGGTGGAATGTTTGGCCTCCTGTGGGACCGGCCCGATGATGCAGATCAACGACGACTACTACGAACGGCTAACCGAGGACAAAGTGGATCGGATTCTGGCGGACCTGAAACGCGACGGCACGTCTCCGTTGAAGAGCGGGCCGTTCATGGTTCCAGAACTGAAACGAGCACATGGCTAATGGTCAATGGCTGATGGTGGATGAAGAGTTGACGTGCTTGATCGGCCATTAGCCATTAGCCATCAACCATTCTTAGAGACGATGCCCCAATACGAAAAGATCCTGCTCAAGAACATGGAGACGTCCGGCTACACCGGCTCGCTCGCCGATTACGAGCACGCCGGAGGCTATCAGGCGCTACGGAAGGTGCTGGGTAAGATCGCGCCCGCCGAGGTCACGGAACTGGTCAAGAAGTCCGGTCTGCGAGGCCGTGGAGGCGCAGGCTTTCCGACCGGTGTCAAGTGGGGATTCCTCCCGAAAGAGTATCAAGGCCCCAAATATCTCTGCTGCAACGCGGATGAAAGCGAGCCGGGGACCTTCAAGGACCGTCAGTTGATGGAGCGCGACCCACACCAGATGCTGGAGGGGATTCTCATCGCCTGCTATGCCATCGGTGCCGAGACCGCCTACATCTACATCCGAGGGGAGTTTGCCCTTGGCGCCAGGATCGTGGAGCGGGCCCTGACGGAAGCCCGGGCAGCCGGCTACATTGGCCGGAACATTTTGGGCACCGGCGTCACAATCGAGATTTGGCTTCATCGCGGCGCAGGAGCCTATATCTGCGGAGAAGAAACCGCGCTCTTGGAGTCAGTGGAAGGCAAGCGCGGCCTTCCCCGCGTCAAGCCTCCATTCCCCGCCACGCACGGTCTCTATAACAAACCGACCGTGGTGAACAACGTGGAAACCCTGGCGAATCTGCCGTATATCATCACTCGAGGCCCCGAATGGTTCGCCTCGATTGGGTCTCCGCCAAAGAGCACCGGCACCCGCATCTTCTGCGTCAGCGGGCACGTGAAGCTTCCGGGGAACTACGAGGTCCCCATGGGCATGACATTCCGCGAGCTGATCTACGAGCACGCCGGCGGGATGCGATCCGACAAACCCCTGAAGGCCATCATTCCGGGCGGAGCGTCCGCTGCATTTTTTACCGAACAGCACCTCGATGTGAAAATGGACTTCGAATCGGTGGCTCAGGCCGGTTCCATGCTCGGGTCCGGCGGCGTGACAGTGATGGAAGAAGGCACCAACATGGTCTGGGCAGCGCTGAAGTTGATGGAGTTCTTCAATCATGAATCTTGCGGGAAATGCAGCCCCTGCCGAGAAGGCAGCCCGTGGCTGGTGCAGACCATGCGCCGGATCGTGGCGAAGCGCGGACGGATGGAGGACCTTGAAACATTGACCGATCTATGCAAGAACATTGCGGGCCGAACGGTCTGCGCCTTTGGCGACGCTGAAGTCGCGCCGATTATGAGCACACTCCTGCACTGGCGCCACGAATACGAGGAGTTGATCCGCGAAGCGGAAGTCACGCACCCGAAGGAACTGGCGATGGCAGCGGTACGGCACTGAGGAATTTGGTGATCTCGTGATTTGGTGATTTGGTGAGGTAAGGATC
>VBOJ01000274.1 GCA_005877775.1 Nitrospirota bacterium | reverse complement strand
AGTCGGCCATATCACGCGCGATCAAGGTGATCAGTTGGGAAAAGCGCGCGATGGATTCGAATCGGAGATAGGTCCCTGTATGATGGCCTGAGACGACCTCAACGTGTGTGTCGAAGAAGACCGACTGGGATGACCGGAGGATCCGGTGGACATCCCAGTCAGAAAGCTTGGATTGCGGGGCATCGCGAATGATGCTCTTCAGTTTTGGCTCAACCGCTGGACCGTCGTAGAGGGTTCTATGCCGTCGGCTCAGTTCCGTCACAGCCTGCTTGTCCGTCACGCGCACAGTCATTGCTTACTCTCCTGTTTGATGACTCGATTTTTCAACAGGCCGATAGGCTGGATCTCCAGCTCCACCACGTCCCCGGGATGCAAATATCGGTCCATTTCAAGGCCGCACCCGCCCCCCACCGTCCCTGAGCCGAACAGGTCGCCTGGATAGATCGTTTCGCCGCGCGAGACGTGCGCGATCATTTGAGCGAAGGACCAGTGAATGGTTCCGAAGCGTCCCTCCGACCACACCTCACCGTTCACCCGCGTGATCATTTTGAGTGCGTTCAGGTCAGGGATCTCATCCGGGGTCACGAGGCATGGGCCAATCGCCGTCGCAAAGTCTTTCCCTTTCGCCGGTCCAAGCCGGCAGGCCATCTCTTGAAACTGGATGTCACGGGCGCTGAAATCGTTCATGATCGTATAGCCCGCAATATAGGCGGGCGCGTCACGTTCGGAAATGTCCCGGCCCTTGCGGCCGATGATACAGGCCAACTCCAGCTCATAGTCCAGTTTGGTTGTTTCCAGCGGCCAAGGCAGATCTTCGTCCGGTCCGATAATCGTCCGATGGTTGCCCTTGTAATAGACCGGAGCCTTGTACCACTCGGGCGGAATGGGCTGTCCGCGTTTCTTGGAGGTGGCGGCGATGTGTTCTTCGAACGCGATAAAGTCGCGCAAGGATGGCGGATTGGGGAGGGGAGCCATGATGCGGACGTTGTCCGGCCGATACAGGATGGTTTCGCCCTCCGGTCCTTGAATGGTCTCGGTGCAGCAGACTGCATGGTCGAATCCCTGCCGAGCCGCGTCCATGGCTGAATCCCCACCTTCCAAAAGCTCGAGCATAGTAGGTGGCACCATGGCCTTGGCAAGTCGGTAGGGCTGCGCCTCTTTCTGGTCGGCGAGCACCCGCGCATAGGCCATGTTGAGATCCACGATCGTCTTTCCATGGAGGGCGCCAGCCCGAACAAAGCTTCCCACCGGGGTCCGGACTTGAAAGCTGACCAGTTTCATGGCCGACTCCAACTCATCGCGTATTCCTTCAGTTCCACCGTTTCCAGTTCGGGCAGGACGATGAACGGTCGACGCGACTCGATCATGACCGCGACCTCGTCCGTTTGTGTCTTCGTCTTGCTTGCCTCCACCGCCTGGGGATGGGGCCCATGATGAATTCCCTGCGGGTGAAGCGTGAGCGCTCCCGACTGGATGCCAGCTCTGCTGAAAAAGTCTCCCTTGTGATAAAAGAGGACCTCGTCATAATCCATGTTCCGGTGGTAGAACGGAACTCGAAGCGCCTGGGGATCGGTCTCAAGCGGTCGTGGCGCGAAGGTCGAGACGAGCAGCCCACCGGCCTGGAATGTCGCGTGAACGCTGGGAGGAAGATGGTATCGGGGGCTCGTCACAGGCCGGAAGTCCCGCACATTCAGCTTGGCCACCCATAGATCCCCTTTCCAGCCAACCACGTCCATCGGGGAGAAAGGATAGACAACCTTCGTGTACTCGCCGTTGCGCTTAATACGCACTTCCCACTCGCTCCCGCTGGTGTCAGTCATAGGCGCGAGCTCAGGCACGGTCAGGACACCCAGGTCGAACAACGCATGGTGTCCTAGCAGGCCTCGCTCCGGCAGCGTGACCTGCTTGGGACTTTCGGAGATCAGGAACAGCGAAGGTCCCGCCTCCACGCTGACCCGATACGTGGTCCCTTTGGGAATCACCACGTAATCGCCGGGCTCATAGGGCAACGTACCATAGTCTGTCTCGAACCGGCCTCTCCCACTGTGAACGAACTGTACCTCATCCCCGTCCGCGTTACGGACGAAGTAAGGCATCGTCTCGCCTCGGCGCGAGAGATAAACCCGGACGTCAGGGCTGCGCAGGATTTCGACTGGTCTGGCGTCGGCCGATCGTTGGTCGGGGGTGGAGAGGGCTGCGCAGGCGAAGGCGCGGGGCCTCAGGGGGCCGTCGATGCGAACCCATCCTGTCGGAGGGTGGGTCCGGTACAGGTGCGATGACGGCCCGTTAAACCCGCGGCGGCCGTGCTCTTCTTCGTGCAGGCCGTCGGGGATCCCGACGTGGGCCTGA
>VBOJ01000019.1 GCA_005877775.1 Nitrospirota bacterium | reverse complement strand
GGTCGCAAGATCATCATCCTAGCGAGAGAAGAGGCTGAACGTCACCAGAATGATTATCTGGGAACGGAGCACTTGGTCCTCGCCATTCTCCGCGAATCGGACGGCATCGCACTCATGATCATTAAGAAGATGGGGCTGTCCTCGGAACAGATTCGGCTCGAAATCGAGCGCAATCTTCCCGGGGGCGGCACCACCATGACCTTTGGTGAAATTCCCTTCAGCCCGCGCGTGAAAAAAGTGATCGAGTACGGGGTCGAAGAAGCCCGGTTGCTGGGCCACAATCATATCGGGAGCGAACACCTGTTGCTCGGTCTGTTACGAGAGGAAGAAGGGATCGGCGGGAAAATCCTCCGGAGCCTTGGGGCGAACCTTTTGACCGCACGGCAATTGACGGTCACATTTCTGCGGAAGTCCGCGCCGCGCGAACGTGATCGGAAGAGCAATACCCCGGCACTGGACGAGTTCGGTCGGGATTTGACCCAACTGGCCCAGGAAGGCCAGTTGGATCCGGTCATCGGCCGGATGGACGAAATCGAGCGAGTGCTTCAGATTCTCAGCCGCCGAACCAAAAACAACCCGGTGCTGATTGGCGAATCCGGCGTCGGGAAGACCGCGATCGTGGAAGGCCTGGCCCAACGGATCGTCATGTCGGAAGTGCCCGACAATCTATTGTCCCGACGTGTGATTGCGTTGGATCTGGGATCACTGGTCGCCGGGACGAAATATCGCGGCCAGTTTGAGGAGCGGCTCAAGGTCGTGATGAAGGAGATCACACAGGCAGGGAACGTGATCATCTTTATCGACGAGCTCCATACCCTTGTGGGCGCGGGGGCGGCGGAAGGCTCGATTGACGCGTCGAACATGCTGAAGCCCGCCCTGTCTCGCGGTGAGATCCAGTGCATCGGGGCCACGACATTGGACGAATACCGGAAGCACATCGAAAAGGACGGCGCACTAAAACGGCGGTTTCAACCCATTTATGTACAGCCGCCGAGCATTGACGAGACGGTCCGCATCATTCAAGGCCTCCGCGACCGATATGAAGAGCACCACGGCGTGGAAATCACCGAGGAAGCGATCAGTGAAGCTGTCAAGCTCTCGGACCGTTACATCACCGATCGGTTCCTGCCCGATAAGGCGATCGATTTGATCGACGAGACGGGATCCAGGGCCAAGCTGCAAACGTACGCGCTGCCTGGTGAACTCAAGGCGCTTGAACAAGAGCTCAAGAAAATCTCTCGTGAGAAAGAGCTCGCCATTTCAATGCAAAACTTCGAAGAAGCGGTCAGATTCCGCGAAGAAGAGGAGCGTCTCCGGAAACTGCTGGATGAATCCAAGCGAGAGTGGAAGAAGAACCAGGAAAAGCACAAGCCGATAATCACGAAAGAAGACGTGGCCTATGTGGTCTCGAAAATGACCGGCATTCCGCTCTTCAAACTGGAGGAAGAGGAATCCAATAAACTCCTCCGCATGGAAGAATTTCTGCATAAACGAATTGTCGGACAGGATGAGGCCATCTCGGCTGTGTGTCGAGCGATCCGCCGGTCTCGCGCCGGTCTGAAGGAGGCCAAGAAGCCGATCGGGTCATTTATCTTCCTGGGCCCCACGGGAGTTGGGAAGACGGAACTGGCCAGAGCCTTGGCGGAATTCCTCTTCAACACAGAGGACGCCCTGGTTCGCATCGATATGTCGGAATACCAGGAAAAGTTCACCAGTTCGCGTCTATTCGGAGCACCTCCTGGATACGTCGGATACGAGGAAGGCGGGCAGTTGACTGAGAAGGTCCGTCGGCGTCCCTACTCGGTGGTGTTGTTTGATGAGATCGAGAAAGCCCACCCCGACGTCTTCAATGTGCTGCTTCAGGTGTTGGATGACGGCGTGCTGACCGACAGCTTGGGCCGAAAAGTCGATTTCAAGAACACGGTGGTGATCATGACGTCCAACCTGGGCACCAAGCTCATCCAGAAGGGCGTCTCGCTGGGATTTCATCGTCCCGAACAGAGCGAGCAGAATCAGCGGATGAAGGACGAGGTGTTGACTGAGCTGCGACGAGCCTTCAGCCCAGAGTTCCTTAACCGGATCGACGAAGTGGTGGTCTTCCATCAACTCGAGAAAGAGCATCTGATCAGTATCCTGGACATCCTGCTCAGGGAGCTGAACGTGCGCTTAGTAGAACGGGGGGTTCAGATCGAGATCAATGAGGACGTCAAACAGTGGTTGATCAAGGAAGGCTATCAGCCGTTGTACGGCGCGCGCCCGATGCGCCGGACCATTCAGAGGATTATTGGCGATCCGCTCTCGGAAGAGCTCATCAAGGGTCGGTTTAAGGATGCCCGTAAGGTCAAGGTTGTCATGAGAGATGGGGCGCCGGCATTCGTCGAAGAGGAGGCTATGGCGGAAGTCTGACCACCCTTTCGCTCCTGCCATTGACGGATCAGCACAGCTTGAATCAATCTCCCAGCAGGGCTTCATGATCGACAGCGGAACGACCCTCGTGGCGGCACTTCCACGGGGGTCGTTCTGTATGAGCAGGTCAGTCCCGCTGTCGGTTCGCGCTCCCCAGGTGCCCCCTCGTGCATTCTCTACATCTTCCTCCTCTCCGGAAGAGCATAGGCCCGCTTGCTTCCCGGTCTCGGCACGTCAATAAAGGATCTGATGCCTTCACCACCCGCCACGATTCTGGGTCTGGAGACCTCATGTGACGAAACCGCCGCCGCCATCGTCACGGACGACGGACGTGTCGCGTCAAACGTGGTCTACTCCCAGCATGACCTCCACGGGCGGTATGGAGGAGTCGTACCGGAGTTGGCTTCACGGCGGCACATCGAAACCGTGGAGGTTGTGGTCTTGGAGGCCATGCAGCAGGCAGGGATCACCTGGTCAGATCTCAACGCGGTTGCGGTGACCAATGGACCGGGATTGGCCGGAGCGCTCCTTGTCGGTGTCAGCTTGGCCAAGGCGCTGTCCTATGCGTTGCGAATTCCGCTCATTGATGTCAATCACCTGGAAGGTCACTTGGCCTCGGCGTGGATTGATGACCCGGATTTCCCGACCCCCTGTGTCGTGTTGATCGTCTCGGGAGGACATACCCATCTCTATCTAGTGAACCCGGCGGGCTCATATGAGCTGATCGGCCATACGCTGGACGACGCGGCCGGCGAGGCCTTTGATAAAGCGGCCAAGATGTTGTCACTCGGCTACCCAGGCGGCCCGGCTCTTGATCGGATCGGCCGCAAGGGTGACGCCGGCGCCATTCGATTCCCGCGGCCTTACCTGAAGCGAGGCAACCTGGATTTCAGTTTCAGCGGCATCAAAACCGCGCTGTTATATTATCTCCGGGACCTTGACCAAGCCGGACAGCCCAAGCGGGTTGCAGACATCGCAGCCAGTTTCCAGGAAGCGATCGTGGACGTGCTCGTGGAAAAGGCCTTTGAGGCAGTTCGACGATTCAAGGTTGGAGCCGTGGCCGTAGTGGGGGGAGTGTCCGCCAACTCAAGGCTCCGCACGGTGCTGGCCTCACGAGCGGCCTCAACCGGCATCCGGTTGAGCCTTCCCTCTCTTGGATATTGCACCGACAATGCCGCGATGATCGCAGCGGCAGGGCTCAAGGCCTATACTCAAGGCCGATTCACATCATGGCAGCTGGAAGCCACGGCGGAGTCGCCGCATCATCGGCTGGCCACGAAACGCTTATAAGGAGAAGGTCCATTCCAAGCGTCTATGGAAATGTCAACGGCCTGAAGCCGAATCAACTGCTTCGGCTGGCGCATCTGTACCGTCGGCGAGTGCCCATTGACAAAGTCATCACTCCGGAATTGGCGAGAGCCTGCACGGAACTGTCGCATGAGATCCGGTGCCAAATCGGGTTGGTGATTACCAGGCGTGGAGTGATCGAGCAAGTGATCGTCGGAAACGGGCGAGAACTGGTGCTCTCCGACCTTGGTCGCCTTGGTCGCCGATTGCTACGAGGGGTGAGGCTAGTTCACACTCACCTGAACAATGAACCGCTCACGCAAGATGACCTGACCGACTTGGCTCTGCTCCGGCTGGATCTCATCGCGGCCATCGGGGTTGGACCCGACGGATTACCGGCTGAGATGTACGTCGCCCATCTTCTCCCGCTCAACCCGCAGGCTCGGGTCTATGAAGTATGGGCCTCCCGCCCATTCCACTCGTTCCAGTTGGAATATGACAAATTCGTGGAGGCCCTCGAAGCCGAGTTGGCACGCGTGAGCTCCAGTCATGTGATACGAAACGGACAAGAAGCGGCCATTCTGATCAGCGCATCGAAACGAAGCCGAGCCGAGCAGGAGGAACGACTGGAGGAACTCGCGGAACTGGTTCGATCCGATGACATGACCGTGCTGGAGACGGTGCTCCAGCGGTTGCAGGACGTCCACCCCAAATACCTCCTGGGGAGTGGCAAACTGAAGGATGTCGTGATCAAAGCCCTGCATCGTGGCGCCGACCTGCTCATCTTCGACCAGGATCTGACTCCGGCTCAGGCACGGGCCATCGCCGAAATGACCGAGATGAAGGTGATCGACCGCACGCAGCTGATTCTGGATATCTTCGCCCGTCGGGCTCACAGTCGGGAAGGGAAAATCCAGGTTGAGTTGGCCCAACTCCGGTATCTATTGCCGCGGTTGTCGGGACGAGGCACGGCATTGTCGCGACTGGGTGGTGGGATCGGAGGAAGAGGCCCGGGGGAGACCAAGCTGGAGACGGATCGACGCCGGGTCCGCGACCGGATTGCACATCTCGAACGAGAGCTGGCTGGATTTGCGCGTCATCGAGACCAACGCCGTGCTCGCCGCCTTCGCCATCGGATCCCCATCATCTCCATCGTCGGCTACACCAACGCCGGGAAATCCACTCTGCTGAACGCGCTCACTGAGAGTCATGTGCCCGTTGAGGACCGTCCCTTCGAAACACTCGACACGTCCAGCCGCCGACTCCGGTTTCCCCGTCATAAGGAAGTCATCATCACGGATACCGTGGGCTTCCTTCGAGATCTGCCGAAGGCCCTGGTTGGGGCGTTCCGGACCACACTGGAGGAGCTCCGGGATGCCGATGTGTTGCTACATCTCGTGGACGCAAGCGCCAGGGATGTCGAGGGACAGATCAAGGCGGTCGAGGTGATTCTGACCGAGCTTGACCTGGAACAGATTCCACGGATTGTGGTCTTCAACAAATGCGATCGCCTGCGAGCCGATGAAGCCGAGGCACTCTGTCGACGTTACGACGCGCTCGGCATCTCAGCGCTCCATCCCTCTACCCTGGTGCCGATGATCGCCTTGCTGGAGCAGACTCTGGCAGAGAAGTGTGTTCGCCTCCCGGCCGCCCCTGTTGAAGTCTGTGACCAAGCCCAGCAATCAGTCGAGAGCGGCATTGGCATGTCCTGAGCCCTCTGGAGACGATGTGATGCGGAGCAGGCGAGGCGGGCAGCCGAATGGCGGCTCGCGGAGCCAGGCAGCGAATCGACGCGCAGCACGCCTGCTCAGCGCGCTGGCACGAGCGATGCCTTCGGCCAAGGTGGAGTTGGCCTATGGCACCCCGTTGGAGCTTCTCATCGCGACCATCCTGTCGGCCCAATGCACGGATGAGCGAGTCAACCAAGTGACGCCGGCGTTGTTCAAGCGATACCGCCGGGCGGCAGACTACGCGGAGGCCGATCTCGCCGAACTCGAAGCCCTCATTCGGTCGACCGGGTTCTTCAAGAGCAAGGCCCGGAACATCGTGGCCTGTGGCCGCATGTTGACCGAACGGTTCGGCGGTAAGGTCCCCGACACGATGGAACAGCTGGTCATGCTGCCAGGAGTCGGGAGGAAAACTGCCAACGTGATCTTGGGGAGTTATTTCGGCCAACCGGCTATCGTCGTTGATACCCACGTCAAACGGGTGGCCAACCGGCTCGGCCTGGCGGCAAGCGAGGAGCCTGAACGCATTGAGCTGGCGTTGCAGCGGCTGATCCCTCGCGATCAGTGGACATCAGGATCACAGCGACTCCTCCTGCACGGTCGCTACGTGTGTATGGCCAGGAAACCCGAGTGCGCGCGCTGCGTGTTGTATTCGGAGTGTCCGTGGGAGGGGAAGCGACCACGATGACGAGAAGTATGACCGGCTATGGCAGGCGCGAGGCCGTGTGGACCGGCGGGTCGGTGGCGGCGGAGCTGAGGTCCGTCAACCACCGATTTTGCGAAGTCGTCATGCGTCTGCCAAAAGCACTCACTTCTTTGGAGGACGACCTCAAGCGGACCATCCAACGTCGCTGCACACGCGGAAGGATCGAACTGACAGTCTCCCTGATCGGAAGCAGAGAAGGGGAGAAATCGCTCACTCTTGACCGAGCACTCGCCAGGCAGTACCATCGCCTCCTTCGCGAGCTCCAGCGCGAGCTGCACCTGGGTGGAACAATCGATGTGACGCTGTTGGCCGGTCTGCGCGATCTTGTGTCGGTCGTCGAACGACCGGTTGAGGACAGGCAGTTGAAACGGATCGTCAAACGGCTTGTAATCGGTACTGTGGCCGATCTCGACGCCATGCGGCGTCGCGAAGGTGAGGCACTAGCGCGCGACGCGAAAGCCCGCTTGCAAATGATTCGTGAGGAGACGAAGAGCATCAGCGCCCGTGCGCCGTTGGTCGTCCAGGAATACTTCGATCGCATGAAGGCCCGCCTCGAAAAATTGGTCGGGGCTGATGCGCCGCTGGACCTTGGCCGCCTGAATCAAGAATTGGCCCAGTACGCAGACCGGTGCGACTTGACCGAAGAACTGACCAGACTCGGTTCCCACCTCACACAGTTCGAGACGGCATTTAAAAGTCGAGAACCGGTGGGAAAGACAATGGATTTTCTGCTTCAGGAAATGGGGAGGGAGGTCAACACGATCGGGTCAAAGGCCAACGATGCCACGATTGCGGCCCATGTGGTAAAAATCAAGGGTGAGCTGGAAAAGATCCGCGAACAGGTGCACAATATCGAATAACGCGGGCAGCAGGCCTCGCGTCCGCCTGTAGCGAGGCCGAACAGGCCATCGAAGGAGTGTATGGATCGGAGAGGGTTGTTGTTCGTCGTCTCCGCACCGTCCGGTGCCGGAAAGACGACACTGTGCAAAGAAATCGTTTCGGTGGTCCCTGGCCTCTGGCGGTCGGTGTCCTATACCACTCGGAAGCCTCGTCCTGGGGAATTGCACGGTCGGGAGTATTTCTTCGTGGAGGAAAGCGTCTTCCAAGCGATGGTGCAACGGAACGAGTTCGCCGAGTGGGCGCCTGTGTATGGGCATTTGTACGGCACACCGAGGAGCGTACTGACCGAGAAGATGGAGAATGGCATTGACGTGCTGCTTGAGATCGATACGCAGGGGGCCATGCAAATCAAGAGAAAGTTCTCCGATGCCATTTATATCTATATCATGCCTCCCAGCATTGAGGCATTGCGGACTCGGTTGTTGCAGCGGGCGGGGGATTCACCTGAGGAAATCCAACGACGCCTGCAGAAAGCTCGCGAGGAAGTCTGGAGCTACCGTGAATACTACTATATCGTGAGGAATGACGACATCAAGCAAGCGCTCAAAGAACTGGAAGGCATTATCCTGGCGGAGCGAACGAAGACCAAACGCCTGGACATGGCCTGGCTGGAAGAAAATTTCATTCGCGAGAAGGACCACAAGCCAGCCGAGCGCGGAGGGATGAGCACACCAACAGGAGGGACGAAACGCCATGACTGATATCCAATCCTTGCTGCCACAATACGCCCAGGAGCAGTTTGATTCTCGTCATCGGTTGGCCATCGTCGCAGCAGAACGCGCCAAGCATCTGATCCAAGGCGCGAGGCCAACCGGCATATCGAAATTCACGAAGGAGAGCACGATTGCGCTCGATGAAGTCCTGCAGGGCCGGATCAAGTACCTCAAAGGCAAGGAAGCCCGGCATGCGATGAAGGACGCCAAGCGAGGCAAGGAAAGCGAGACCGAACGGATGGCGATGATGGCGGGAGAAGACGTTCGAGAGATCAAAAAAGAGCTGGGCGTCTACGTGGACGACTCGACGAAGCCGGCTGAATCCGAAGCGGACGAATAAAACGATCTCATGGCGCCTATATCGGACGATAGATTCCTGGGCAAACGCATCGTGCTCGGCGTCAGCGGGAGCATTGCCGCCTACAAGTCCGTCGCGCTATTGCGCGCGCTGGTGCAGGGTGGGGCTGATGTGTCCGTGGTCATGACCAAATCGGCCACCCGATTCGTGAGTCCGCTCACCTTCGAAGTGCTCTCTGGGCACCCCGTGGCCACAGATTTGTTCGCGGCCCACCAGGACATGCTCCACCTCACCCTCCCGGAGCGTGCCGATGTCATCGTGATCGCACCGGCGACCGCCAACGTGCTGGCGAAATGCGCCCTCGGTCTCGCCGATGATCTGCTGAGCACCATGGTGCTGACGTCGACTTGCCCTCTTATCCTGGCCCCGGCCATGGACGGCGGCATGTGGGACCAGCCAGCCGTCAAAGCCAACACGGCAGCGTTGCGGGGGCGGGGCGCGCTCGTGCTCGATCCCGAAGAAGGCCCGCTCGCCTCAGGGCGAACGGGACGAGGCCGCTTCCCCGACGAGAACGTCATCCTGTCGGCGATTGAAGCACAGCTGTGTCCGCGCAGGGATTGGGGCGGCCAGCGCGTGCTGGTGTCGGCCGGCCCGACTCATGAAGCCATCGACCCCGTCCGATTCATCTCGAATCGGTCCTCCGGCAAGATGGGTTACGCGATGGCACAGGCCGCACGCGAACGGGGAGCGGAGGTCATTCTGGTCAGCGGGCCGACCGCGCTGCCAGCCCCGGTGGGGGTCGAGTTCATCCAGGTCCTGACCGCGGAAGACATGGGCAAGGCGATGACCTCCCGGTTGTCTTGGGCGACCGTCGTGATCATGGCTGCCGCAGTCGCCGACTTTCGCCCACGGCGGCCATCGCCCGAAAAACTCAAGAAGACGGGCACAGCCTGGAAGGGGCTGGAGTTGGAACAGACTGACGATATCCTCGCGCTTCTCTCGAGTCAGCGCGCGTCGCAGATCCTGGTGGGATTCGCGGCCGAGACTCAGGCTGTTGCATCCCACGCCAAAGAGAAGCTCCGACGGAAAGGGCTTGATTTGATCGTCGGCAACAATGTCGCCGCCGAAGGGTCTGGGTTTGGGTCCGACACGAATGCGGTGGTCCTCGTTGACCGCGAGGGCCGAGTCACGCAGTTAGACCTGATGCCGAAACGCGTGCTTGCCGACCGCATCTTGGATGCGGTGAAGGCGCTTGGCGTCCCGGCTACGCGAAGCACACGGCCACAATTGTCGGACACGAAGTAAGGCAGAACATGGCGGAGGCCAGCCGTATGGAGAGTTCTTTGTCGCCACAGATCGACAAGCTGGCGAAGAAGCTGGCCAAGGATCCTCACTCGAAAGTGTTCCTTCAGCTCGCCGAGGAATACGTCAAAGCAGGCCTGTTTCAGGAAGCCGCCGCCGTGCTGGAGGAAGGACTCAAGACCTATCCGACATTTCTCACCGCCCGCGTTGCGCTGGGACGTGTCTATTATCAGCTCGGACTCGTTCCGAAAGCGAAAGCCATGCTGGAGGAGGCGGTGAAGATGAGCCCGGATAATCTCCTGGCTCATCGTACGCTCGCCCAACTGTACGTTCACGAAGGTGCGTCTGAACCGGCGCTGCGTTCCTGTTCTGTCGTGCTGTCGGCAAACCCCAAGGACGAGGAGATCCTGGCTCTCAAGGCAACCATTGATCAATGGCCTGGCTCAGGCCCTCCCTCCGCTCCTCATACAGTACAGGAGGCATCACAGGCAACGAGCCCCGACTCAGATCCTCGAGAGGAAACTGCGGCCCGGGATGGTGAGGGAAGGGCAAGCGCGGCGGCGGCGAGTTTCGACGCATCCTCACCTCAAGTATCACCGTCATCGGAGAAAATCGAGCGCTTAACAACGTGGCTTGGGAAAATACGGCAACGACGGATCTCGTAGCCGTCGAGCAGATTATGCAGTTCCCCTAGGGTGCTCTGGCTCGTATGTTTGACCCTCCCGTGTGAGCCTGCTAGAATGTGCGCCGCTTCGAGACGCCTCAGAAGAGAAGGCTGCCGATTTTCTCATCACCCGGAGGCCCGCAGGATTACGCATGTTCCATGTCCTTGTTTTGCATGGCCCCAACCTCAATTTGTTGGGGGTACGCGAGCAATCCGTCTATGGCGATGCGTCGCTCAAAACGATCAATGCGGCGATCACCAAACTGGCCAAAGAGGAAGGCCTCCGGGTCCAGATCAAGCAGTCGAATCTGGAAGGCGAATTGGTGACCTGGATTCAAGAAGCGAGGCATCGTTTCGACGCCATCGTGATCAATCCTGGTGGCTACACGCACACCAGTGTCGCCATCCGCGATGCCATCGCGGCGGTGGCGATTCCCACCGTCGAGGTGCATCTGACCAATATCTACAGGCGCGAAGAGTTCAGACAGCGATCATACATCGCAGGGGTGGCGCTGGGCCAGATCTCGGGATTCGGCCCGACAAGCTATCTGTTGGGGATTCAGGCGGTCCTCCAACATCTGAGAGCGATACGATCGTCCCACACTCGGTTGAGGTCTGTGACGCCTTCTGCATCGAACGCGCAAGGCAAGGGAAGGAAGAGGGGAATAACGTCGTGATATCGACAGCGGATTTTCGCAATGGGGCTCGCATCGAGCTCGAAGGAGAGCCATACTACATCGTCGAGTTCCAGCACGTGAAGCCTGGCAAGGGCGGGGCGTTTGTCCGGACCAAGTTGAAGAGCTACAAGACCGGTAACGTCCTGGACCGTACGTTTCGCTCAGGCGAACGATTTCAGGAGCCGAACCTGGAAGAGCGCGAGATGCAGTTCCTTTATGCAGCCGGGACTTCTTATACCTTCATGGACACCGAGAGCTTTGAACAGTTCACCTATGACAAGAAGGAGTTGGGAGATAACGCCGATCTGCTCAAGGAAAACATGATCGCGAAGATTCTGGTCTACGAACACCGACCGATCGCGGTCGAGCTGCCGATTTTCATCGAGCTGAAAGTGGTTGACGCAGAGCCAGGCGTCCGCGGTGATACCGCCTCGGGAGGAAGCAAGCTAGCCGTGGTGGAGACCGGAGCGACGATCAAGGTGCCGCTGTACCTGGAAGTCGGAGAGGTCATCAAGATCGACACCAGGACGCGCGAATATGTGGAGCGTGTGAGGTGAGCAAGCCGCGAGTCCGTCCTCGTCCACGGAAGGAAGGCGGTCGCCTGACGGCCTTGCCTTCGACCTTGCCCAGGCCTTCCTCAGAGCGCACCATGCTCAATGATGCGTCCGGTGAGCAGCTCGGCCCCATCCAAGAACTGATCGACCTGCTGAAACGGAACAACTTGACGGAACTGGAGGTGGAACGCGGAGGATTCCGGGTCCGTCTCAGGCACGAAACGGGTACGAGACCCGCGGTTGCTGCGTCCGCCGCCGACGTCATTCCCGCCGCTCCCCACACTCGTGCTGAGAGCGCGAGCATGCCTCTCCCGGCTGAGACCGCTGGGAAAGTGACCATCACATCGCCGATCGTTGGAACTTTTTACCGATCTCCGTCGCCGGACGCGGATCCCTATGTGGAAGAGGGCGATCTCGTGAAAAAGGGACAGGTGTTGTGTATTGTAGAAGCCATGAAATTAATGAACGAGATCGAATCCGAGGTGGACGGCCGGGTCGTCAAGATTCTCGCGGAAAGCACCAAGCCTGTGGAGTACGGGCAGCCGTTATTTCTCGTTGATCCCACGCCCACATCCTGATCGTCTCACCCCCACACCGGAGTCGCCGAGTGTTTAAGAAGATTCTGGTCGCAAATCGAGGGGAGATCGCGCTTCGGGTCATCCGAGCCTGCCAGGAGCTCGGCATCAAGACGGTCGCCATCCATTCCGAAGCGGACACCCATTCATGGCATGTGCGCGCAGCGGATGAGCATGTCTGCGTTGGTCCTCCCGAAGATGCCCTGAGCTACCGCAATATCCCCAACGTGCTCAGCGCCGCCGAAATCACCGGCGCTGAAGCCATTCACCCTGGTTACGGCTTCCTCTCCGAGAACGCCCACTTCGCCGAAGTCTGCGAGTCGATCGGGGTGAAATTCATCGGCCCGACCTCTGAAAACATCGCGCTGATGGGTGACAAAGCCAAAGCGCGCGAGGTCGTGGCACGTCGAGGGCTTCCAGTCCTCCCCGGCAGTCCCGGTGAGCTTCGAAACGAGAGCGAGGCGCTGGAAGCAGCACGTAAGGTCGGGTTTCCGGTCATCCTCAAAGCCTCCGCCGGCGGCGGCGGGCGCGGGATGCGGGTGGTGAACAAAGAAGACGAGGTCGCGCGAGCGTTCCAAGCCGCTCAGGCCGAGGCCAAGTCCACCTTCGGGCACGAGGGGGTGTATTTGGAGCGCTATTTCCTCGAACCCCGCCATATCGAGGTGCAAGTGCTGGCCGACGACCGGGGACGAGTCGTGTGCCTGGGAGAACGAGATTGCTCGATTCAGCGTCGCTATCAGAAACTCGTCGAAGAGACCCCGTCGCCAGCCGTCAATGAGGCACTGCGGCGCGAGATTGGGCGCGTGGCACTTGACGCGATCAAAGCGGTCCATTACCGAAATGCCGGGACGGTCGAGTTCCTGCTGGACAAGGATCAGAACTTTTACTTTATGGAAGTGAACGCCCGCATACAGGTCGAGCATCCCATCACCGAAATGGTCACGGGGATTGACCTGATCAAAGAACAGATTCGTATTGCAGCCGGGTTACCGTTGGCGTTCAGACAACAAGACATCCGGATCACGGGGCACAGTTTTGAATGCCGGATCAACGCCGAATGTCCGGAGAAGTTTACACCCTGCCCCGGCCTCGTGACCCACTACCGTCCTCCTGGCGGCTTTGGCGTCCGCGTGGATTCAGCGATGGAATCGCACAGTCAGGTGGTGCCGCACTACGATTCGCTGATCGCGAAACTGATCACCCACGGTCAGAATCGTGAAGAGGCGATGGCCCGGATGCGACGTGCCCTCGATGAGTTCGTGATCGAAGGCATTAAAACGACCCTCCCTCTGCACCGGCGAATTTTCAGCGATGCGGAATTTCAGAAAGGTCGCGTCTCAACTAGTTTTCTGGAGCGGCTGCTCACCAACCAGTCCAACTGAAGCGAGCGCATGCTGAGCCCGGCCACCACGCTTCTCCTCATCCTGTAGGAACGGTGTCGTTCCCCTCTAGCTCATCGTGGTCTCTCAAGGGTCTCTACGTGATCCTGGACCCGGCAGCCTCTCCCGAGCGCGCCCTCGTGGACGTGCTGGCGCAGGCAGCCGAGAACGGGGTGACGTTGTTCCAGTATCGTGACAAGACGTCGGCGATGAGAGAGGTCTATCGCCAAGCAGCCAAGCTCAGGCGGGCTGCGGCTGACGCTGGCGCGCTTTTCTTGGTTAATGATCGGTGCGATCTCGCTCTGGCAGTGGATGCGGATGGGGTACACCTGGGTCAGGACGATTTACCTCTCTCCCATGCTCGGTCCCTCCTGGGTCCAGCGAAAATCATCGGGGTCTCTACCCACCGAGCGTCGCAGGTTGAAGAGGCCATGAGGGGGGGAGCCGACTACCTGGGATTCGGCCCGATCTTCCCGACCGGCACGAAACCCCATCACGAACCAGCGGTCGGCATCGAGGGGCTCCGCCAAATTCGACCGCTGACTCAGTTGCCGGTCTTTGCCATCGGCGGCATCACGATCGATTCCCTGGAGGCCGTGATCGGAGCAGGGGCTGATGGAGTCGCGGTCATCTCTGCCATTCTGCATGCGGCTCACGTTCCGGACGCAGTTCGAACGTTCATGTCGCGCTTCCCATGACCAGACGGGCCAGTTCACGAATCCCGGGATGCTGAGCCATCCTGGCAAGTCCGACCGCCCACGCTTGATCGAACGCATCCTCATGGGGAAGGGGTCCAATCACGGGCACTCCGCTGAACTCCTTCATTAACTCAACGGTAGACTCCTCCTGCATCGAGTTCGTTGACGACCGCGGAGGGGCGACAGGGCGGTTCAGGACGACCCCCAGCGTGACGACCCCATGCTCCCTGAGCGCCTCTACCACGAGCAAGGCGTGGTTGACGCCGCCGAGGGTCACGCGACCCACCACGACGACGGGCAGCCCAAGCCGCACAATAAGATCACGAACGGTCCTCTGAGGGCTGATCGGCACCATGATGCCTCCAATACCTTCCACCACCACCATTCGATGACCAGTGGCAAGGGTCTCATAGGCGGACACGATCCGGTCCATCTCGATGGTCGAATCGGCCAGTCGAGCGGCGGCGAGCGGGGCCAGTGGGGCCGAGAACCGATAGGGATTGACGAGTCCGACGGGATCCGGAGCCTCAACAATTGCCCGTAAACGGTCGGCATCAGAGACGGTGGAGTCGTCAGGCGCGTGACCAGTCTCGATCGGCTTCATGACCCCCACGCTCAGACCTTGCTGCTTCAGGCAGAGCGCGAGAGCAGCCGTGACGACGGTCTTCCCTACACCCGTATCTGTGCCGGTGACGAAGCAACCGCGAAAGAATTGTGTCATTTGGTGACCTGGTGATTTGGTGAGGTGGTGAGGTGTTCTGGCCACTTCGTTCAATCACCAGATCATCAAATCGCACTTTCTTCTAAATGATCCGGCTGTCGAGATTCCAGACTTGGCCCGAGATGTCCTTCAACTGAGCCAAGTGATAGACGGATCGGGCAACCTCGTTGAGATCAGGTGACCGTCCGAGAACATGGTCCTTCATTCGAAGATCTCGTGACAGTGCCGGTGCCGACAGCTCGGTCCGGTGCCAGCCCGGGAAGACCGCGTTGACCCTCACATTACTGCATCCCCATTCACGGGCCGCTGTCTTCACCAGGCCCAGCAGACCGGCTTTCGAGGCCGCATAAGCGGACTGGCCGGCTCCGCCCTGCATGCCGGCGAATGAGCTCACGACGATGACGGAGCCGTCCCCTTGGGCCAGCATGTGATTCGCCGCAGCCTTGAGGCAATGGAATGTGCCGGTCAGGTTGGTCTTGATCACAGCCTTCCATTCATCAGGTCGGAGACGGAGCACGAGTCTGCTGGTCGCCTGTCCCGCATTGCACACCAAGACATCGAGTCGTCCCCAGCGGGAAACAAATTCCTGAACCATCGCGTCCACTTGCCGCGCATCTCCGATGTCGGCTTGATACAAAAGGCCCTCTCCACCTTGGGCGGTGACCGTCGCGGCCGTTCGAGCCGCGTCATCCTTTCGCTCCCGGTAATGGACGCCCACTCGCCAGCCAGCGTGACCGAATTCCAGACAGATGGCTTGGCCGATGCCGCGCGATCCACCTGTGACCAGAACCGTGGGACGAGTGACCAAAGAGGGAGAGACTCGGGAGTCCACTCCCGATATGGACGATTTCGACATGGCCACCTCGCGGGCGGTATTATTATGGAACGGAGTCAGGGAAGGCAAGCTCGTGCGGCGTCCGGACTTGGAAGCGGAACTGGACCTTGCCGGTGTTCAGGCAAGTATGGTACGGTGACGCGCAATGCATCATCCTCTTGGCAAGACGAGCGGCTGGTTAGTGGCATGTTGGTCTCTGGCACTTGCTGTGGGCACAGGATTCACGGCTTATGCTGCTTCGAGAACCGAAGTCATCGCCAATGCCGACGATTACTTTCCGGACACCGTGGGGAGCCGGTGGCGCTACCGAGGTGAGGTGGTTGAGGGACCTCTTCAGAAGATCACCACGAAACAGTTCATGAACGTCTCAACGGTGAAGGGAACCGAGACGATTAAGGGCGTCACCGTCAAGGTCTTTCACGACACGAACCCCGGCAACCACGGTCCCTCGGACAGTTATTATCGCCGGGACGCCGCAGGCATTGTCTATTACGGGTCGGACCCCGGGACGGCTCTCGAGAAACAACTCATCCCTTACCAGATTGTTCAGTTCCCGCTCGAGTTCCCGTCGTCGTTTCAGCAATTCGACCGTAAAGGGTTGGAATTCGACGCGGACGTGGATGGGGACGATGTGGTTGAGCGAACCGACGTGATCGCGTCAGTCACCGTGGTGACGAAGGAGGCCATATCGGTGCCGGCAGGCACGTATCAGGATGCCGTGCGCATTGAAGCTCGCATGACCTTGAAGATCCATCTCTCCGGTGCCAAACGAACTGCGGTCGGAACGGATACGATGACGGCGTGGTTTGCCAAGGGTGTCGGGCTCGTACGGTACGTCGAACGGCAGGAGCTTCCGCCGTTCAAGTCGGATCGGGGCTGGACCAGCGAGATCACCGAAGAGCTGGAAGAAGTGCAGATCAAAGCCAAGCCGGCCTCATCGAGCAGGAGCGAATCCGCGACGGAGGGTATTCTCACTGACCACATGCGCGACCATGAATTGCATCAGGTAGTCCTCGCCTCCGGCCTTGGCGCCGACTCCGGACAACCGATGCCCTCCGAAGGGCTGCCGACCCACTAGGGCCCCCGTGATGGGACGGTTGATGTAGAGGTTCCCCACGTCGAACGTTTCACGCGCTTTCATGAGATGGGCAGGGCTCCGCGAATAGACCCCGCCTGTCAGCGCATAGGGTGAGGCGTTTGCGAGCCGGATGGCCTCGTCGAAGCTTCGGGCACGCATCACGGCGAGCACCGGGCCGAAGATCTCTTCCTGGGCCAGCCGGTGAGTAGGTTGGATATCGGCAAAGACAACTGGCCCGACAAAACAACCGGCTTCAGCGACCTGCCGCTCCACCACCAGCCGTCCTTCGCGTTTTCCGATCTCGACGTACTCGCGGACCTTGGCACGGGCGCGTTCGTCAATCAACGGGCCCATGCGGGCGCCCGGATCTGCCGGAGGGCCGATTCGCAAGCTCATGACGGCGTCGGCGAGCCGTTGAAGAAACAGGTCATAGACCGACTCGTGGACAATCGCTCGAGAACAGGCAGAACACTTTTGTCCTTGGAAACCAGTGAATGACGTGAGCACGCCTGCGACCGCTTCATCGAGATCAGCAGTCTCATCGACGATGATCGCGTTCTTCCCCCCCATTTCCGCGACCACATGCTTCACCGTCGTCTGACCGGGTGCCACACGCCCGGCCTGAGCCAGGATCTGAAGCCCCACTTCCTTTGAACCGGTAAAGGCGATCATCTGGACTTCAGGGCGTTCGACGAGCGCCCGACCAAGTTCCGGTCCTCCTGGCGCGAATTGGAGAACCCCATCCGGCACACCGGCCTCCGTCAGCAGTTCAACTAAGAGATGGGCCATCACCGGAGCGCGCTCTGAAGGCTTGAAGAGGACGACGTTGCCGGTCACCAAGGCCGCCGAGACCATCCCGGTGGGAATCGCGAGAGGAAAATTCCACGGGGAAATCACGACGACCAGACCGCGTGGGAAGAACATGAGATGGTTCAGCTCTCCCGGCTCGAGCCCCAAGCGCCGCGGCTGACCGAGGCGACGCATCTCCCTGGCATAAAATTCCAGAAAGTCGATCGCCTCAGCAACATCAGCGTCCGCTTCGCGCCAGGGTTTTCCCGTCTCAAAAATCTCCCACGCCGACAATTCAAAGCGCCGGCGGCGCATGATCGCTGCCGCCTTGATCAGGATGTCGGCCCGTTGTTCGGGAGCCGTGGCACTCCAGGGGGCGAGCTTGGGAAGGATCGCTTGGATGAGCCTGGCGGTATCGTCTGGTGCGAAGCCGCGCAGCCGGCCAATCACCTCGCTCGGACGACTGGGATTGAGCGAAATGAGCTCCGGCCCTGAAGGGGACAGAGCAGACGGCACTCTGGAAGAGAGCGTCTGGCCCAACCGGGCCCTGACCGCCGCAAGAGCCTGGGTCATCGCCGCCCTGGAGGACGCCTGTGAGAAATCCGTATGAGGTTCGTTGATGAACTGGCCGGATACCGAGCGTCGAGGGAAATCGAGGTGGTTAGACTGATCCGTCGAGGAACTCGCTGCTGCAAGAGGAACTGCGTGGGGTGGAGCGAGCAAGAGATCTAGGGGCTCCGACTCGGCGTACTCCCTTCGCAAGAATGATTCGTTGGAGGTATTCTCCAGCAGCCGACGCACGAGGTAGGCCATACCAGGGAGCAGTTCTCCCACAGGAGTATAAATCCTGAGCCGTCGTCCAGCCTTGACGACGGCTGCTTGAAGCGGTTCTGCCATCCCGAAGATCATCTGATATTCGTAGGCCTCAGGGGACAGTCCGGCGGCTTGCGCGGCCGCTTCGGCATGGGCCAGGCTTCGAAGATTGTGCGTCCCGAAGACGGGCCTGATCAGGTCGGCATGCTGGATCAAGGTCCGTGTTAAGACTTCATAATTGGCATCAGTTTCCGGTTTGCTCTGGAACACCGGAACCGGCCATCCACGCTGCTGGTACCGAATCATGTCAGAGTCCCAGTAGGCTCCCTTCACCAGTCTGATGCTGATAGGCGCACCGCGGCGACGAACCCATTGGAGCAGGGTATCAATGTCGGCTCCGGACTCCTTCAAGTACGCCTGAATCGCAATGCCGCCGTGCGGATACGAACGGTAGGCCTCCTCCGACAGGAGACGCGTGAAGATCATGAGCGTCAGATCCTTCAGCTCAGCCTGCTCCATATCGAACGTGATCGCAGCCGGCACGGTCATAGCAAGATCCAGGAGCGGGCAAAGACGCGTCGCCACGGCGGAAAAACTGCCCTCGGGATCGATCGGATCCAACTGAGAATAGAGGGCGGACAGTTTGACGGACAAATTGACGCGAGGGATGGGGCCAGTGTGGTCCCGTTCAGGGACAGCAGCGGAAGGCCAGGCCACTGTGGCTTTCTCCAACTGACGCAGAGTCTCCAGGCAGCGGTCTCGGTACCGGTCCGCCTCATTTTCAGTGACCGTGGTTTCACCCAGTAGATCGACCGAATAGCCGCGTCCTTCTTTCCAGAGGCGTAGCAGCGCGGGCAGGGCATCGGCGATGGAGGCGCCTGCGATGAACGTGCGGGCCATCTGATGGATCTGGTGTCGAAGGGACTTCGCGCTCAGCTTGGACCCAAGGCTGGTCGCGGAGATGGCCCGGAGGCCCCACTGAAGAGGAAGCGCGACTTCGTTCGTCCCGCCAAAATACTCCTCCATGAGCCGGGCGACTTGAGCATCCGTCTCCAAACAGGGCAAGACATCGATAAAGCGAAAGAGACGGACCTTAAACGCTTCGTCCTTCATGGACCAGTCGAGCAGGGTCTTCGACCACCAGGCAGAATCAAAGACCGTTGGTGAGAGGCCGGCTGATTGCTTGGCAAGCTCCCGGCCGATCCGATGAATGGCAAGTTCCAGAGCAGAACTCGTGTCCGCCATTGGCTGCTTCTGCTCCTAACAACACCTAGCTAAGGCACAGTATACACCGCGAAAGGATTTTCTTGTAAATGAGTCGGAAGTACTATAGTATGTGACGATGTATTTGAGGTAGGTGAACCCTCATAAGAGTTCACTAGGGAACGAAACGGGAGGGAGAACAGAATGGAGAAGACGGTTCGACAGCTCGACTACCCGGTTATCCTGCTGTTTTCCGTCGTCACTGCATGCTCTCTAATCGGCGTGCCGGTGTTCGGCTACTTCCACGGATTCAGCCTGTTGGACTGGGTGATGTTCGGGGTGCTGTACATGGCCAGCGGTCTCGGGATCACGGTCGGCTATCATCGTCTGATCTCCCACAGAAGTTTTGACTGCCCGGCCTGGGTGAAGGCTTGTCTGCTCGTCATCGGTGGGTGGGCGCTCGAGAACTCTGCGCTGCGATGGTGCGCGGATCACATCCGGCACCATGCACGGTGCGACCAGGAGCAAGACCCCTACAACGCGACCAAAGGTTTCTGGCACAGCCATTGCGGATGGATCTTCCAAAAATCTCCGCACCGGGATGAGATCTACGAATCCAAATTGCGCAAAGACCCGATCATTATGTGGCAACACCGGTATTACGCTCTGATCGTCCTCTCCGGTCTGGGGCTCCCGTTTGTGGTGGGGTACTTCAACGGAGGGTGGATGGGCGGATTGAGCTGCTTTCTGCTCGCCGGGGTGGCTCGTGTCTTCTTCGTCCTCAACTCTACCTTCTGCATCAACTCCATTTGTCACATTTGGGGAGCGCAGCCCCACGGCACTGAAGACAGCAGCCGAGACAGTTGGTGGATCTCTCTCGTGACGTTTGGGGAAGGCTATCACAACTACCACCATACACACTTGAGGGACTATCGGAACGGCCCCAAGTGGTACAATATCGACCCCTCCAAGTGGCTGATTTTTACCCTGTCAAAGTTCGGGCTAGCCTACAATCTGCAACGCCATCGAGCCTGAAGACTTGCGCTGATCTCTTGCCCCCCGCCCCCTTGTCTCCTGAGAGGGGAGAGGCGTATCATGAGTACATCAGCCGTGTGGACAATCTGGTTCTGCTCGACCGGAGCATTCGAGGATATTCTCCATGGAATGCCCGCGATGCAATGGTGTGATGGTACAGGATGAGTTTGAAGACTTGAAGGACGATACTGGTTCCCTGCATTTCAAAGGGTGGCGCTGCCTCATTTGCGGTGAAATTCTCGACCCGGTTATCGAACACAATCGGGGAACCCACCGTGAACCCCTACTGGGCCGCGCGCGAAAGAAGTTTGCGACTCAGTTGAGCTGACCCCACCGTGATTCTCTCGCAAGTCGAGAGCCGCTGACAATAGAGGGACCCTAAGAGAATTCGTTCGAGAGTCTGGATGTCTATTGTGTGTCTGACGTGTTGATCGTAACGAGGTACAGGGCATGGGCGAGGTGAATGCCGAACAGGGACAGCAGGGGAGGAGCGCGAGTAAAGACGACCTCATCCCGAACGTCAAACACGTGATCGCGATCAGCAGCGGCAAAGGCGGGGTCGGGAAAACGACCGTGGCTGTCAATCTTTCGGTGGCGCTCAGCCTCGCCGGAGCAAAAGTCGGCCTGATGGATGCCGACGTGTACGGGCCCAACATTCCCATGATGATGGGGGTTCCTACACCACCCCAACAAGAAGATGGGAAGATCAAGCCGGCCGAGGGCCACGGGGTCAAGGTCATCTCGATGGGGTATTTTGTTCCGGAGGAGACGGCTGTCGTCTGGCGAGGCCCCATGATTCACACAGCCATCCAGCAGTTCTTCCGAGACGTGAACTGGGGCGAACTGGACTACCTGCTCGTTGACCTTCCTCCAGGTACGGGAGATGCCCAGCTCACCCTCTCTCAGCTCGTGCCCTTGTGTGGGGCGGTGACGGTCACGACGCCCCAAGAAGTCGCGCTTCACGATGTGCGGAAGGGCATGATGATGTTTCAGAAAGTCAACGTCCCGCTGCTCGGCCTCATCGAGAACATGAGCTATTTTGTCTGCGGCCATTGCGGCGAGCGGACCGAGATCTTTTCTCACGGCGGCGGCGAACGAGCGGCGGAAAAGCTGGGGATCCCGTTTTTAGGCCGGATTCCGATCGATCCTGCCATCAGGGCTGGAGGTGACACCGGTATGCCGATCGTAGTGGCGAATCCTACGTCGCCTCAGGCGACAGCATTCAGGGAGATTGCGGCCAAGCTTGCAGATGGGATCCGCGGCACGAATGCAGGGGCAGGAGACCAGCCCCAAGCGTCCATTGGCAGCTTGCTGAAGAAGATCAAACGGCCGCAGAGCACATGAAGAATGTCAAGGATAAGGCTAAGGTTGAGGGTAAGAACAAGCCATTGATCGAATCCTTGCTCAACCTTAACCTGAACCTCAACTCCACCAAGAAGAGGAGGCAAGATGGCTGAGTTTGTCAGAGTCACCCGCACGACGGACGTCGCCCCCGGAAGCGGTGTCGTCGCCGAGGTCAATGGCCAGTCCATCGCCGTGTTCAATGTGGATGGAACCTATTATGCGATCGACAACACCTGTGTGCACCGTGGGGGTCCTCTAGGAGAAGGGGAACTGGAGGGTGATACGGTCACCTGCCCCTGGCATGGATGGCAATACAATGTGAAGACTGGCGTGTCCTTGACGAATCCTTCGGCCTGCGTGAAGTCCTACCAAGTGAAGGTCGAAGGTCCTGACGTCAAAGTTCTGCTCTAACTTTCGCACTCGTTCTTGAGTGCCCCACTGGCTTTCTGCATAATACGCCCTCATGGATCGAGAAGACCTCCTCACCCTCTATCGTCAGATGCTCCTGATTCGCCGGTTCGAGGAACGATCGGCGGAGATGTATGCTCTGGCCAAGATCGCCGGGTTCCTCCATCTCTATATCGGTGAAGAAGCAATCGCCGTCGGCGCCATCGCGGCCATCAGAGCCGACGATTACGTCATCAGCGCGTATCGTGATCACGGGCACTGTCTCGCCAAAGGTGCGGACCCGGGCCAAGTCATGGCCGAACTGTTTGGCAAGGCCACCGGGCTATGCAAGGGCAAGGGAGGCTCCATGCATCTGGTGGACGCCAAACGGAACTTTATGGGTGGCTATGCCATCGTGGGAGGACATCTACCCCTGGCCACAGGGTTGGCCTTTGCCGTCAACTACCAGAAACGCGACCAGGTGGTCCTGTGCTTCTTCGGAGAAGGGGCGTTACCCAGCGGGCAGGCCCACGAAGCCTTCAATCTTGCGGCCCTGTGGAAGTTACCGGTGATCTTCATCTGTGAAAACAACCGCTACGGCATGGGGACGCCGGTTCAACGGGCGGTCGCACTCTATTCCAACGTGGCGGCAACGGCCCGTTCGTACGGTATTGAAGCAGAGCCGGTGGACGGGATGGACGTGCTGGCGGTCCGTGCACTGATGCGGAGGGTGGTGAAATTGGTCCGGTCCGTGCCCCACCCCTATTTCGTCGAAGCCACGACCTATCGGTTCATGGGTCACTCGATGGCGGATCCGGCTCATGGGCATTACAGGACCAAGGAAGAAGTCGAAGAAGAACGAAAGCGCGACCCGTTGGTGCTGCTTCGCCAGAGCATCATGAACCAGAAATTGGGGACAGAAGCCGATTTCAAACAGCTGGAGCGAGAAGTGGGAGAGATGGTAGCTGCCGCGGTGAAGTTTGCCGACGAGAGTCCCTTCCCAGCTCGCACAGCCCTTGAAGAAGACGTCTATATCGAGTAGCCACCGTGCTGATCTCATACCGAGAAGCATTGAACCAGGCCATGCGCGAGGAAATGCGGCGAGATGACCGCATCTTTTTGATTGGCGAGGAGGTAGGTTATTACCAGGGAGCCTTCAAAGTCAGCAAGGGATTCGTGGAAGAGTTCGGCTCCCAGCGGGTACTGGACACTCCGATCACAGAGGCGGGGTTCACGGGGCTGGCCATCGGAGCGGCAATGGCCGGATTGCATCCGATCGTCGAGCTCATGACGTTTAATTTCGGCATCCTCGCCCTGGATCAAATCGTCAATAACGCGGCCAAAATCCGGTACATGTCCGGCGGGCAGTTGTCAGTTCCCATCGTGATCCGTGGGCCAGGGAGCGCCGCGCATCAACTGGGAGCACAGCATTCTCAAAGCTTGGAAGCCTGGTTCTGCCACGTGCCGGGTTTGAAAGTCGTCGCGCCCGCGACTCCGCATGACGCCAAAGGTCTCTTGAAAAGCGCCGTCCGGGACCAGAACCCGGTCATCTTCATCGAGGCCCAACTTCTATACTCAATAAAAGGAGAAGTCCAGGAAGGCGAATACACGATCCCGATCGGTCAGGCTGAGCTGAAGCGCCAGGGCAAGGACGTGACCATCGTGGCCTATTCAAAAATGCTACTGCTCGCGCTGGAGGTGGCCGAGCTCCTCGCTCGCGAGGGGATCGAGGTCGAGGTCATGGACCCCAGAACCCTGAAACCCTTCGACCTCGCAACCATCACGGCTTCCGTCAAGAAGACCGGACGGCTCGTGATCGTCGAAGAAGGCTGGCGCTTCGCCGGTCTGGGTGCCCAGATTGCCGAGAGTGTGTATTCGGAGGCGTTCGATTATCTGGACGGTCCGATTGTGCGGGTGACAGGAGCCGATGTGCCGATGCCGTATAGCCGCCCTCTTGAGGACGCGGCCATCCCTGATCGGGACCGCGTCCTCGCGGCTGTGAGGCGGCTTGTAAAGGGAGGGAACTAAATGGTTGCGCAGTCCTCAGTGCCGAGCCATATCGAGATCACCGAGACTCTCGTCCGACTCTACGTCTTCCTGGCCCAATATCTCGATCGTTGTCACGACGAGGCTGCGCGCGCCTCCTTCCCTGAGCCAGATCTTCAGGCACATCTCTCAGCCACCAAAGCCAAGATGATGGAGATCCTGTCTGTCAACCGCGTGGTGAAAGGGAAAGTCGAGGAGGAATGCGATCGTGTGCTGTCTCTGGGTGCCGCTTGTCTGCAGGGAGGAGCTGAGAAGAAGGCTGCGGCGGATGCCTTGAAAGCCGAGCGAGCGGTTCTCCGCAATAAGACCATCGCCCTCAGCGATCTCCTGGCGGTGTTTCGAGCAACCTAAGATCAGCGTGTCAGGCCTGCAATGCTGGACGAGGTGGTCGAGAAGCATCAGGTGGCAGGACTGGATGACCGAGCGCGCGGGTTTACTCGACTGGTAGAGGTTGATCGGTCGGAAGGTGGCTATCGGGCCTCGCTCCGGTACGAGACAACGATGGTGGTCACTGGTGGCACTGAAACGAAACTTGCGGCTGTCCAGGAGCTGATCCACCTGCTGCAGATCAGAGGCTTTACCCAGCTCAAGAGTCAACTCAGTTTCAGCGGCAGTACCTATCTGGGCAGCCAGGAACCGTGGATTGAGTATCTAGACCCTGAGCGACCCCCAGAGCCGGCATGGGGACTGTTTGGATGGATTCGCCGATGGTTATCTCGGTACAATCCGATATGATTTATCATTGCTCAGCTAGATATGCACAACGGCCCAAACATGGGGCGGACTTTTTCTGCGCACGTTGAGTGGTTCCCCGGGCACCCATAGCCAGTCTCCGTTCAATGCGTGATGAGAACAAAGTTGGAGGTTTTTGTCAGCATCCTGGCAAGGAGTCGTAGATGGCCAGCCGCGTCGTCATGCCGAAATTGACCGACACGATGGAAGAGGGCGTCGTTGTGAAATGGAAAAAGCGCGAAGGCGACGTGGTGGGGAGCGGCGATGTCTTGGCTGAAATCGAAACCGATAAAGCCGTGATGGATCTAGAGGCATTCGCCTCCGGCACGCTCAGGCGCGTGCTGGTCAACGAGGGGACGACCGTCAAAGCAGGAGCGCTGATCGCGGTGATCGCTGAACCAGATGAGGACATCAGCTCAGTCTTAGCCGATTCCATCGCTCCTGCAGCTGGTCTTGTGCGAATTCCGGAGTCCAAGATAGACGCGGCTTCCAGATCTGCCTCCTCTGCTCCAGGCCCTCCATCCAGCTTGGGCGAAGAGAAGGACCGTATCAAAGCATCGCCTCGCGCCAAGGCCATGGCTGCCGAACGGGGAATCGATCTCTCCTCCGTCACAGGCTCAGGGCCGGGGGGGCGTATCGTCGAAGAGGATGTCATGAAAGCCGGCGCAGCCGGCGTCTCTCGCGCGACCGGTGCAACCGATCGGCCGCTCAGCCAAATGCGAAAGGCCATTGCCAGGACCACCATTCAGAGCAAGGCGCCGGTTCCACATTTTTATCTCACGACTGACATTGCGATGGAAGAGGCGGAAACCCTCCGCGCACAACTCAAGCAGAGCCGCCGTTCCCATCCAAGTCTGACCGATATGATCGTAAAAGCGGCCGCACTGGCCCTGGCCCGTCATCCCGAGATCAACGTGTCCTATGCCGGCGACAGGCTGCGTCAACATGGGACTATTGATATCGGGATTGCCGTGGGGCTGGATGATGGCCTGATCGCTCCTGTCCTGCGTGATTGCGGTTCCAAGACTTTAGAGGCCATCGCAACCGAATCGCGTGAGCTGATTGAGCGAGCGCGAAACAAACGACTCCAGCCGCACGAATATAGCGGCGCCACCTTTTCGGTCTCCAACTTGGGGATGTTCGACGTGGAAAACTTCATTGCCATTATCATGCCGCCGGAAGCCGCGGCCATCGCGGTGGGATCGGTGCGTGATGTGGTGGTGGCCGTTGCAGGGGACGTGAAAGCAGGCCGGCGCATGAAAGTCACGCTCTCCTGCGATCACCGTGCGCTGGACGGGGTCCAAGGCGCGAAATTCTTGAAAGAATTCAAGCGCATCCTTGAACATCCTCAAGAATTGATTCAGACATAATGATAGAATAGAGAACGTCATGACGTTCATACCGACTCATGAGGTCCGCAATTCGGGCCGTCGCCTCCCGCCCTGGTTCAAGGTCACCATGAGACAGGGGCAGGATTATCAGGACGTCCGGCGGATCATGGACCGCTTGGAACTGCACACGATCTGCGAAGAGGCCCGGTGTCCCAATGTTTGGGAATGCTGGAACAACCGCACCGCTACCTTCCTCATTCTGGGTGATATCTGTACGCGCCGATGTCACTATTGCGCGGTCACCACAGGCCGTCCGCTGGAGCTGGATCGGGAAGAGCCCCTTCGCGTCGCCCAAGCCGTGGAGGCGCTGAGCCTCCGGCATGCCGTGATCACCTCGGTGAACCGGGATGAGTTGGAGGATGGCGGGGCCGCAATCTTCGCCGAGACGATCCGGCAAATCAGGCGCCTCACTCCGATCTGCGCCGTAGAGGTGCTGATCCCGGATTTTGAAGGCAACGAAGCGGCTCTCGCTTTAGTCGTGGTCGAGAAGCCGGATATTCTCAACCATAATATCGAGACCGTGCGGCGGCTCTTTCCCTCCATCCGGCCTCAAGGCAAGTACGATCGCTCTCTCACGCTGCTAGAGAGGGCGAAGAGAATGGGGGCAAGGACGAAATCTGGTCTCATTGTCGGCATGGGGGAAACGGCCGAGGAGGTTCGGGAAGTCATGCGCGATCTGCGGGCGGTGGCGTGCGACATGATGACGATCGGCCAATATCTGCAACCTACGAAGCAACATCTCCCGGTCGCCCGTTTCTACCATCCGGACGAATTCGCTGCCTTTAAAGCGGAAGGCTTGGCCCTTGGCTTCAGCCACGTCGAATCCGGCCCGCTGGTCCGCAGCTCCTACCACGCCGAGCAGCAAACCTCTTTGCCTCACGCATGAATGCCTTGTTGCGTCGGACTCACCGACGGGCGTCCACCCGCGTAGTCATGTTTTCCGTTCTCACCGCTTGCACAGCCATTCCATTGCTGTCACAGTGCTCGCCATCCATCCCTCAGGACAAAACCATCAAAATCATGCCGCTTGGCGACTCGATCACAGAGTCTTCGGAAGGCCACGCAAGCTATCGATACTATCTCTGGCAGCATCTGATGGAAAGCGGACACAGAGTGGATTTCGTAGGAAGTCAGCACGGAGTTTCCGGACGCAAACTACGGCATGACGATTTCGATCAGGACCACGAAGGGCATTCAGGCTGGCGGGCGGACGAGATCCTCGTGAATCTCAAAGGCTGGGCCACCTCTACACAGCCGGACATCGTGTTGATTCATCTCGGTCATAATGACCTCTGGCAAGGGGAGAGCGTCACATCAACGGTGGAGGACCTCAGTGCGATCATCGACACACTCCGGCAGGTTAATCCGAAGGTAAAAATCCTGTTGGCGCAAATCATCCCTTCGACGCTACCGAAGTTCAACACCATTACAACCCTCAACCAAGAGATCGCTAAGCTGGCTTCTACGAAGACGATGATCCAGTCACCGGTCGCATTGGTGGACCAATTCACTGGGTTCAATCCCTCATCCGAAACGTGGGACGGCGTGCATCCCAATGATTCAGGTGAGGTAAGAATGGCCGATAAGTGGAACGTCGTGCTCGAGTCGGTTCTAGACACCGTCTTCTGAAATCAAGGTGATAAGCGGGCCGGATGGGCCTGCCATTCCATGTTATGATGCCTCCATGGCATCAGTGAGAACACTCGAGACGCTCCAATTCGACAACAGCTTTGCACGCCTGCCCGAAGTGTTTCATGCGAAGGTGACTCCGACGCCGCTCAAGAATCCATTCCTGGTGAGCTTCAACCAGGACGCCGCGGCCTTGATCGAGCTCTCTCCGGAGGAAGCCGGCCGGCCGGAGTTCGCCGGCTGCTTTGGGGGGCAGTACCTGCTGCCGGGCAGCGAGCCGATCGCGACCGTCTATGCCGGCCACCAATTCGGTGCCTACGTCTCGCGTCTCGGCGACGGCCGCGCTATCCTCCTGGGTGAAGTCCGCAACAGCCTCGACGAGAAGTGGGATCTGCATCTCAAAGGAGCGGGCCTGACGCCCTTCTCGCGAGATGATGACGGCCGCGCCGTGCTGCGCTCCTGCATCCGGGAATACCTTTGCAGCGAAGCCATGCACGGATTGGGCATTCCTTCAACGCGCGCTCTCTGCGTGGTGGGGAGCGAAGAAGAGGTGCTGCGCGAGCAGGTCGAGCCCGGCGCCACGATGTTGCGCCTGGCGCCTTCTCATGTCCGGTTCGGCCACTTCGAGTTCTTCTACTGGCGGCGCCAGTTCGATCACCTTAAGACCCTGACGGACTATGTGATCGCGCGGGATTATCCGAACGTGGCGGACCTGAAGGACACGCCGGACAAGTACGCCCGGTTCTACCACGAAGTGGCGGTCCGCACGGCGCGACTCATCGCGAAGTGGCAGGCGGTGGGTTTCGCGCACGGAGTCCTGAACAGCGACAACATGTCTGTGTTGGGGATCACCCTCGACTATGGCCCATTCGGCTTCCTGGATGAGTACAACCCCGCCTTCATCTGCAACCATTCCGACCACCATGGGCGCTATGCGTTCCAGAACCAGCCGGATATCGGCTATTTCAACCTGCGGTGTCTGGCCCAGGCCTTCACGCCACTCGTCCCGGACGAGGCGATCAAAGCAGAGCTCGACGCGTATGAGGCCGTCTTTGCTGAGCACTCTGCCGAGCTGATGCGGGCGAAGCTGGGGCTACGGGAGTCGCGGCCTGGGGACGATGCGTTGCTCACCGGCCTGTTGGAACTGATGCGGGGGAGCGTCGCCGATTATACGAATGTCTTCCGTTTCCTCTGCGACTTCAAACAAGCGGCGGAGGATCGGAACGAGACGCTGAGGGATTTCTTCGTGGATCGGGACGCCTTCGACAAGTGGGCCGCAGGGTACAAGGAGCGGCTCCGCGCAGAGGGCAGCCGTGACGAGGAGCGAGCGGAGCGGATGAAACGGGTCAACCCCAAGTATGTGCTCCGCAACTACCTCGCCCACCAAGCCATTCGCCTGGCGACGGAGCAGAAGGATTTCTCCGAGATCGAGCGCCTCCGCCAGCTTCTGCGCGATCCCTTCGCCGAGCAGCCCGAGATGGACCGTTATGCAGCCCCGCCCCCGGATTGGGGAAAGCGCCTGATCGTGAGTTGCTCATCGTAAGCCCGGCATGCCACGACGGTCACTTTCAGGAAGTGACATTGGCCAAGGGCAAATGAGTTGGCCCCTTTTCCTCCTCACCACAAGTCTATTTCTCACGACCAACGGGGCTGGTGAGACGATCGAGAAGCGCTGCTCCGACACCCAGAGGCGACAGGATTGCGAGCGCCGCCTTGTGAAGCAGCTTCTCATAGGCATCAGCATCGTATGACCACGTACCATCAACCGTGGCAGCAGCCCGGACGCGGTCTTGAGGAAGGCGGGCAGCCGCGTCAGTGATGACATAGTGGAGCGACTCTCCAGCTTGGAGCTTGACCCCATGCCCCAGGAGTTCCTTCGCCGCAATGGCGGTCATCGTCTCATGGCGGTACGACCGAGGGTCTTGCGACAACGTTTTACTGATAACCAGTTCCTCAAGCCGCGCACGTCCCCCACGAAGATACTGGCGGTACGCCCGGACGATCTCAATAACCCGTGGGACTGCCTCCCGAAGCTCACGTAACGTCTTTGCATCGCTCAGGCAACGGAGGATCTCGGCTTGAGCCCGTTTCACAACCATCGGGGCATCTGATCGTCTGACTTCTAGTCCGCGCACTTTCATCTCTCCTGTCTCGAACACACCGGCGAACTGATTATGGACCGGCATGCGTGGGTTGACCCGCGAAGGCAAAAACCCGATCCAATGGTACAGCCCTTCCACCGCGATCGGTAATCGAGTCCGTGCACTGATGGCCTGAGCTAACGCCTCGT
>VBOJ01000087.1 GCA_005877775.1 Nitrospirota bacterium | reverse complement strand
GCATGTCGTGGGAGTTGCTGGCGCAGTGCTTGTCAAGGATTGTGGGCTACTCGGGTATGCGGAAAACATTCTGGGGTTTCCTGGTGGAGGCCTTCGATACCTGCATGATGCCCAAGGGCGAGTTGTCCCGACACGATACCTGTCCACCTGCAATTGTTCCTATCAACGGAAAGCCGTTCTCCAAGCAGGGGGCTTCAATGAGGATGCGCGCCTAGGAGGGGAAGACTCCCTCTTGGCCGAGCGAGTGACCTCCGTGGGTCGGTGCGTCTACGCGCCGAACGCCGTGGTCTATCATCGGACGCGAGACAGCCTGCCTGCTGTGTTTCGGTGGTTCGCCCGTCGGGGTCGAAGCGAGCTGCTGATCATGGCCAGGAGCGCGGACCGATTGGCCTTCCTTCGCTATCTCCTGCGCAGCTCTTGGACCGTGAGGTTGCTTGCTCTTCTGGCGTTCTTGGCTTATTGGCCGCGATTCCTCCTCCTGCTGCCAGGGGTTGTAGCCCTGTATTACGCAGCGATGCTATGGCGGTTCCGATTTGCCCGTGCCTATCCAACCCATCGGAACGCTTGGTGGTTGGTCCCGATTGTCAAATTGGCCATGGATCTCGGAACAGAAGTTGGGCGGTGGAAAGCCGTGATGGCTCGGTAGACAGCAGAATAAGATGTACCCTGTACTACTAGTATCCAATCACGGCGAAATCGTGGGTGGAGGTGAAGTAAGCCTGCTCACGCTGCTGAAGGGATTGGACCGGTCCCACTGGGCCCCCATCGTGGTGGTGCCCTCTGAGGGATCAGTGGCGACTCGCTGTCGCGCCCTTGGTCTTCCGACGCATGTCGTTCCACTGCCGAGTCTCCGTTGTCCTGGTCCTGCTATGCTCCGAAGCCTTGTACACCTCAGTCGTCTCGTTCGAGATATGGGTGTGACTCTTCTGCACGCGAACGGCTCTCGAGCCATGTTCTACGCAGGCATGGTGGGACGACTGGCCGGTCGACCGGTGGTCTGGCATCTGCGCGTCTGGCGGCGAGACCATAAACTCGACTGGCTGCTGGCGCGGCTAGCCACCAGGACCATCGCGATCTCCGAAGTGGTCCGGGCTCGCCTCCTCCGATGGCCCAGGGCATACGGACGGTGCTCGGTCGTCCCGAACGGCATTGACCTCGAAACGTTTTCCCCTTCGAAGGACAGCGTGAGCGTTCGTGATGCCCTCGGAATCCCACCCACGGCCAGGTTGATCGGCACAGTGGGGCGACTCGTCCCATTCAAAGGGCACCGATACCTCCTCGATGCATTGATGCGGCTTCGTCACAAGCATCCCACGGTTCGTCTGCTCATCGTGGGTGCTGGCCCTGAGAGGGACGCGTTGGAACGATACGCGCAAGATATGGGACTGGTTGAGGCAGCGATGTTCTTAGGCCACAGGGCAGACGTGACGGACCTGCTGGTCGCCATGGAGCTGTTCATACTACCTTCCGAGGCGGAAGACTTCGGTCGCGTGCTCCTGGAAGCCATGGCGACAGGGCGACCAGTGGTCGCGACCGCCGCGGGCGGCGTTCCAGAAGTCGTCGAGGCGAATGTCACAGGGTTGCTGGTCGAGCCCGCTGATCCGGCGGCGTTAGCCGAGGCGATCTCCACGCTGCTCAACGATCCGGGCCGCGCGCAAGCCATGGGGCGAGCGGGACGTCAGCGGGTCGAGACCTACTTCACGATGAGTCGACATGCACGGCTCGTTGAAGCGGTCTACCAGGATACCCTGGGGTTGACCAATCCGTGAGGCGGCCCGACGTGCAGGCTGATAGGTCATCCTGCTGTTACCTATGCAACTCGCGGGACGTCCGTGAGCTGTGGCATGCCACGGACAAGAAGTTCCGGGGGCCTGGGAAGTTCACCTACTGGCGCTGTTCCCGATGCGGGTTGCTGGTGCTCCATCCACGACCGACAGACGAGGCGCTGTCGCAGTACTATCCGGATTATGTGACGCCGGTGCAGCCGTCCAGCAGCTTCCGACAGCGGCTCAAGCGGATGGTGGCTGAAGACTGGTATGGATATGGCGCGGATCGTGCCGCGTTCATCGGCTTGTTGCGGAAAGCGGTGACGTTCCCGCTACGACGGTTGCTGCATCAGGTGCCGAGGAAACGTCAGGGCGGGCGCGTGCTGGACATCGGGTGCGGTAGCGGCGGGTACCTGGCATTTTTGGCGAATCTCGGGTGGACGTCTTACGGAGTGGAGCCCGGCCCCAACAGCCGTGGCTATGCTCAGCGAGAATTGGGCTTGACGGTGCATCAGGGCCAACTGGCGGCCTGCAATTTTCCAGACCAGTGGTTCGATGTGGTGACGATGTGGCATACCATCGAACATGTTCCCGATCCGCTCAGCGTTCTGCGCGAGATCCGCAGGATTCTCAAACCAGACGGGGCAGTCATGCTGAGCACACCGAACATCGACTGTGCGGATGCCGTCTTTTTTCAGGACTGCTGGTACGCTCTCGACGCTCCTCGGCATTGTTTTCTCTTCTCTTCTCGTACGATCCGGCTCCTCTTGGAACAGAGTGGGTTCACGATCTCTCGCCTGTGGTATCAGTACCACCCGACGGTTCCCGCACGCAGTCTCTTGTACTGGCTTGAGGAAGGGGGCATGACCCGGACGCGAAACACGCTGGTCCGGTGGAGTCGATCTCTGGAACTGGGGATGGCGATCAGCACCCCTCTGAGAAGATTGCTGGGGCAGGGCGATACGATCTACCTCGAAGCGCGCATGAGTCCAAGCGAGGCTGGGGCATGACGAAGCGGGAACAGGTCCTCGATGTTTCTATCGTCATTGTGAGTTGGAATACGAGCGACTACTTGGTCCGGTGCCTGGGCCTGCTCGACTCGGCAACGAAGGGCCTCACGACCGAAGTCATTGTCGTGGACAACGGATCGAGCGACGGCAGCCAAGCCTTGGTGGCGGCGCAATTTCCGAAGGTCCGATTGATTCAGAATGCGGACAATCTGGGCTATGGTCGAGCGTGCAATATCGGTGTCCAGGCAAGCTGTGGCCGGACGGTCTTGTTGCTCAATAGCGATTGCGAACTCACACCCGGTTCAGTGACGACGATGGTGGAAACGCTGGATCAGGATCCTTCTCTTGGAGGAGTGTTCTGCCGGTTGGTCAATCCGGATGGGTCGTTGCAGCCATCCGTCCATGAATCGCTCCCTTCGCCTTGGAGCATGTTCGGAGACCTGCTGTTGTTCTCATCGTTGCGCTATGTCGTGTACCGGAACCCGGCGCTCCACCGGTGGGTGCTGCGCTCGACTCTTCTGGCTCACCAGCGCAGTCACGACGTGCAATGGGGTGGGGCTGCCTGCCTGCTCGTCAGACAAACGGTCTTTAAAGCGGTCGGGGGGTTCGACGAACGGTTTTTTCTCTATTGGGAGGACATTGACCTCTGCAAGCGAATCCGTGACACGGGTTTTCGCCTCCGCTACATCCCGAAGCCGGTTGCAGTCCACCACTGGGGAAGAAGCACCGCCAAGGCGCCGGATTTTGTCCTACGGGAAGCCTATTGCAGCCGTATCTACTATTTTGGGAAACACTTTCCAAGTTGGGGCGGTCTCCTGGCCAGGTGGCTCACGACGGGAGAACTGGGGATACGCCAGAGCCTCCTGACCTTCCTCGCGCGGCTGCCCATTCCGACTCGGTGGGCATTTCGCGAGCGGGCGGCGGCCAACCGCGCTTGCCTCCGGTATGTTCTTGAACACAACCACCAGCTCGCAGATGAGCGGTCACCAGAGTTACGGCCAACTGTTCTCTTGGTTCTCCTTGTTCTCTTGTTTAGTGGTTTCAGTTACTTGCACGATCTCATTAAAGTTTCACTCGAATCACCTTTTATCGATTTCGCCCACTACTACACCTACGCGACTGTGGTCGCGCAGGGGCAGGACCTCTTCGACCCTGAAGCAGTAGCAAGGATAGATGCCTCGCTGCAAATTAGACGGGCATTGTCAGCAGCCAACTATCCTCCGCTCTTCTACCTGCTGATGCAGCCCTGGGTACTGTTGCCGTTTCGCCCCGCGGCGCTCGCCTGGTTGTTCTTCAACCAACTCTGCCTGATGGGGGCGCTGGTCCTGTGTTTCCGACATGTTCCCGTTCCATCCCCCGTCGGCGCGGTGGTGGCGCTGTTCGTGGTCCTGAACTACCAGCCGCTCAAGGAAACCATCGCCCTCGGACAGGCCAATATCCTCCTGCTGTTCCTGACGACCCTTGCCTGGCACGGGTTGCGGGCGCAGCGACCCTGGCTCACAGTCGGTTCAGTTGCTCTCACAGTGCACATCAAAGCGCAATTCGGGCTGCTGATCCCGTTGCTGTGGTGGATCGGGCACCGTTCGATCGCCGCCCGTGCCCTGATCGTAGCTAGTGCAGGGGTGGGGATCAGCCTGACTATCCTGGGACTCCCGCATCACTTGCAGTACCTCCAGTATCTGCAGGCCTCGATGGACTCGCTGCTTTCGTGGTCGGCGAACCTGTCCCCCGCCGCCACAGTACGTCGATTGGTTGGTGAGAGCGTCAACACAGGGCCGATCCTGATGGTCTGTGATGCGTTGCTGCTGCTGTTCTTCTCGCGAATCTTGCCGCGCACCGCGCCAGCCGTTTCCTCCGCCATGCAGTGGTCGTGGGGATTGGGACTCTCGGCGATCCTGTTGCTCTCGCCGTTGACCGAAGAACATCATCTGGTCCTCCTGCTCCTACCCCTGACGCTGCTGATCCTGAGCGAACCGGCTTCGAATCCGGCCGACTTGATCCTGCTGGTCCTCGCAGTGCTGCTGCTGGGGAGCCGATACTCGTTTGAACAGTTCTCAACCTTGCACGCCGGCTGGCCATCCCTTCTGATGACCGGGAAGCTGCTGGGTATCATGACGCTGACTTGGCTACTGATTCGCCGCCTGCGTCATGCGGGGAGGGCCGAATTATGACCAAGTCGACCGGTCCAGCTCCGGATCTGGCGATCGTGATCCCTGCTTTGAACGAGCGGGACAATCTGGAGCTGTTGCTCCCGGCCGTCAAGGAAGTCCTCGGCGAGCTCAATGTGACGGCGGAGATTCTGGTCGCCGACGGCGGATCTCGTGACGGGACACGCGAGGCTGCGGAGCGGAGGGAAGCCCGCGTCGTGATCCAACAAGAACGAGGCTATGGCGGGGCGCTCCTTGCCGGCTTCGCGGCTAGCTCGGCTCCCTACATCGTCACGATGGATGCAGACCTGTCCCACCGGCCGATGTTCCTGGAAGAAATGTGGCGGCGGCGGAATGAAGCAGAAGTTCTGATCGCATCCCGTTACGTCGAGGGAGGCCGAGCGGACATGGGGATCCTTCGCCGCTTGCTGAGCCAGGTCGTGAACCGCATCTATCGTCGGGCCTTGTCGCTGCCGCTCCGCGATCTGTCCAGTGGGTTTCGGATGTACCACCGCCATGCACTGACTGGGTTGAAGCTGGTTGCGCGGGATTTCGACATCCTGGAGGAAATCCTGATCCGTGCCCACGCAGAGGGCTGGCGGATTCTGGAGATTCCCTTTCATTACATGGCCCGCGGGTCAGGCCGGTCTCACGTCCGACTGTTCAAGTTCGGACTGGCGTTCCTACGGACCTTGTGGCACATGTGGAAACTGCGCAACTCGATCGCCTCTGCGGACTATGACTACCGAGCCTTCAATAGCCCAATCTGGCTGCAGCGCTACTGGCAGAGGACTCGCCATCGGATCATCCTGGAATACCTCGAGAAGCGTGAGGACCTCCTGGACATTGGGTGTGGCTCCAGCCGAATTATCGTGGGCCTGCCAGCAGCGGTGGGACTGGATATTCTTCAGAATAAACTGCGATGGTTGAGCCGGCGTCATCGCCTCCTGGTCCGAGGAAGCTGCGACCGCCTCCCGTTCAGTGACGGCAGTTTTGCCACTCTCATCAACTCGGAAGTCATCGAACATGTCCCTGATAGGCCGGAGATCCTGACCGAGATGTGGCGAGTCCTTCGCCCTGGGGGAATCCTGATCCTGGGAACTCCGGACTACGGCCGTTGGCTCTGGCTGGTTCTGGAGTGGATCTATGGAACCGTGCATCCCGGCGGCTATGCCGAGGAGCACATCACGCACTTCACGCGAGAGGAACTAGCCGCCAGGCTGCAGGCGGCCGGTTACGAGATTCTGGACTGCCGGTACGTGGGGTTCAGCGAGATGATTTTCAAGGTGCGGAAGCCGACGGCGGTGAAAACGGCACAAGCATGATCCGACTCGGTGTGGATGGCCGCGAGCTTGTCACAGGCGCCCGCACGGGGATCGGCCGGTACGTGATCGAGGTTCTGCGCGCCGCGTCACAGAAGGGGTGGCCCTGCACGGTCTATGGAGATCGTTCGACCAGCCTCGGCGTCACACTGCCGGGCGTCGCCCTTCGCGTCCTGGACCCACGATGGACTCAGTGGTGGGACCAGGTCACCTTGCCTCGCCAGCTCGCCCAGGACAACATCTCGGCTTTTCTCTCTCCCTACTACAAAGGACCGCTGTTGGCCCCCTGTCCAGTCGTCCTGACCATTCACGATCTCTTCTTTATTACCTATCTCGGCAGACGGAGGCTATTCTATGATGGCCTGATGGTCAGGCTGGCGCGATTGTACGCGGCACGAGCCGTTGCGATCATCGCAGACTCGAAATACTCGCAGCAGGCCATTGTGACGCGGCTCGGGATCAGTGCTGAGAAGATCACCGTGATCCCTGTCCCCCTCGGCAACGAGTTCCACGAAACCCCGTTGACCGAGGAGGTGAAGGCCCGTTACGGGATTACAGATCCTTACCTTCTCTATGTCGGAAACTTCTGGCCACATAAGAATTTGCCCCGGCTGCTCCAGGCCTTTGCAGGACTCGGCGAGTCACTCCGCAACACGTTCCAGTTAGTCTTGGCTGGCTGCGACCAGCATCATCGGCCGAGGCTCCAGGAACTGGCCCGGACCCTCGGCTTGAGCAGCCGGATCCTATTCCCGGGTCAGATCGCGGATCCAGATCTGCCTGCGCTCTATACCGGATGTTCCCTCTTCGTGCTTCCTTCCCTGGTAGAAGGTTTCGGACTCCCGGCACTAGAAGCCATGGCCTGCGGCGCGCCGGTCATCGCGGCCAATCGAGCGGCCATTCCCGAGGTGGTCGGGAAGGCGGCCATCTTGTTCGACCCAGAGGATGTCGTCGCGATCACCAAGGCCATGACCGATGTGCTCACTCAGCCAGAGCTTGGAGCGACGCTCAGGCGCCAGGGTCTCCTGAGGTCGAGAGAGTTTTCCCTGAACCGGACTGCTGGCCGTGTCCTGATGTTGCTCCAAGAAGTCAGCGAGGGACGACATGAAACAAGGCGAACTCCTTGACCTTCTGTGCAATTGCCCGTACTGTTCACTCTTGATGGTCGCATCGCTAGGGGGATCCGCGTACATTCGTGAGAACGGTGAGTTCGAGCTCTGCTCAATCCCCTGAACCGCTGACATGCCCTTGTGGAAGCGCTCCTGCTTCGAGGGGCCGCCGCGGTCTGTGGCGGGAGTTACTTCGATGCCAGCGCTGCGGGCTTCTGGCCAAGCATCACATGCCGCCAGAAGACGAACTGATCAAATGGTACCAAGAAGATTATTGGGAACGATACCAGCATGAGCAGATCGGCACGGCTCGCGAGAATATCTACGTCCACGCGCTCACGTGGTTGCGCGCTCTGGCTCCGCATCCGGGAACCCTTGTGGATGTCGGATGTGGAGCTGGAAGTCTGCTCGCCCTCTGTCCACAATGGGGCTGGAAAGGAATCGGGTTCGATCCGTCCAGTGCCGCCGTGGCCCATGCCCAGACGAGGGGATTAGACGTCTCGAGGCAGTCCTGGCCACCGTGCTCCCTTGCGGATGAAACAGTCGATGCCGTCATGTTCATCAATGTGTTGGATCATCTGCGGGCTCCCTTTGCCGCCCTGACAGAGGCCTGGCGGGTGCTGCGGCCGGGAGGACTGCTGTACATCAGGGTTCCGAATGGACCGGTGCATGCCAGACTCATCTCGCTCCTATCGTTGATCGGTCTGGGCCATCTGGCTGTGATTCATCTCTACGCCTTTGGGCGCACAGCTCTTGGTCATCATTTACCACGTCTCGGATTTGCACTCGTGGCCCTGCGAACTGCCCCGCCAAGCCAGGGTGATGCCTATGGGCACGTAGGAAGTTTGGGGGCTCCCTTGAGGCGCTCCCTCCGGAGCATGAACTACCTCGCCCATCACCTCCTCGCAGGTCTGGGGCTCGATCGAATGGCCTGGGGGCTGTCCCTTGAAGTGATGGCTCGTAAGACCGCCCGTGACAGGAAAGGGTAACCAATGGCCTGGAGCCGGTGGCGCGAACGCCTCAAGTTCTGGCAACTGGCGGCAGCGCTCGCTCTATTGACCGCCTTGATCGCTCTGGGCGTGAGCATGGTGCTCAAATCCCTTTATGTCCAGGACCGAGGATGGTACGAGCCGAAGGACCTCCCACGAGGCGAGCTGATCGAGAAGAAGTAAGGGATCGCAGGAGCATCGGGGCACAAAGGATTGAGGAATGTGCGGGATCTGTGGTTTCACTGGTCAGAGGGAACCGACGCTCCTCGACGAGATGCTGCGGCGATTGGTTCACCGCGGTCCGGACGAAGAAGGCCGGCACCAGGAGCCAGGAGTCGCCCTGGGAGTCCGGCGCTTACGCGTGATTGATCCCGAAGGGGGGCACCAGCCCATTGGGAACGAGACCGGCACGATTTGGGTCGTCCTCAACGGAGAAATTTACAACTACCGAGAGTTGCGGGAAGAACTAATCCAGAAAGGACACCGATTCGTCTCGAACTGCGACACTGAGGTGCTCGTTCATCTCTATGAACAGGACGGGGAAGAGGGTATCCATCGGCTCCGCGGCATGTTCGCCTTTGCCCTCTGGGACCGAGCACGACAGACCCTGTTGCTGGTCCGCGACCGATTGGGGATCAAGCCGCTCTACTACGCGGTCCAGGCGAGCGACATAGAGGGAGAACGCCGGCTGGTCTTTTCGTCGGAGCTGCCGGCTCTGCTGGCCGCCCTGTCTCCTCGCTCGCTTCGGTTACAGGCACTAGCGCAATACCTGACCTTTCTCTATGTGCCTGGCCCAGAGACGCTGTTTGACGGCGTGCGACAACTGCGTCCCGGTGAGCTGCTGCGGGTCGTGAAGGGACGGATCGAGTCACGGCGATATTTTCACCCCGAATCCGCTTGCCGCGAGGCGCGAAACACATGGCAGATCGCCTCACAGCGATCGGAAGAGTGGAGAGACCGTTTTCTCGAACTTTTGAAGGACACCGTGCATAGCCATCTGGTGAGCGACGTGCCACTCGGGCTGTTTCTATCCGGTGGGCTCGATTCCGGCGTGATCCTGGCTATGATGCGCGCCGTCACCAACGGGCCGATCCGGAGTTTCTCGATCGGCTACGACTCGGACGCAGACCGCTCCTACAACGAACTTGAGGCGGCACGGCTGCTCGCCCGACACTTTGGCGCCGATCATACTGAAGAAAGGCTCAGTCCCGATGCGGTGACGCTCCTGCCGAAGATCGTGGCTGCCATGGGTGAGCCCTTTGCGGACTCTTCGGCGATCCCAACTTACCTGGTCTCCGAGGTAGCCCGACGCTCGGTGACGGTGGCCTTGTCGGGGATCGGTGGGGACGAGCTCTTCGGTGGATACCCTCGATATCTCGGCGCGCGCGCGGCGGCGCGCTACGGACGGTTGCCGGGAGCCCTGCGCACCTGGGTGTCAGCTTCCATCGCCCCTCGACTTCCGGAAGGATCGGCCAGTCGCGATTACCTCGGCCGGCTCAAGCGATTCCTCCGAGACGGCCATGCGCCGGTGGCGGAGCAATATGTCCGGTGGATCACCTTTCTGCCACCGGAGTGGGGCACAGAGGCGTTCGCTCCGGAGTTTCTCGAGCAGGCCGGCTCGGCCATCCAGGACAGTACGTACCAATTATTGTTTCACCGATGGCCGTCCGAAGAGCCGACGGACCGTGCGATGGGGCTGGATCTGCAAACCTATCTTCCGGACGATCTCCTTCGGATGGGTGACCGACTGAGCATGGCCCATTCGCTCGAGCTGCGGGTCCCGTTTTGTGACCACATGCTGCTCTCCTTCGCTCTTTCCCTTCCTGCTTCGGCGCGATTCGCAGGCTGGAAATTAAAAGGGTTCATGCGCAAGGCGTTGCGTCACGTATTGCCATCCACCATCCTCGCCCGGTCGAAGTTCGGGTTTCAGGTTCCTCTGGCCCGGTGGCTCAGGGAAGATTTGCGGGAGATGGTCCATGACCTGCTGTCGGACGACACTGTGACACGACGGGGTTACGTCCGACCGGATTATGTGCGCTGGCTGATGCGGGAACATGAAACCGGTTCCCGTAATTTCGCTGATCAGCTCTATGCGTTGCTGGTGTTGGAGCTGTGGCACCAAAGCATCGCGAAGAATTGAGCCATTGAGTCATTGAACAATTGTGGCATTGAACGATCGACACATTGAGTGATTGAACGATAAAGACAATGAATCAATCGGCGATGTTCCAATGAACATCTTGCTTCTCGCGGAAGTCTCAGCTTCGGTCGTGCTCGGAGGGGCTGAGCGAGTCTTGCGGGAACAGGCGCTTGGATTACGGAAGCACGGCCATGACGTCATCATCGTGGCGCGCGCACCGGCCAGCGATCCTCGGCGTCAGGTCGCAGTGAGCGACCTGGTGGAACGTCGCTATACCGTATCGCGGCGGAGTGAGCCGGCCTTCGTGCTGTCATCCCTCGTGCGGTCGGTCAAGGCCTTCGATGAGGCGAGGGCTCTCATCTCACCGGATGCCGTGATCATCCACCAATCCCTGGCCGGATTCGGGACAATCTTGCGTCGTCGCGCGCAAGCCCGCCAATGGATCTATATGTGCCTTTCGCTGGCGCACGAAGAATATCTGTCACGCATCCCTCCCGCTACAAGGCCCCTCGACTCCCTGCGCCGAACCCTCAATGCAACAGCGCGCCGATGGATCGAACGAATCGTCATGAACCGTTGCGCACGGGTGTTGGTCCTGAGCCAGTTCATGTGGCAACGGGTCTTGGCCGTTCATCGGATACCGGAAAACAAGCTCAGGATGGTGACGGGCGCAGCCGACCCAGACCGGTTTCGGCCTCCTGAAGACCCGGTTGCAATCCGCGAACAGCTCAAGCTTCCCCTGCACCGGGTCCTGCTCTTTACGGTGCGCAACCTCGTGCCTCGGATGGGACTGGAAAATCTCCTGCACGCAATTGCCACCTTGGGCGAGGAAGGGCGGGATCTCTTGCTCGTGATTGGAGGGGAGGGACCCTTGAGGCCTGCCCTCGAACAGCTGATCCGAGACCTCGGCCTTACCGATCGCGCCAGACTCGTGGGGTTCGTCGCTGAAGATGCCCTGTCGAGTTATTACCAGGCCGCCGACCTCGTCCTGATGCCGACGCATCAACTAGAGGGCTTCGGGCTGGTCACAGTCGAAGCGCTTGCCTGCGGGACCCCTGTCCTGGGCACGCCGGTCGGCGCGATCCCCGAGGTGCTCGCCCGCGTGGACCCGGGGTTACTTGCGGATGGGACCGACAGTACAGCCCTCGCAGTCGCGATCCGTCGCATTCTGCGTCGGTTCTGCGACCAGCCTGGTGAGCAGGAGCGCCTCTCGATGAAGGGGCGCGCGCTAGTGGAGCAGGACTACACCTGGGATCGGCACAGCGAGCAACTACAGAGGGTGTTGCACGAGGTCCGTCCAGCCCCGGCCGCAAGGTGACGCGAGGACGATGCCCTATAAAGTCATCCACGTCATCACGAGGCTCGATCGGGGCGGCTCGGCACAGAATACACTGCTCACCGCCATCGGACACGACCGCAGCCGTTTCGACCCGATGGTCGTCGCCGGCCTGCCTGGCCGATGGGACGCTCAGGGCGGAGCTGCAGCGACCGAAGAGAACCGCCGCCACCTGGAGAAAGCAGGAGTCCGGTGGCGGCTCCTACCGACCCTGACCAGAGAAGTCAACCTGATCAAGGACTGTGCGACCCTCTGGCAGCTCGTGGTGCTGTTTCGTCAGGAACGGCCGGCGATCGTGCATACGCACACGTCCAAGGCCGGTGCCCTAGGCCGGATCGCTGCTTGGCTGACTGGGGTGCCTGTCGTCATCCACACTCCACATGGTCACGTGTTTTATGGGCACTTTAGTTCCTTCACCTCCTGGATCTTTTTGCAGACTGAACGACGTCTGGCTGCACGCACTACCTGTATGGTCGCGCTGACGGAGGCAGAGCGGGACGACCATCTCCTTCGACAGGTCGGCCAGGCAGACCGTTTTGCGGTTGTGCACAGCGGGATTGATCTGGCTCGGTTCCGGCGTTTGGTTGGCGTGGTCGGGTCCCACCCAGAGGGATTCGACTGTCCACCAGATGCACTGGTGGTGGGAGCAGTGGGTTGGCTCACCCCGATCAAAGGGCACCGCTTTCTCATTGAAGCGTTTGCCCGGCTCAAACCGTCATATCCCAGGCTGCATCTCGTGATCGCGGGGAGCGGCGAGTTGCACGACGAACTGGCTGCGCTGGCGGCCAGGCGCGGGGTGAGAGACTCGGTGCGATTGCTAGGGGAGCGGACCGATGTGCCGGACTGCCTGGCGGCGATGGATCTGTTTATCATGCCCTCACTGAACGAAGGGATGGGCCGGGCCTTGATCGAGGCGATGGCAGCCGGACGACCGGTGATCGCAACGAAGGTTGGCGGCATCCCGGCAATCATCGAACACCAACGAACTGGCCTGCTGGTTCAGCCCGAAGACGCAACAGCGCTGGCAGCGGCGATGACCGAACTCCTTCGTCGCCCGGCCTGGGCAATGGAGTTGGGCGCTGCCGCC
>VBOJ01000018.1 GCA_005877775.1 Nitrospirota bacterium | reverse complement strand
GGAGCCGACATCCAGGTGACCAATGAGCGGGACGAAGCCGGCGAGCCGGTCGCAGACCTCCTTGTCCGCTCCGCTCCCTTGCACGGAATCCGCATCGGCGCCGAGTGGATTCCTCGAATGATCGATGAATTTCCGATCTTGTGCGTAGCGGCGGCCATGGCAGATGGCGAGACCGTCATCACCGGTGCAGAAGAGTTGCGAGTCAAGGAAAGCGATCGGATCGCAACCATGGTCTCGGAACTGAGGAAGATGGGAGCAAGAGTGACTGAGACGCCGGATGGGCTCATCGTGCAAGGTCTTGGAAAATCTGGTGGCAGGCTGCGCGGCGCTGCCTGCATGAGCCATGGTGATCATCGTGTCGCGATGGCCCTCGCCATTGCGGGACTGACTGCTGACACATCCACCACGATTGATGAGACAGCTTGTATCGAGACCTCCTTTCCAGGATTTTACGACAAGCTATTGAAATTATTGACAACATGAGTTCGAGGACTATAATAACCCGCCAGCAGTCTGGGCACTCAGTCGGTCAGAGAGGAAAGCAGGGACCAATTATTACGATTGACGGTCCGGCCGGAGTGGGGAAGAGCACGATCGCAAAGCAGCTTGCTTCGCGTCTTGGGTACCGGTACCTTGATACTGGCGCATTGTACCGTGCCGTGGCATGGAAGGTTCGAGCATCGGAGGTTGATCCGGCAGATCACCGAACCGTGGCCAAGCTGCTGCCCGAGACCTGTATTACATTGGAGCAGAGCCGCGATGGTGTGCGCGTGCTCGTGGATGGCCAGGATGTGACAGGAGAGATCCGGACACCGGAGATCAGCGAGAGTGCCTCCGTCGTCTCGGCCATCCCGGCGGTGCGTCAGTGGCTGCTCCCGATCCAGCGTCAGGCAGGCGCGTCGGGAGGCGTCGTGGCGGAAGGGCGTGATCTCGGCACGCATGTGTTTCCGGAAGCCGACATGAAGTTTTTTCTCGAAGCCGATGTGGACGTCCGCGCGGCAAGACGACGCGACCAATTGCGGGCAGCCGGCCATGTCGAGTCGCTGGCTCAGACGGAGGAACGGATCAAGGCCCGCGACCTGCGCGACCAGGCTCGAGCCGTGGCTCCGTTGGCGCCGGCTGCGGATGCGCGCCTGATCAATACGTCGGCCCTGGGGGTCGATGCGATCGTCGAGCAAATGATCGCGGTGATCGCGACCAAGCTGTGACCGGGGTGGTCTATGGGTTTCTCCGGCTTCTGTGCAATGCCTTGGCCCGGCTTCTTTTCCGTTACCGGGCTATCGGGCGGGAGAATATCCCTCGACGAGGTGGGGTCCTGGTGGCAGCGAACCATGCGAGCTATCTTGATATCCCACTCCTCGGCTGTGGCATTCCGCGGCGAGCTGCGTTTCTAGGACGTCAGGATCTCTTTCCCGGGTTTCGGTGGCTCTTTCAATGGCTCGGCTGGATTCCCATTCGACTGGACCGGCTGGACCGAGAAGGATTTGGCAAGGCGATTCAACTCATCAAGAGCGGCACCGTGGTGGTGATCTATCCGGAGGGCGGCCGAACATTAGACGGCAGGCTGAGGCCAGGGAAACCGGGGCTCGGTGTCATCGTGGCTGAAACTGCCTGCCCGGTGATCCCCGCCTATCTCGCTGGAACGTACGAGGCCTTGCCGATCGGGGCGTCCTGGATCCGGTGTCGTCCGGTTCGGGTCACGTTTGGGGAACCGATCGATTTCACGGCTGATGCACAACGATATTCAGGCAAGGAGTTTTACCGACATGTGAGCCGGACCGTGATGGTGAAGATCGCCGAACTGGGGCACGTCGCCCCTCCGGCAGAGCCATTGGGACGGGCTGAGCAGCCCCAAACAAGTCCCGCAGCTCAGTCTCACAACGCTGAGTGAGAGCTGAGTTGAGTCCACAATCAGCACCGACCGTCGTCGGAGGATTGGAATAGCGCGAATGAACATGGGGTCGAAACAAACCGAAGAGCAGTTGGATCGCGGAACCCTGGCCGCCCTGTACGAAGAGACGTTTAGGAATTTTGAGGAGGGCAGCATCATCGAGGGCCGGGTCGTCGCGATCAGCAAGGACAAGGTAGTGGTGGATATTGGGTATAAGTCGGAAGGGATCATCCCGACCGACCAGTTTTCGAACGAGGAGCTGCAAGCCCTCAAGGTCAACGATCGGATGCAGGTGTATATCGAAGAGCGGGAGGACGCCGAAGGAAATCTGATTCTGTCCAAAGAAAAAGCCGATAAGATGAAGGTCTGGGAGGAGCTGGAGAAGTCGTACAAGGAGGAGAAGGTCGTCGAGGGACGGATTCTTTCACGCATCAAAGGTGGGATGATGGTCGATATCGGCGTCAAAGCGTTCCTTCCTGGCTCTCAGATCGACTTGCATCCGGTCCGTGATCTGGACTCGTTGGTGGGCAAGTCGTTCCCCTTGAAAATTATCAAGATCAACCACCGCCGGGGGAATGTCGTGGTGTCTCGGCGGGTGTTGCTGGAGGAGTCCCGGGACAAAAAGCGGCAGACGACGCTCTCCACCCTCAAGGAAGGGCAGGCGATCCAGGGAACGGTCAAGAACATCACCGACTACGGAGCCTTCATCGACCTGGGCGGAATCGACGGCCTGCTTCATATCACCGACATGTCATGGGGGCGTGTCGGCCATCCATCGGAATTGTTCGTCGTCGGGGATAAGGTGGAGGTGATCGTTCTGAAATATGACCGGGAGACCGGCAGGATCTCTCTTGGTCTCAAACAGAAGACGAACGACCCCTGGACCAACGTGGCCGCCAGGTACCCGGTCAACTCGCGGGTCCGTGGCAAGGTCGTCAGCCTCACCGACTACGGTGCCTTCGTCGAATTGGAACCTGGGATTGAGGGCCTCGTGCACGTGTCGGAGATGTCATGGACTCACGAGGTGAGACATCCCTCGCGCGTCGTGTCGGTCGGGGATCAGGTCGAAGCCGCGGTGTTGAACGTGGATCCGGCCAGCCGGAAGATCTCCTTGGGCATGAAACAGACTGCGCCGAACCCTTGGGACATGGTGGAGACAAAGTATCCGAGCGGAACCCGCATCGAAGGCAAGGTGAAGAGCCTGACCGACTTCGGCGCCTTCGTCGGCCTGGACGAAGGGATTGACGGCCTGATCCACATTTCCGATATGTCCTGGACTAAACATATCAAGCACCCCTCGGAGCTGTTTAAGAAGGGGCAGAAGATAGAAGCGGTGGTCCTTAGAATCGACAAGGAGAAAGAGCGGCTCTCGCTTGGCTACAAGCAGTTGACGCGCGATCCGTGGGAGGACGAGATTCCTCAGCGCTACAAGCTGGGTGAGACAGCGGTCGGCAAGGTGACAAAGATCACGGACTTCGGGGTGTTCGTCGAGCTCGATGGCGGCGTGGAGGGGCTCGTCCATATCAGCGAGACCGGCCTCGAGCCGCCAGCGAGATTGGAGGAGAAGTTTAAGGTTCAGGATGCGCTCACGATGAAGATTATCAAGGTGGACCGCGAAGAACGAAAGATTGCGCTCAGCCTTCGAGAGCACCAGATGGATGCTGAGCGGAAACAGAGCGACGAATATCGCGCGACACAAGGTGCCGTGGACCAGAGTCTAGGCCGCGCAGTCAAAAAGAACAAGAAGAAGGGCACAGATTCGGAGGACGCCTGAGGGAGAGGCGTCGGGCACGACACGTGAACAGCAGGTTCGAGGCCAATGACTGATGAGACCTCCCCCCATCCCGTGAAACGCCGGAAGCCAGTCCGCCTCCTTCTGTGGGTGCTGCTTGCCGGGCTGCTTCTGGTGGTTCTGGTCAACACCCTGTTCCCCGACTGGGATCTTTCCGGTGAGGATCGCATCGCCCTGGTGCGAGTTGAGGGTGTGATTCTGGACGCGCAGCAAACGGTGGGCGAGCTGAAGCGATTCGCGGATAACCCCTCCGTGAAAGCGATCGTGCTTCGCATCGATAGTCCCGGCGGAGGCGTCGTGCCGTCCCAGGAAATCTACGACGCGGTCAAGCGGGTCCGGAATAAGAATAACAAGATGGTCGTCGCGTCCATGGGGACCGTGGCGGCCTCGGGCGGGTACTACATCGCGGCTGCAACCGATCGCATCATCGCCAATCCCGGCACTCTCACCGGGAGCATCGGCGTCATCATGGAATTGGCCAACCTGGAAGGGCTGCTGAAGAAAATCGGGGTGGAGAGCCTGGTTGTGAAAAGCGGCCAGTACAAGGATATCGGGTCTCCCCTGCGGAAGATGAGCGAGGGTGATCGTCGGATCCTCCAATCCGTCATGGACGACGTGCACCGTCAATTCATCCAGGCGGTGGCGGAAGGACGCTCGCTTGACGAGGCGGAGGTGCAGCCGTTGGCCGACGGGCGCATCTTCACGGGGCGGCAGGCCAGGGAGATGAAACTGGTAGACGAACTGGGCGATCTGGACGACGCGATCCGACTCGCAGCTGATTTGGCCGGTATTGAAGGGGAGCCCAAGGTGGTGGAGCCGCGGAAACGGTTTTCGATCAGGGAGTGGCTCGAGAGCCGTCTGTTCGGCGCTCTGCCCAGACTCGATTTCCAGACAGGCGTGAGACTCAAGTACCTGATGGCCTTCTAAACGACAGCCCGCACGCCCACCCCCTGGGTGGTCCATCGAACCAGGGGGCTTTCAGGCGAAGTGGGTCAATAGCAAGCTCGGCAGGAGGACGAGTATGACGAAAGCGCAGATCATCGAGAAGGTTTCTGAGCAAGTGACGACCCTCACGAAACGGCAAGCGGAGATCGTGGTCAATACGATCTTCAATAGCATCCGCGATTCTCTCCAGAGGGGGGATAAAACCGAGATTCGAGGGTTCGGAAGTTTCCGGTCGCGTGCCCGCCGCATGAAAGAAGGACGCAATCCCAAGACGGGCGCGACCGTGTCCGTCCCGGCGAAACGGGTCCCGTTCTTCAAGGCCGGCAAGGAATTGAAGGAGCTCCTGAACAAGTAACTGCCGCGGCAAACACACCATGGGGATCTTCGATTCCAAAGAAGGGTCAGCCGTGTCGGAGGTGATCTGGAGCGATGAAGCGCTCAAGCGGATGCAGCGCGCGCCGGTGTTCCTCCGTGGGATGGTGAAACGACTGGCTGAGAAGAAGGCCCGCGAGCTGGGGTACCGGGAGATCACCGCAGAGATCCTGGACCAGTTCAAGAACCAGATGATGGGTCGGATGGGGGGCGAGGCAGGCTTGACCGCCGCTGCTGGCCAGATCGAGAAAGGTCGGATCCCCTGGACTGCCGCGGCACAGGAGCGATTGGAGACGGTGCCCGAGTTCATGCGGCCTATGATCAAGCAAATCGCCGAGGAACTGGCTCTGGAGCGAGGACACCTGGAGGTGAACGTCGAGCTATTCGAAAAGGTGGAAGCGCTCGGCGAGGTCCAGGAGCAGGGTGGGCCGCCGATGGAATGGAGTGAGGGCGCTATGGCCCGGCTCCAGGAGAAGATCAAGACCACGCCGCCCATTGCGATGGACTTCGTCACGGACATGCTCAGGCGGGACACCGAGGAACTGGCCCGCGAGAAGGGGTTCGCCAGAATCGATGAGGCAGCCTTGGTTCAGGTCTGGGATGCACCTCAGGAACGTATTCTCTGGAGCGACGACGCGTGGAAGCGCCTCCTGACCTCGCCGGACTTTGTCCGAAGCGGGATCCGCAAAGCAGCCGAACGCCGGGCTCGGAAGATGGGCCTGAAAGAAATTGACTCCGAACATCTCACGAAATTTCGCAACGAGGCCATGATGAAAGCCGTGAAACGGATCCGGAGCTTCGGCTACCGGGAACTCACCTTCGACGCCTTTGAGGATGCCTTGGAGAAGGTCAAACGACTGCAGGGCAATGAGCAAGCGGAGAAACGCCTCGCCGAGATCCGTGAGTACATGAAGAAGAAGCCGGAAGTGGGCGTACTGGGAGAGGAACTGATGGACCGGTTCAGGAAGTACCTGCAAGGTGAAGGCACACTCTAGCCATTTGGTCACACCCGCGGTTCGATCGTTTCTTCGTTGAACCTTCTGCTCTCAGAGTTCCCGTGCTCCCTCCCGTTGCTCCCGTACGTTCCTGGACACGAATGTCCGCCTTTCCCTTACTTCACCGGTCGCTTCGTTGTCCGTGCCTTGTCCAGCGGTTGAACGGGCCTCACCCAAGGTGTAGAGTACGCCTATTGAGGAGTGCGGAAGCAGAGGTCTTCCACTTGCGTACGGACATGCAGATAATCAAGGCATGGTGTCTGGCGCTGCTGGTTGTCTCCTTTTCGGGCTGCGCCACCTCGCTCAAGCGAGAAGGCCAGTGTCTGGCCAGTCTCACACCCGATTTTTTACACGCGACCGAGGAATTGGCGAGCCTGGAGTCTGACTGGCGTCTGTCGCTCGTCAAAGGCAAGGACTTGTTCCTCTCATCCAGTCTCTGGCTCTCTGCAGAGTCGGATGAACCAGGAAGACCGGCCCGACCCTTTCCCTCAGACTCCGATCCTCTGAAGGCCGGTTCAACGGATCGTTACATGGAAGCGCGCCGCGCAACCCTGGAGGCGTACGCACGGTTGCTCGAGGCAAGGCTTCGCCACCAGTCCACGGTGGATTGGTACGGAAGGGTCTATGACCGCTTACGGACGCGCTTGGAGGAAGAGCAGATCCTCTCAGACGTCCGATTGGTGCTGCTCACGGGGCCGGGCCTGATCTTTTACCCGATCATCCGGTGGAATCTCCACTCTGTGATGTGGGATGGCCATGACCCGGATGCCGACTCGGATTCCATCACGCTGTATTGCGCCGATCGACTCTCGAAGGTGACCGCCTTGCCGGAACCAGCTTCGGTGCAGATGGAATGACGACCGGTTCGACGCGGTGGGGATTTGGTGAAGAAGTGAGAGGAGAAAAGCGGTGGAGGGACATCTCTACAGGAGGAGAAGAGACATCAGGTACTTCGGGGCACAGCCGAAGGACACAACCTCCACCATATTCAATAAAACACCTGTGAGGGCATTTTGCAAGGGCCCTCAACTCCCCGCTCTGGCAGAGCTTTTTCTCGTCTCGGAGCCAGACTCCAGGCAGCAGATCTTTTTTGTGTTAGCTTGAGGAGTGTTGCTTCGGCCAGAATTTGTGCCGGATCTGAGGAAGCTGAACGTTCTCGAAATTCGGGATGTCATAGAGACACCGGTCGATGGTTTCGACCTCCTGCTCCGTCAGGTCCAGGACGACCTTCTTCTTCCAAAACTGGTCCAGCGTGAAGTAGTCCCCAGACTGCGGTCGCTCAGCAAGCAGCGCTTGCATTCTCTTAAACCCGTCGGTATCCACTCCGGGGATCCGGCCCTTGTTCTTGTCGATGCACCATTTAACGACCTCGGCGATGCCGTACATCGTCAGTTCGATCTTGACCTGCTCTATCATTGGTCCCTCCTCAGCGTGCGCCCATTCTATCGCAAACTCCTGCTGTTCTTCTAGTGGGGGTCTACGCCAGGGATTGGTTGCCCAGGGGAGTGGGAGATCTCCCTGGAGCTGGGCGAAGATCTCTGGCACGATCGTTGCCAACGATGGGGAGGCTTTGTATACTCTTCCCCACGTTCCTGATCCTCTGAACAATCCCGTGCTGCTGTGCCGGGACAGTTGGGTGTGTGGATCTGGAATCTTTGGTCTGGATCGCTGAGAGGCACCGTGCGCGGTCAGAGGGAGGCCCCTACCATCCCGGATCCTTCGGTTGGTGCCATTCGGCTCGTCCTGAGGTTGACGCTCCTCGTGGGGCTGACGACGGCGGGTGGATGCTTCCAGAAAGACGCGTATGTGCCGCCGGATCTCCTCTATCTCTTTGCGAGTTATCAGGTCGGGAAGAACCCCACCTCAGTCACCACAGCCGATTTCAACAAAGATGGCTTTACCGATCTGATTACCACCAACATCGGTAATAATTCCTTATCCGTCCTGTTGGGTAACGGGGACGGAACCTTCAAGGATCAAGTCCAGATCGAGGCTGCCAGGGAACCTCGCGCCCTCGCCCTCAATGACTATAATGGAGACGGGCGGGTGGATGTCGCAGTCGCCTGCTCTGGCAGCGATCAGATCGCCATCTTTTTCGGCCTCGCGAACGGGGCGTTTGGAGCAGGACAGCGCTATACGATTCACAAAACCCCCGTGTCCGTCGCCAGCGGCGATTTAAACGGGGATCAGAAACCTGATCTGGTGGTTGCGTTGCGCAACGACAAGGTGAAAGTCCTCCTGGGTAATGGAGACGGCTCGTTTTCGGAGGGCCCCCAGTATGAACATGGCGACACGCCGACCTCGCTTGCCGTCGCCGACCTGAACCAGGACGGGAGGCTGGACCTGGCGGTCTCCAATGGAGGCCCCATGAGCAGCGCCGTCTCGATCTGGTTGGGGAACGGGGACGGCACCTTTCGGGACCCGACCGACTACCGCACCGGCAAGCGGCCGCTGGTCGTCGGATTTGCCGACTTCAATAATGACCGGATGACCGACCTCTTGGTCATCAACGGAGAAATGGATACGTTTACCATTTTCCTTGGAAACGGCAACGGCACGTTCCAAAAGGGGAAGGAAGCCGGTGCGGATGCCGGCCCGGTCTATGGGGTGGCCAGGGATTTCAATGGCGACCAATTTACCGATGTCGCGGTGGTCAACATCCAATCCAACGACTTATCAATTCTTTACGGACGCGGGGACGGGACGTTTCAATATCCGCCGATGAACTACCGGACGAAGGGTGGACCGTTTGCCATCGCCACGCTCAATCTCACCACCAAACAGGCGGAGGAAGAGCCTGGGTTGGTCACTGCGAACAACGGGGCCAGCAGCGTCTCCATCTTCCTACACAGGGGACTGAAATCCCATCCTCCTCAAGCGGTTCCCGCCGCGTCGTGACTCAGCTCTCGCCGTTGTTGTCACCGTCTCGTCCTTCCGGCTGCTTCGGACAGACCCTGCGTGAATCGTCCCTCGTCCTTGACTGTGCTCAAGTGGTCGGCTAGATTGGCAGGAGGGTGTATGCCCTGTTGCCGTACTCGTGGCTCCTGGCTGCAGGCGAGGGTGGAGGCTGGTGAGGACATTCATCTGGTGGTTTGGCATGGGGTCACTGATAACTCTCTCAGTCTTGATGGTGCAGGGAGGGGTTCGAGATCTCCTGTACGGCACTCACCCAACCGGCAGCGGGAGCGCGTACTTGAGTTTTGCGATCACGATCCTGGGTGGAGGCCTGTTGGCCGGCTGTTTGGCCGTGATCATGGTTCGCCTTCGTTGAGCCGGCACAATCCACTTGACAGCGCCGGGACCCTTACGGTAGAAGCCATCTAGGCTTTCGCGAGGTCGCGGAAAACCCAATGACGCAGCCGCAGGTGGGGGTGCCGCCGAAGCAATACCAGTATGCATTGCCTGAAGTGCAAAGGGTTCATGATGGTTGAACGGCACTACACGCTAGTCAATCGCCGTCTGTATGCGCGATGCCTCAATTGTGGATTCTGGCTGGACCTGGCGGATCTCTTGAGATTTTTTCATAAGGTCCTCGACAGCGGGTTCCGCGGATCAAAGGTTCGTGAGACCCTTACTCTCTAACCCGCACCTCATGAACTCTCGCCAACTCCGCTCCCCTCGCCGGAGGGCACGTCTGTGTGTGGACCGTCAGTGGTTACTGTCGCTCACGGCTATAGCGGTGCTGGGGGGGCCTCTGAACGTGTTCACAGCGGCCCAGGCCTCGACCGTCGCGCCGGCAACGTCCTTGGCGTCCCCTCGTGGCTTCTCAGACACCATGAAGTCCTTCCGCCCAATCCGCGGGCACCGGTCGCCTGCTCACGGGATCCTGCTGAAAGACCTGACGACGGGACGGACCCTCTATGAGTTCCAGGCAGACCGGCGGTTGTCACCTGCCAGCCTGACCAAAATCATGTCGGCCCTGGTGATCCTTGAATACGGAAATCTGGAAGACGCTGTCACGGTGAGCCGCACAGCAGCGACTGCCCGGAAGATTCGCTTGAGGCTTCGGGCCGGGCAGATCTTCCGCCTGGAAGATTTGCTGAAAGCCATGCTGATGACGTCGGCGAACGACGCCTGCTTGGCGGCCGTCGAGCATGTGGCCGGATCGGAAGAACGGTTTGTCCTTTTGATGAACACCAAGGCCAATGGGCTGGGTCTGGTGGATACCCACTTCACGAATGCCTGCGGCTTCGACGATCCCGCTCATTACACGACTGCTGAAGACTTGGCCACACTGAGCGAGATTGCCCTCCAACATCCGATCTTCAAAACCTTTGTGCGCGAAGAAAGCGACGTCATGTACGCTGTGAATGGGGGCCGATTCTATTATCTGAGAAACACGAATCGATTGCTAGGCCGGTTGCCTGGCGTGGAGGGAGTGAAGACAGGGTTTACGTCCAAGGCTGGACGATGTTTGATTGCCAAGGTGTCTCAGAATGGTAACGAGCTACTCCTGGTCCTGCTCCACACCAGCCGTCGCTGGAACACCGCCGCCAGCCTGATCAACTTTGGACTCCAGGCGCTTGAGGACGAGGCCGGTGCACTGCAGTGACGTCAGAGCGGCATCTGAGGAGGACGCGACAGGTCCACGTAGGACAGGATGATGCGGTGTCCCTTTTCATTTGACTGGATGACGAGCTCGAGCCTGGTGCCTGGCGCGAGGCCCTTCAGGGCGTCGAACTGGTCCGTGTTTCTTGCATAGACCAACAGCATGAAGTCCCCCTCCAGTCTCTTCCAGACTGTGGGCCCCGGTGACTGACCCTCCAGGCGCCGATCCCAGTCGAGCCAGATCGCCTGGTCAGCCGGATCGAATAATCGAAGCCGTCCCTGGATGGTAGTGGGGTTGGTAAAGTCCAGCAGTTGGATGGCTGAATCGAAGAAGAGCTGGTCAGGCGGCAGGACTTCTTGAGCTGGTTGGATCTGCGCCGAGACAGAGGATGCCGCCAGTGACGCGAGGCAGATCCACACGCAGGACGGTGGCGCCTGGGACAAGCGCACCGTGTGATGTCCTCTCTACTGTGGCAAGGTGAACTCGACGTTCACATCCTTGCCCAGATAATTGACCAAGTATGGTCCCTGCTTTTCGTAGTTCAGCGCGGCGCCGAACACGTTTTCATCCCCGGAGTCTTCCTTACCCAGGAGTTTGCGGATCTCATCCGGACTCTCGCTGTTGAGAACGCCACGAAAGACCCCTCGCGCCTTGTAGGCGAAGCGGTTATTGATAAAGATGAGGTCGACCTTGCCATCAAGCAGTCGGACCCCAGCCATGGGGCCTGTGGGCTTGCGTTGATCCAAGAGAAGCACAAAGGTCGCTTCCTGTTCGGCTTTCACTCCTGGAATCCTTTCGTTGACCAAGATATCGAGGGCCTTGCTTTCCGGATCGCCGAGCTTCACTCCGAACAACGAGATGTCCATGCTCTTGAAGTTCTTGGGGTCCATCACATCATTCTTGCTGAGCTCGTATGGTTCCGCTGCGGCGACTTCCATCGCTCCGACTATCGCGATGAACCCTAGCGAGGCAAGCACGATCGGCCACCATCTCGCTTCCATCGGTTCCTCCTTGAACAAGCTCGGGCGTCTCACGGCAGAGGCCCAGCCGAAAACACGATCGGAACAAATCAAAACATTCTAACGGACGCCACGAGATCTTTCAAGGCGCCTCCTAGGCGTTGACCGCTCCATGAAAAGTATACAGGGCTTTGAGCGAGGCGTGCAAAATGCTCCCTAGGGCGGTATGACTGCCAGCCAGGATTAGGATGAAGGTGAGCACGAACGGACATGGTCAGCATCAGGCGGGCCACCGAACGAGATTTTCCGGACATTCTGAGGATTCAACGAGAGGCCTTCTCCGAATATCTCAAGGTGTACGAGGTCAGTCCCTGGATGAAGGAAACGCTTGAAAACGTCAAGCTCGATGCAGCCGACAAAATTATCTTAGTGGCCCAAGAAGAGGGCCTGGTTGTGGGTTCTGTGCGCTTCTGGACCGTCGCAGGAGTCTGCGTGATCCGCCTTCTGTCAGTCAGCCTCGCTCATCAAGGCCGTGGGGTTGGGAAAGCACTCATGCGGGAAGCTGAAGGAATGGCCCCCGACGCGCACAAATTTTACGTCTGTACGATGCTGAGGACGCCGCGCAACATCGGCTTGTTTCTCAGCCTGGGGTACCGTCCAGAATCGCTCCTGCCCAACCATTACCACAAGCTGGACTTGATCTGTTTCGCCAAGTATCCTCACGTGGAGCCCCCTCGTCAGTAACGGAAGAAGCTGGTCTCCCGGAGAGCTGCATCCAACGGTTGCCAGGCATCCGGATCAGCTGACGGCGAGCCAGGTGAGGGGAGGTCCCTTTCGCAGGGTCGGCACCGACCTGTCGACCGGGGATTATTGACGATGGTGGACTTCCAAAAGCAACAAGGCGAGTGTCCGTAGTCGTTCAAAGTATTCACTGGCATCATCAGCGAGCTCGGGCAAGAGCCCGTTCAGATCCCCCAAACAGCTCTCCAGGATGTCAATACGCTGGGGGTCGAGGCCATCTTCCGACTCCAAGTAGTAGGTGACACACCCGCTGATGACAGTGTCCAGCGTCATCAATGCTCCTTCATTGGGACTAGAAAATCTGGGCCACCCCGCATGTTGATGACGGTGCCAAAGCGAGACGAGATCATTCGGATTCACGGCGAGACTCGTAGCGTGTCGATCGTCAGGAACGTGCCGAGAACGACCAGCGTCAGCCCGGACAGCCGATACGCCCAAAGCGGACTTCGCTCCCACAGGTTGAGCATGCGATTGCAGAGTGATTCCGGTGCTCCGAGGAGGACAAGAGCCTTCCCCACTCCAAGCAAACCGACGGTCACCCACAGCCAATGGCCTCGGTGCATGGGGGCCCCCAATACGAGGATCAGGCCGCCTAGGATCATGCCCTGAGTCAGGAGGAACCGGCGGACGGGATCGACCAGCGTGCGCCTGACCCATCCATTCCACCACGATGGTATCGCCATCATCGCCGTCCCCGCCGCGACCCAGATGAGACTGATCAGGCCGAATAAGAACAGGGTCACCATGGTCTCAGTTGGCTCTCAGCCAACCCAGGGCGTGCAGCAGCAGGAACGCCAGGGCGCAGAGCCCCAGACCCCAGAAGCGGTAATCCACGTCCTCCCTACCCAGGCACCAGTCCAACAAGGGGTGTCGCCACCGATCAGGTCCTGCGGCGAGGAACATGCCTTTGAGGATCATCGCAGTGCCAGTGATGGTCCAAAGGGGCTGGTAGGGAAGCCCCTGGGTCCCGATCAGCAAGAGGACGCCCAGACAGACGGCGATACCTTCCCACCGGAGCATCGCCGGTGAGAGCGCCAACACATCCCGCACTTGGCTGATCACCAGCCGTGGGGCGACGAGGAGCGAGACTCCGTCAGCCATCCAGATCCCTGCGATCGCGCCCAGTACATACTTCATGAACCACGCTTTCGGGGAGAAACGTGAAGCGTAAAGAGCCCCCAAATCCTCCTCACCCCTTACACCTTACCCCTTACGGTTTACGGATACAGCCCGCGAGCCAGGTGCGCCTGAGCCACTTTGTCAATGCCGCTCATGAGCGCCGCCATCCGCATGGTGGCTCGTTGAGCCATCGAGAATTGCAAGGTCCGATGGAAGGCCGCCGTGATGATCTCCTGCAGCCGGTCCTGAATGTCCTTGGCCTTCCAGAAGAAACGTTGCGCGTCTTGGACCCACTCAAAGTAGGACACAATCACCCCTCCTGAATTGGCCAGGATATCCGGAATAATGAAGATACCTTTTTCGGTCAGGATTTGATCCGCCTCCAGTGTCGTCGGTCCGTTCGCACCCTCGGCCAAAATCCTGCATCGTACCTGATCGGCGTTCTTGTGCGAGATTTGCTCGGAGAGTGCGGCAGGCACCAGCACCGTGCAGTCTAACGCCAGCAACTCTTCGTTGGTGATCCAGTCCCCCATTTTGATATCACGGAACGTCCGGTGGCCGTCCGCGCGATATCGTTTGAGCAATTCGGGGATGTCCAACCCCTTCGGATTGTAGAGTCCTCCCGACTTGTCGCTGACAGCGATGACTCGAAGGCCGTATTCCTGCATGATCCTCGCCGTGTGGGAGCCGACATTCCCAAATCCCTGGATGACGACCGATGCCTTTTCAACCTCCAGGCCGAGGTGCCGCATCGCCTCCAGCGTCACATAAACCACGCCACGGCCTGTGGCCTCTTCGCGCCCAAGGCTGCCGCCGATGGACAGGGGTTTACCCGTCACCACGCCCGGCACGGGATAGCCCACCTGTTGGCTGTAAGTGTCCATGATCCAGGCCATCACCTGCGGGTTGGTCCCCACATCAGGTGCGGGAACGTCCTTATCCGGCCCGATGAACGGAAGGATGTCTGACGCATAGCGACGGGTCAACCGCTGGAGTTCGGCACGAGAAAGCTGCTCTGGAGCAACTCGAACCCCGCCCTTCGCCCCGCCGTAAGGCAGCCCGACCAGCGCGCACTTCCAGGTCATCCACATGGCCAGAGCGGCTACTTCCCCGAGGTTGACGTCAGGATGGTAGCGGATTCCACCTTTGGAGGGCCCTCTGGATGAATCGTGCTGAACACGATACCCCATGAAGACCTTGACGGTGCCGTTGTCCATCCGGACGGGAACGCTGACGATCAACGAACGTTCCGGGATCTTCAGTCGCTGCCGAAGGTTCGGATCCAGATTCATCCGTTCGGCCGCTTGGTCGAACTGCGCGACCGCGAGTCGAAACGTGGGAGTATCCAGTTCGTTCATGTCGTCGCTCATACGTATCCCTTCGTCGTTCCCTTTGCGGGCACCCCGTACCTGTCATCCCCTCGTTGGTGTGGATTGTTCGACTAGGCCACGACTGCTGTTCGCGGCATGCTCGGGCCCTACTGGAGCTGAATCGGCGGTACGGCGAGGAACCCAGATGGTCCATACCAGCCCAAAAACTTGTGCAAACAGCTCCGCGATCCGCCGACGGACCATGGAGACGTCAAGGGGTCTGTCGAGAACGGCCTGCATCGACGTCACTCGGCATCCGGCGATCCCGCAGGGGACAATACGACGGAACGGTGCTAAATCCACGTTCACATTCAACGCGAAGCCGTGCATCGTGACGCCTCCGGCAATCCGCACTCCCATCGCGGCGATTTTCTCCTTGATCTCCTCGCCGACCCACACTCCCGGCAGCTTGTCGGTACGCCGGCCTGTGATCCCCCAATCCGCCAGCGTCCGGATCAAGACTTCTTCCAGTAGTTGCATGTACCCCTTGGGTCCCGTGGAAAAATGACTGAGACGGAGGATCGGATACCCGACGATCTGGCCTGGTCCGTGATAGGTCACGGATCCTCCACGTTCCACATGATACACGGGGTAGCCGGCAGCCTGCAGGCTCTTCTCGTCGTCCTTCCAATGAGCTGGCTGGCCGCTCCGCCCTATCGTGAAGACCGGCTCGTGTTCGAGCAGGACCAGCGTGTCAGGACGACGATCCGCAACCCTCTCTTCAACCAATGCGCGCTGCAGCTCCCAGGCTTCTTCGTAGGGAAGACGGTCGAAGCTCATGAGAGCGCCGGGACGGGTCACGATATTCATTCGCAGTTGTACTCCCAACCACCAATCTCGGGCCACGAGCCTACCACGGACCAGGTTGGTGAAGCCAGCAACGTGAATCACCGGTCCCGGTTGATTCTTTCAGTCGGGGAGGGCAGAGGTCAACGGGAAGCGTGCGAGAGCGAGGTGCGAGGGAGTGAGGCAATGTACTGACCGTTCTTTCCATAGACGGTCAGCTTCGCAGGCGCCTGTTCGTCTGATCGGAGGAAGGCGTGCCAGAAATCGCCCAGGTTGTAGATTTGCGTGTCATCAACGGCGGTGATGACATCGCCAACTTGAAGGCCTGCCTGGGCCGCTGCTCTCAGGGGGTCCACCTGAACGGCCAGGATGCCTCGGTCCACGTCAAGATTGAAGCTGGCCACGATACTGGGGGTCACCGTGACCGGGGTAAATCCCAGCTCCGGTCTGAGCACCGACCCGCGCACCAGCATCGATTGAATCTTGGCATAAGCCGCATCGATGGAAATCGCATAGCTGATAGCTTGCGCGGACGGGGCGATGGCCACATTGATTCCCACGACGCGCCCGGACAAGTCCACCAGGGGGCCGCCGCTGTTGCCGGGATTGATCGCCGCGTCCGTCTGAATTAGGTCATAGAGTGTCTCCCCGTTCGGAGCCAGAATCGATCGATCCAGCGCGCTGACGACCCCCACGGTCACCGTTGAGCCGCCTTTCAGAGCGAATGGATTGCCGATGGCGACCACCGTCTCGCCGATCTCCAGGGTCGAGGACTGACCCAGACGGGCTGCGACGAGGTCCTTCGCCTCAATCTTGATGAGGGCGAGGTCCAGGAGAAAATCACGGCCGACCACACGTCCCGGGGTCAATCTTCCGGACGGGAGTCCCACGACCAGGCTCTTGGTGCCCTCGACCAAATGATTGTTCGTCAGGATGTAGCCCTTTTCATCAATGATCAAGCCGGAACCGGAGCCGGACGGCGAGGGATGTTGAAACGGAGCGGGTGAAACCCCGCGAGTTAAAATCGAGACCACGGAGGGTCTGACCGACGCAACGACCGCAGGGATCGTCATCTGCTTGGGCGATACCGACTGGGTGGTGTCGTCGGAGCGTACGCGATCTGGCAGCGAGAAGCTCGTGCCCATGCAGACCATGACGAGCATCACTGTCCTGGCACTCTTCTGAAACACCATGGGTTCACCCGTCCGTTTGCTGATGCGGAAAGGCTCTGTGATGACTCTGGCCCCATTGTCTCACAACTGGAGCCAAGTCAAAAGAGACCGGAGGTTTCTGGAAATGAAACAGGCGAGCGATGGCGTGCTTACTTAATTTCGGCAAACATCTGCTTAATTGCAGGGGTCTTCAGTTTCTTGAGAGCCTTGGCCTCGATCTGGCGGATGCGCTCGCGCGTGACGGAGAGGTTTTGTCCGACCTGCTCGAGCGTGTAGGGTTCGTCCTGCCCGATGCCGAACCGTAACCGGATGACCATTTGCTCTCGCGGGGTCAGCGTCTCCAGAATCCGGCCAAGTTGGCGGGTCAATTCGGAACGGTGGACATGAGCAGCCGGCGAGACTGCTTGGCGGTCCGGGATCAGTTCCCCGAAGGACGTGTCTCCATCCCCGACCGGAGTCTCCAGTGAGATGGGTGGTTGGAAGACCTGCAGGGTCTCCTGGATTTTGTCCGGAGGAACGCGCAGTTCCTTTGCCAGCTCAGCGGTCTTCGGTTCACGGCCAAATTGCTGAACCAGGCGTCGCGACGTTCTGGAAATTCGATGGGAGGCCTCGGTGAGATGCACTGGCACTCTGATGGTCCGGGACTGGTCAGCCAGCGCCCGTGTGATCCCCTGGCGGACCCACCAGGTCGCATAGGTGCTGAACTTGAAACCCTTGCGGTACTGGAACCGTTCGGCCGCTTTCATCAAGCCCATATTGCCTTCCTGAACCAAATCCAGGAGAGCCAGCCCTCGGCCGCTGTAGTGCTTGGCAATGTCAACGACCAGGCGCAAATTGCACCGCACCAGTTCGTCCTTGGCCTTCTCGAGCAGAGCACGAGCCTCGCGCAGAAGGCGCCGGCACTGCCCCAGGTGCTTGAGTCTGTAAGCGGCAACCTTGCCCGAGGCTTTCGCTTCCTGCAACAGTGCGGTCAGGGCTTCGTCCACCCTATCGAGGGCGATCGCAGAAAGGCCGCTGAGTCCCTTCACTTCCTGGAGGGTGCCCAGGGCCGTGTCGCGTCTATCCGTCTTGCGCATGCGAGCGGCGATCCGGATCGCTTCCCGGAGCACGCCGCGGATGGCTCTGTCTCCCTGGTCGATCCGCTTGGCCAGTGCCAGTTCTTCTTCCCTGTTCAGAAGCGTTCGTCGTCCGAACGAACGGAAATAGAGCGATTCCAGCGCAACCGGACCTTCCTCCTTCCGGTCTGTCGCCTTCTCCTGATCAGGCCGGCCATCGGTTCTGCCGGACGCCGCCGAATCGCGCTCGATCATCTCTAGGAGATCGCTCGCCCCCTGGTCGTCGGCCTCCGGGTCCGGCGCCACCGGCTGCTCTTGCTCTCGATGATCATCAAACAGATTGTCTTCCTTCATGTCGGCCCCTCTGTTCCCTCCTGCTACATTCTCCTGGTTGTCTCACAGGCGCTCTTTCTCCCTACCTATATAGAGACTCACGATAGGGGAAAGGATTCACCCATCCGGAACCTCTTGGATGTGGCTGGGTCCCTCTAGTCTATTACGGATGGGAGGCTGCCTTGGATGGGAGCAGGAGGGATTCAAAATCCACGCCACGCTGATCGCACAACTACTTGATAGATAAAGGATTACTCTCTTAATCTGCGGAACAGATTCCTACCGGCCTCAAATGGGCATCCTTAGCGTTTCTCCATGCTCTTGATGAAAGGGGCCAAAACGTCAATGGGGACGGGGAAGATCGTGGTCGAGTTCTTCTCAGCGGCAATCTCGACCAGGGTTTGGAGATACCGCAATTGGAGCGCGGCTGGATTCTGGCTGATGATATTGGCTGCGTCGGCCAGTCGCTGCGAAGCCTGGAATTCGCCTTCGGCGTGGATCACCTTGGCCCGCCGCTCGCGTTCTGCTTCGGCCTGCCTGGCGATGGCTCGCTGCATTTCTTGAGGAAGATCCACGTTTTTGACCTCGACCGCCGTCACCTTGACGCCCCAGGGTTCGGTCTGTTGGTCAATAATCCGCTGCAAGTCGGCGTTAATCTGTTCCCGCTTGGCGAGCAGGTCATCGAGTTGACTTTGGCCCAACACACTGCGCAGCGTCGTCTGGGACATCATCGAGGTTGCGTAGAGGTAATCCTCCACTTCGACGATGGCCCGTTGCTGATCCACCACACGGAAATAGATCACCGCATTGACCTTCACCGACACGTTATCCTTGGTGATGACGTCTTGCGGGGGCACGTCCATGGTGACGGTTCTCAGGCTGACTCTCACCAGCTTGTCGACGAGGGGAATGATGACTACGACACCGGGTCCGTTCCCGCCGACGATCCCGCGTGCAATTCGTCCGAATCGGAACACGACTGCCCGCTCATATTCGCGCAACACGTGGAACCCCATGGCCACCAGCAGGCCCAGCAAGACAAGGATCGCTAACGGGCTGAACAGGAGGTTCATGTCAGGTATCTCCCTTTTTCGATACAGGTTTGACGTAGAGTCTTAAGCCCTCCACGCGCGTCACTTCAACCTGGTCGCCGGGTTGCAGGGACTGCTCACTGATCGCATCCCACAGTTCGCCGTGAACAAGGATTTTCCCCTGCGGAGTCAGGGCGGTTTTAGCGACTCCCACCAGGCCGACCATGCCCTCGCTTCCCGTGGTCGGCTGTCGCCGCATGGCTCGAACGCCCATGCCGACCACAAACAATGAGAATCCGGCCGCCAGTGTGACGACCGGCAGGATCACCGACCAGGAAATCTTCAGGAACGGCGCGTCGGTCTTCACGAGCATTAAGCCGCCGAGGATCATCGAGGCCACTCCACCGATGGCGAGCAGGCCATAACTGGTCACGGTGGCTTCCAAGATGAACAGGACCACTCCGAGCAGAACCAGGAGGACTCCTGCGTAGTTCACCGGCAGGGACTGAAGCGAGTAAAAGGCGAGGATCAGGCTGATCGCCCCCACGATCCCAGGAAGAATCGCGCCGGGGTTGTACAATTCGGCCAGGACGCCGATCATGCCGATGGTCATCAACACATAGGCGATATTGGGATCGCTGAGCGCCTTCAGCATCTCGAGGCGCCACCCCATGGAGAACGTGAGGATCGCCTCTCCCTTGGTCTTCAATGTGGTCGTGCCGGCGCTCGTCGTGGCCTTTCGGCCGTCCAACTTTTCAAGTAACACCTGGAGATCCTCCGCCACCAGATCGATGATCTTGAGCTGGAGCGCCTCTTTCTCGGTCACGGACACGCTCTTCCGCACGGCATCTTCCGCCCAGGCCACGTTCCGGCCTCGTTGCTCGGCGATGGATTTCACGTAGGCGACGGCGTCATTCTCGACCTTCTCCTTCATCGTCTTGTCCATTTCGCCGCCGCCCATGGCCACCGGGTGCGCCGCGCCGATGTTCGTGCCTGGCGCCATGGCGGCAATGTGCGCCGCAAGCGTGATGAACACGCCGGCTGAAGCAGCGCGGCCTCCTGAGGGAGCAACGTACAGCACCACAGGGATGGCCGAGCCCGTGATGTCTTTAATGATGAGCCGCATCGAGGTGTCGAGGCCGCCCGGCGTATCGAGTTGCCAGATAATTGCCTGAGCCCTGTTGGCCTCCGCAAAGGCAAGGGCGTCGTGGAAATACTCGGCTGTGACTGGGTTAATGACGCCCTCATAGGTCGCCACGACGACGGTCGAGTCTGCCCAGGCAGAAGAGGCTGCCAACAGGAGCACTGCCAGACACAGCGCAGCAGCAAAATCCGGTAGGGAGGAAAAGCGGGAGGCTGTGGGCTCAGAAAGGCTCGTAAGGATTTCCTCCCGTTCGCAGGAAGGACGGATATCGTGAGGTCAGAGTGCCCGGAAAGGCTGCCAGATCATACGGCCACGGGTCAGCCCTGTCAAGGAACGGACGAGCAGTGGCCTTGTTGAAAACCCTGTGACAGGCGCCAGCTCGGACTATTCATGAATGTCGTAGCGAGGCGATCGAGACCGAAGTCCGCCGGAGCTTTTCGCAAGTGAGGACGACGCAGGCGTACGGGGTACCTGTTGCTCTTCCGACTGCAACGGGTCAAACCGTCGAGGAGGCTGAACGAGAAAAGCCCAAGGCCCATTGCAATCCGGGGGCAATGGGCACCCCACAAGAGGATCGGACGCCGCAGTAGAGATTTATGAACAGTCCGAGCTAGAATGGCTCCACTATGCGAACGTTGCAAAACGGCGAGCGCATCCATTTGGTGGACCATAAGGGACGACAATACGCGCTGACGCTGAAAGCCGGGGACCGGTTCCAGCTGAGTGGCGAAACGATCGCGCACGACGATCTGATCGGGAAGGCGGACGGGTCGCTGGTCACCTTGTCCCGTGGGAAGCGTGTGGTGGTGTTATTGCCGACCTTGGGCGAATACGTCCTGAAGATGCCGCGGGGCGCTCAGGTGATCTACCCCAAGGATCTCGCCATGATCACCATCTGGGCGGACATTTATCCAGGGGCGCGCGTCTTTGAAGCCGGCACCGGCTCAGGAGCCCTGACGATGGCGCTGCTCCGCGCCGTGGGCGATCGCGGTGAGGTGATCAGCTATGAGGCCCGGGAAGATTTCGCCAGGACTGCCATGAAAAACATCGAGCGCTATGTAGGGCCAGTCCCCAACTTCACGATGCGTAAGCAGGATGCGTACGAAGGCATTCAGACTGACACAGACAAGGGCTTGTTTGACCGCATTGTCCTGGATCTTCCGGAGCCCTGGCGGGTGATCCCTCACGCGGTCCAGGCGCTGCGCTCCGGCGGGGTCTATCTGAGTTACGTCCCAACGGTGCCCCAAGCCCAGCAGACGGTAGAAGCCCTGGAGCGCGCGACGGTATTCGGTCTCATCGAGACCTTCGAGACGCTGCTGCGGCCATGGAACATCGAGGGGCGGAGCGTACGGCCGGCCCACCGGATGGTGGCCCATTCAGGATTCATCACGGTCGCCAGGAAAGTCGAGCCGGGGCTCTGGGGCAGTCGGCCGAGGGCTGGCCAGCCGGACCTCGAAGGCGAAGGGTTTGAACAGGAACAGGAGGAAGATTGAATGAAGCGGCTTGACGGAAAAGTCGCTCTCATCACAGGCGGAGGAGTCGGGATCGGCGAAGCCATTGCCAGGCTCTTTGCGCAGGAAGGGGCCGCAGTCGTCATCACCGGTCGCCGCAAGGAGGTGGTCGAGCGGGTCGCCGGGGAGATTCAACAGGACAAGGGTCGCGCGCTCGCGGTGGCCGGCAGCGTCGCGGACGAGGCGCATGTCCGATCGGCCGTCTCGGAGACGGTTCGGACGTTTGGCAAGCTGAATGTGCTGGTCAACAACGCCGGGATCGGTTCGTTCGGCAAGACACTGCATGAAACCGACGACGCAACGTGGGAGGAATTGCTGGCCATCAATCTGACCGGCGTCTTTCGAATGACGAGGGCGGCGGTCCCGGCGATGATCAAAGCTGGAACGGGCTCGATCATCAACATCTCCTCGATCGCCGGTCTGGTCGGGATTCCCTTGACTGCCGCCTACAGCGCGACCAAGGGAGCGCTCAATGCGCTCACTCGCTGTGTCGCGATTGACTATGCGAAGCAGAGCATCCGCTGCAACGTCGTCTGCCCCGGGCTGGTGGAGACGCCGATGGCGGCCGATCTGATCGAGGACCAGACCAGGCTGGCCCAAGTGATGGCGGCCTATCCCCTCGGTCGCCCTGGGACGCCGGACGAAGTCGCCAAGCTGGTGCTCTATTTGGCATCCGACGAATCAGCTTGGGTGACCGGCAGTACGTTCACGATCGATGGAGGAATGACAGCTCAATGAGTCATTGCGTGCTGCGTCTATCGCGATCAACGCAAGAGACGCTATCGACGCTCCTTGCGAACGACGCAACCTAGGCCCGCTTCACGAGACTCGAAGGCGGTGTGCCAGCTCTGGCCATGCAGCCACCCCTATGGAGAGTAGAACAGGGAGGAAGGAGAAATCGCATGAGAGCGAAACCTAAAGTTCGGGCGCGGGATTATGTCATGCTGACTTGGTTCTTCCTGAGTCTGTGCCTGATCGCCTTTGGACCAGCCTTGGCTGAGAGCGGCACCGACTTTCCGGGCACAGTCCTGATGGTGGATCCTGCTGCCGGCAAGCTCAGCGTCAAAAAGGATGGGGGCGGAACCAGGTTTACCTTTGTCGTCAACGACAAGACGAAATTCGAAGGTGAGGGGTTGAACAGCCTCAAGGACGTCAAAAAGGGTGACAACGTCACGGTGAACTATGTGGTAACCGGTAGCCAGTACATCGCACAGAGGGTGTCCAAAAAGTAATGGAGATCAATGCCCAGACCAAGTTATGCGGCGTGCTCGGCAACCCCGTTGAGCATTCTCTATCCCCCTCTATCCATAACGCGGCCTTTCAGAAGCTGGGTCTGAACTTTGTTTATCTGGCCTTCCGAGTTGAAGACCTCGCCGGAGCCATCCGTGGCATCAGGGCGCTCGGCAATGTGCGCGGCTTCAGCGTGACCATCCCGCACAAGGTGGCGGTGATTCCCTACCTGGATGTGGTGGAGACGACCGCCAAACACATCGGGTCGGTCAACACCATCGTCGCGGAGAACGGCAAGTTGACCGGATATAACACCGACGCCTCGGGAGCCATGCGGGCGTTCCATGAGGCGGGCGTCTCGCTCAAAGGGCAGAAGGTGCTGATGCTGGGGTCCGGCGGCGCGGCGCGCGCGATCGCCTTTGCCTTGGGCGCAGACGCGGGAGTGGCTGCACTGACAATCCTGGGAATAGATGAGCAGGAGCGGCACGGCCTAGTGAAGGATCTGCGGGCGAAGACGTCCCTCCAGGTGGAGGACGGCCCGATCAGCCAAGAGACGCTCCGCCGGAGCCTGAAAGACAGTCAGATCGTGCTCCACTGTACGCCGGTGGGCATGCATCCTCAAGTGAATGAAACCAGTGTGCCGGGGTCCTTGCTCACCCCTGACCTGACGGTCATGGACATCGTCTATAACCCGCTGGAGACCCGCCTCCTGCGGGAAGCCAAGGAAGCCGGCTGTCGAACGATCCGAGGCCTGGAGATGTTCCTTAACCAGGCGATCGCGCAGTTCGAGCTCTGGACCGGGCAGCCAGCGCCGGCTGATGTCATGCGAACGGTCATGGAGTCTAGATTCTCCTGATGTTCTGGTTGGCAACCTTACAAATGTTCGACGGTCCTCACCCCTTACCCCTCCCGTCCGCCGGAAGCCTCTGGAGGGCGGGCACGCCTCACGAGCCGATATGAACCTCGTCCTGATCGGCTACCGTGGGACCGGCAAGAGTACGGTGGGCAAGATTCTGGCAGAGCGATTGGGTCGGGAGTTGGTCTCCACCGATGCCGAGATCATCAGACGAGCTCGTCTTTCCGTTCCCGACATCGTGCAACGGTTCGGCTGGGACCATTTCCGGGACCTCGAGTCGGAGGTCTGCCGGGATCTCGCAGGTAAAGAAGGGTTGATTATCGACTCCGGTGGCGGCGCGATCCTCAGACAGCAGAACGTGGACTATCTGAAGAAAAACGGCGTCCTGATATGGTTGACCGCCACGGTCCGCACCATTGCCGACCGCATCGGGGGGGATACCCAACGGCCTTCCCTGACCGGTACCAAATCCTTTACCGAGGAGGTGGAAGAGGTGCTGCGGGAGCGCCAGCCCAAGTATAAGGCCGCGGCGAACCACATGATTGAGACGGACGGGCGGTCCGTGACAGAAGTGGTGGAAGCCATCCTGGCCTTGATCTGAACCGCTGCGGAGGTTGATCTCAACCTCATCCCGTGCTATGCTTTGAAACGCAATTCATCGCTGCGGGGCCGAGTGATGGAGAGCCGAGCAGAGTGGCCCTGAATCGATGTTGCCTTGCGAGAGGAAGCTGGCCGGAAGGCGTGAGTGACCTGGTGAGTCAGTTCGTAACCTGCCCTCGCGTTCTCCCATATTCCCCATTCCCTCTTCTCAAGACAATATCACGAGTCCTGTAGGAGGTTAGCCGTGGGTACCAAGTTATATGTGGGAAGTCTGCCCTATTCGACGACCGAACAGCAGTTGACTGAGCTGTTCGCTCAGCATGGCACGGTGCAATCAGCCAAAGTCATCTCCGACCGATACACAGGGCAGTCGAGAGGGTTTGGGTTTGTCGAGATGGCGACGAACGAAGAAGCACAAAAGGCCATCACGGCGCTAAACGGCACGCCATTAGGCGGACGGACCCTCGTGGTGAACGAGGCCCGGCCGCAGGAGAAGCGTCCGTACGGTGGCGGCGGTGGTGGTGGCGGCGATCGGGGCGATCGCTGGTAACCGCGGAGAATCAGAAGGAACAAGCAAAGAGGGGACCGGGGTAGAGAGCCTTGGTCCCCTTTTCATTTCTCATTCGTCCTGCTGCAGATCGTCGTTCCCACCGTCAGAACCCTGCTTGACAATTTCTCGGCCAAAGTGCTTGTAATAGCCTCGTGCGCCCGTAGCTCAGTTGGATAGAGCGTCGGGCTTCGAACCCGCAGGTCGCAGGTTCAATTCCTGCCGGGCGCACCATCTCCCCACCCTTTCTTCTTCAACCGCAGACTCTTCTGCTGAACCTGGACTCAGATACGAGATCCTGCTGAGATATTCAAAACTGTGTCGCTCTTCCCTAAAATTATTGCGCGCAGGCGCGAAAGACTATAGTTGGAGCGGACGCCTGGTGAGTGCGCGGGGTGTGATGTACTTCATAGCAGCAAGCACAGGCTATGTCGTATCTGAGCCAGGCGCAGAATAAAGCGGGGCTGGTGGAAGGGGCTGGAAGGCGTAGGGAAGAGCAGAACGGATCGCTAGCGGAAAAGGTAAACCTGAGGTCTCATCTACTCGTCTTTGAATTGCTGCTTGTCCTTGAGGTGCTTCTTGTCCAATTGGATGTAGGCCAATAGGGCCAGTCCAAGGACCGCCAGTATGGCATACATGAGCTCTAGCGGGTTCACAGTCTAAGCTCCTTTCCGTCAAGAATGTAAGCCAGGCAGAAGAACAGCATTCCGGTCAGCAAGCCACCAATCATCGTCGCATATGAAAAGACGGAGAGATTGACCACCGGAGCTATGACTGCACTAGCCAGCACGATCTTTGCGACATCATACAGGAATTTAGAGAGGCTTTCTTTCTGCTTCTCCGTTCTGATCAGCGGCACATGAAAAGTATAGCCCTATGGGTTTGAACATGTCAAAAGGCCCGGCCCCTTTCTCAGACAAGCAGAGCTAGGACAATTGTCATTCAGGCCTGAAGCGGCGCAACGATTCAACCCGACACGCTGCTTACCTGATTCGCCAAGCCACAGACTCTCCTGCTGAACCTGGTCTCAGATTAGGACATCCTGCTCGGATACTCAAAACTGTGTCGCTCTTCTATGAAATTACTGGGCGCAGACGCGAATGACCATAGTTGGACTGGACACCAGGTGAGTGCACCGGATGTGACATAGGTCATAGCGAGAAATTTACTAACGAGATCAATGGGATCAAACCAGCTCTGGCCTACCTCCTCGAAAGAGACCCCCCTCGAACGAGGGAATTGTAAAAATTCATGGATAGGCATAGCTGCGTGTCACTCAATCTCTGCATGATCCTTGATTCTATTCAGCTCAGTCCCGCTGAACAGAGCCAGGAGGAGTTGGCCACGCATGACTGCCTAGACTCCAAGACCACACTGGAGTGATTTGATATCTCTTTGTGAGCGTCATGGCATTCTCGTTTCTATCCAGGCTGAGAGAGATGGTCCATGTGAGGAGGTTCTTAGGGGGAACGCGGGAATTTTGTGGTACCTGGCAAGAAAAAGTTCCAGCGAGTCACCGCCTACGCTAAAAGGAGGCCAAAAGGATGACAACGCGACACTCAAATAAACTATTCGCGTGCCTCGTTTTGATCTTAGGAGGTATGTCGGTCAATGTTCATGCGCAACAGAACCAGTCAGTGCTATCAGGCACGCAGGGGCCGCCGTCACCCACTAATAACCAGTCGCAAGGACAACCCGGTGCGTCGACTCAAGAAGAGGACATCTCCCGGGCTAAATGCCTCATGGCGAGACCGCTGTTTGGTGATCTCGAGTTCCTGGGATCGTGGTTCCAGAATTGGTCGACCGGAGTCACTGTTTCTGCCCAAGCCATCAAATACACGTTTGGAACCAAGAAGGCGTCATCCAACACAAGTGCTGGGGCCGGCATCGCCTTTCGCTACTATGGCAACTCACCGATCGGTGACGAACAGGAAGCGAAACGTCTAGGGTTCACTGACCAAGACCTTCAGAGAATGGATAAGGACAAACGAGGGATGTATACACTTCCAATCTACAAGATAAAACCTGAATGCAGAGCCACGACCTCCGATATTGGCAGAGAGCGGACGAAAAAATTGGCAGGTTCTATTTTCTCAATCACACCGACGGTATACTACAGTAAACAAGAAAATGTGGATGACTTGTCAATCCAACCTGCTCTCTTGGTTGGCTTCCTTGACGACATTATCAGTGTCGGTCCCGGATTCAACTTAACAGGACCCGAGAAGGGTAAAGTTTTTATGGTTCTGAGTCTCGGCTACGGATTTAAGTTCTAAGACAACGCCAGTATGCGAAAAGCCCCCTAGTACCTCAGACCAGCCGGCTTTCCCTCTTGGGAGGTCCATCTCATCAGGTCGCAGTGTTAAGTCCTGCTGGATGCACCACTTCCCCCTCTTGTTCTTCAACCACAGACTCTTCCGCTGAAGCTGACCTCAGATACGACATTGAGTGCGCGGGGTGTGATGTGCTTCACAGCGACAACCACAGTTTGTGTGGTATTTCGGCAAGCGCAGACCAAAGCGGGGGTGGTCGAAAGGACTGCGGGGGACCGAGGACGGCATGGTTATTCATTACCCGTTATTCGTGAATCGTTCACTGCGGTCGGAGGGATTGCGGGAGACTTGGGACGGTCGAAACACTTATTAACCAATTCAATGGGATGCGACAATCCTTTACCTACCCCCCCCCTCGAACGTGGGGGTTGCGGAAAATTACGAACAGGCATATCTACCTGACCCGTACAGCGGTATTGGGTTTGAGTTCTTAAACATGCTGAGCTAACTCGCGCTGAGAGGAGCCGCAAAGGAGTTGGCTAGGGATGGCCACTCGGGCTCAAAGGTCCTCGACCACTGCGTGGTTCCTCAATGCTGCCTCCGGGCGTTTGACTCCAAGCGACCGTGTGTGGATCCAACCCGACGGTGTCCCCACCGCAGGGTTGTGTGCGCGGCAAAGAAGATGCCGTGGAAGAGTTCTACATCGAGGGCGGTGAAGTTCGTTCGGACAAGAGTTGGTGAGCTGTCAAGGGCAACAGAAAGTTGGCTCAATCTGAATTGTTTGGAAGGTGCACTCCGTGCGCTTATGGTCAGGCGGGTTCCACGGTTTGAAGGCACTAGAAGAGAAGACAAGTAAGGTTCTCGCGAGGCGATAATTGTCAGAGGCGATAATTGTCAAAGGAGGTGCTGTCATGCGCGTGTCTAGACTTGTCCCCATATTGGCGCTCTTCCTGCTTCTGTCTGGTGTTCAGATCCTGCTCCCGTCTGGTCAGGCCTACGCACAGCAGTGCTGTATGTGTGGTACGTCTTGCCCCCGCTTGCCGTTCTGCAAATGTTGCATCTGTGGAATGACTGGCACTCTTCAAACCTACGGCTCTAAGGGTACTTTGAAAATAAACGGTCTTGCCGAAGATCTGCCGTTCACTGTAGATGCGCAGAGGAATGATGCGCTTGACAAAAAACTAAAGAACCTAATGCGCGAGGCTCCCAAGGCTACTCACAAGTTCAGTCTGAGGCAGTCTGGCATCATTCAGGGGAGGACCCTAAGCTTTGAGTGCATTGAGGTAGATGAGAACATCCCAGGGTTCCAAGATAGGACCTTGGAATTCGTGGAGGGTTTCCAACTGTCAAACAAGCATCTGGGCTCACCTGTACATGCTCCTGACCATCCTAAAGACAAGGGCAGATAAGACTGTAATCTTCTAAGGCCCGCAGTCCAAAGTAGTCGCGAAGCGGTTCCCTTACTGCTCGCTAAGCATGTGCAGGATGGCTTCGTTCACGGGATTGAGGACACCCCGGATTCAATTTCCAGACGGGTGGTGCACATGATTGCTGCGTGGCCCCGAACAGCACATAACTCCCGGTTCAGAGTGTACGTCATCTTGTTTGTGGCCCTGTGCGTGCCAGGAATCTGGGTTTCCCTCAGCCTGGCTCAAGTGGCGCCGCCCATCACGTCCTCGGGGTTGAACACCCAGGTCAACCTATCTTCGAGTCCCCCAATCGGAAAGGTCCAATACGACATCGCCGGCGGAACCAGGCCGGGGAACGGACTCAACCTGTTTCATAGTTTTGGCCTATTCAACGTTCCGATCAATAACATTGCCAATTTCCTGAACGAGACCAGTCTCCCGACCTCGAATATCCTGAGTCGGGTTACTGGCGGAAATCCCTCGAATATCTTTGGAACCTTGCAGACGACCGGCTTCGGGAACGCGAATTTGTTTTTGATGAATCCGGCGGGGATCATATTTGGCCCCACGGCGTCGTTGAACCTGGGCGGCTCGGTCAGCTTCACCACCGCCAATTACATTCGACTGTTCGACGGCGTGAACAGCACGAACTTCTACGCGAATGGTGCAAGTGATGGGCTGGCCAGTAGCGTATTATCCGTATCTCCGTTGGTGAACTTCGGGTTCTTGACGCCAGCAGCCTTCGGGTTTCTCGACAGCACTCCAGCCTCGATCACAGTTCAGGGTAGCGCGTTATCCGTCCCCGCTGGCCAATCAATATCCCTTGTGGGCGGGAATATCTCGATTCAGGCCGGCACGCTAGAGGACGGCACGGTCCAGCCTGCTCAGCTTTCAGCACCTGGTGGGTGGATCCACTTGGCGAGTGTCGCCTCCCCGGGCGAAATCCTGGCGGGAAGCTTGGACCAGGCTCCCAATATCAGTGGCCAATCCTTCGGCACGTTTGGCATGATCCAGGTCTCGGAACAGTCAGTCATCGATGCCAGCGGCGATGGTGGCGGTACCGTCGTCATTCGAGGCGGTCACTTCCTGCTGGACAGTTCGCGCATTTCCGCCAATACAACCGGTCTGGCCCTGGGCTCGCCAGGAGCCGGCATTGATATTCAAGTGAGCCAGGACGCGGTCATCCAGAACGGGGCCATCCTCGAGACAAATGTGTTGGGGAACGCGACTCCCGGCGTCACATACGGGGGCGTCCATGTGAAGGCTGACCGCATAGAAATTCCGGGTATCCTGGACTTTGAGAGTGGGACTTTTGTCTTTACCACCATCCAGTCCAATGTCGCCCCAGGCAGTACCGCAGGGCGAAGTGGAGATATCAAGTTGGAAGCGAATTCGATTCTGGTGAAGAATCTTGGACAAGTGCAAACTTTAACACAAGGTGCTGGCGACGCAGGCAATATCATTCTGACGACCACTAATAATCTTGAAATTGACAGTGGATTTATTCAATCAGGTTCGTCGGCAACAAATTTTCAAGGAGGAGGGAACCCGGGGAATATCGCTTCAGGAAATGCAGGAAATATCGAACTGACGAGTACGCGGGGAAATATTTTAATGACGAATGGCTCGCCCGTGAACACCCAAACTTATGTGGACAGTAGTGGAAATGCGGGCAACATCACAGTGAGCGCCCCACGTGGAGATATCCTTCTTGCTGATTTTGCTGGTCTTTTCACCGCTATCCGAGGGACTGGGGGGACCGGAGGGAGCGGCCAGATTCAGCTTA
>VBOJ01000048.1 GCA_005877775.1 Nitrospirota bacterium | reverse complement strand
GATAGCGGGCCAGCGTCTGCGCCAGCAACGTCTTCCCCGTACCGGTCGGCCCGACCATCAGAATATTGCCTTTGTGGAGTTCAACGTCATCCACTTCGTTGGCCGAGATCCGTTTGTAATGGTTATGGACGGCGACCGCCAGGATTTTTTTTGCCCGATCCTGTCCGATGACGTACTGGTCCAGATGGTGCTTGATCTCGGCCGGCTTGCGGAGTTTGGAGGAAATCTCTTCCTTCGCCTCTTCCCAGTCCTCCGCGATGATGTCGTTGCAGAGGTTCACGCACTCATCGCAGATGTAGACAGTGGGCCCGGCGATCAGTTTGCGCACTTCATCGCGGCTCTTCCCGCAGAAAGAACAACGCAGATGCCGGTCCATCTTCTCCTGTTTGGGCATGCCCCCTCCGCCAGCTATTTTTCTTTGCCGCCGTCCTTCCCCAGGTCTTTCAATTCTTGACCCTTGAGCAGGTCTTTCGTGCCTTTAGGAGGCCGGCTGATGACCTCGTCGATCAACCCGTACTTTTTCGCCTCCTCGCCCGACATGAAGTAGTCACGTTCCGTATCCTGAGCGATCTTATCGAGTGGCTGGCCGGTGTGCTTGGCCAGGATCTCGTTTAGCCGCCCCCGAATCTTGAGAATCTCCCTGGCGTGAATATCGATCTCCGTGGCCTGTCCCTGGAATCCGCCCATCGGCTGGTGGATCAGGACCCGCGCGTTGGGCAGCGCAAAGCGTTTTCCCTTCGTGCCGGCTCCCAGTAGCAGGGCACCCATGCTGGCCGCTTGTCCCAGGCAAATCGTGTTGATGGGAGGCTTCACATACTGCATGGTGTCGTAGACTCCCAAGCCTGCTGTCACGCTGCCCCCCGGCGTATTGATATAGAGGTTGATATCCTTCTCCGGGTCCTCCGCCTCGAGAAACAGCAACTGGGCGATCACGAGATTCGCAAACACATCGTCGATCGGAGCGCCCAGAAAGATAATGCGGTCCTTCAGCAGACGCGAATAGATGTCATAGGCGCGCTCGCCGCGGTTGGTTTGCTCAATCACAATCGGCACTAACATGAGGACGGTTCCTTTCTTTTCCGGCCACTTCACGCTGAGAAATTATTGCACATCATCATATCATATTTCTCTTGCGATGCCTCTCCACATTCATTATTCCATTTCCACAAAGATGGGGTTGGGGCTGGTTCCTAACCGAGCACATCCGCCCCTCCCCCCCTCTTACCTTGGAGGGTGGGCGGAGTGAGCCTTACTGGGCGCATCATTTTCCTCACTTCTCTCCAGAGAGCGGCCTGGCTGACCGTCACTGCGCGCGTCCCCTAAACCATTAACACGGGGGCCGTGAGGCTGCCCCCTCATTGCGGCCGTCATCACCCGTTGCATTGAAGAGCAACAGGTGCCCGGCACCTTCTGAGCGTGCGCGCTCCGGGAGCACAGGGGACTGCCTCACGGCCCCCTCACTCTCTCACCCCTGGATCACGGCGTGCCGATAGACGAAATCCAATGCCTTGCCCGCCAGGATGCGGCCCTTGAGTTCATCCATGGAGTCCTCCCCTCCAGCCTCTACCAGCTTCCGAACTTCTTGGGGCGCAAGCTTTAGGTCCTCGGCTAAACGGTTAATCTCACCCTCAACATCCTCGTTCTGGACTGTGAGCCCCTCTTTCTCCGAAATCGCTTCCAGGATCAGTCCGACCTTCACTCGACGCGTCGCTTCGGGCAGGTTCTCGTTCTGCAGCCGCTTAATCTCTTCTTGGCGCTTAACCGGGTCCTCGAAATCCCCCGCCCGCCCTTTCTGTCTGCGTCGGACTTCGAGGATTTGACGGATCATGGCCGTGAGCTCACGCTCGACCAACGTCTCCGGTACATCGAAGTGATGGGTTTCGACCAGGCGCTTGAGGATCGTATCCTTGTAAGCCTCTTCGATGTCTTTCTTCAGCGCCCGCTCCATCTCGACTCGGAGCTTCTCTCTCAGCTGGGCCAGGGAGGAGTAGGGGCCGCAATCCTTCGCGAATTCATCGTCCAGGACGGGGAGCTTCTTCTGCCTCACGGATCCGACCCTAATCCGGAAGACCACGGATTTTCCAGCCAGACGAGGGTCCGGATGAGTCGCTGGATAGGGTTGAGAGACTTCGACGAACTCACCCTCTTTCTTGCCGAGGAGGTGCTCGTCCACGTCAATCCCAAGGATGGGAGTTTTGGATCCCACCTTGTAGAGCTGCCCTCCCTTTTTGGTCCCTTCCAGTGGGACCAGGTCGAGGAATCCTTCCACGTCCAGGATCGCGTAATCGCCCTCGGCGAGGGCTGTGCCAGGAGGTGCGGGGTGGAGCTGAGCCTGATGTTCCCGCAAGGCCTCGACCGCCTGGTCAACCTGTTCATCAGTCACCGTGCGTTTGTCCGGCTTGAGCGAAATCGGGTTGGGGGGACGATAATCCCGCAGCTCGATTTTCGGTTTGATCTCGATTGTGGCGGTAAAGGAAAAGGCTGCGCTTCTTTTGATCTTCACGCGCTCAAGCGGCGGGACCTCAACCAGCACCGGGACCAACCCTGTCTGCCTGATTGCCCGATCATAATAGTCGGGCACCAGCCTCCGGACCACATCCTCTTCGACCGCCTTCGCGTAGCGCTTTTCCAACAAGGCCAGGGGGGCCTTGCCTGGCCGGAAGCCGGGAATATGGACCTGCCGGTTCAGCTCGGCATAGGCTTGCTCAAACAGTCGGTTGACCTCTTCTTGCGGCACCTCGATCTTGAGCGCGCGCTTAATCGGTCCTAGCTCAGTCACTTCGAGCTTCATAGAATATCGCTACTTTGGCCTATCCTTTCTGGTGAGCCTGTAATCCTGCTACTGACCTCTTCGGCTTTTCGGACAGCGTGATAGACAATGGTGCGAGAGGGGGGACTTGAACCCCCACGGTTTCCCACGAGATCCTAAGTCTCGCGCGTCTGCCAGTTCCGCCACTCTCGCCCCTGGTGGCCGTCTGCTGCTTGCGTGTTTGTAGTCTGACCAGTCGGCTTGTGTCAAGACTGAGCTAATACTTTCTTGAAAATCGTGCACGGTATTCGAGCCCTGACGTTCAAATATGAAAGAGGTGGCGTAAGGACATCGCTCGGGGTATAATTTTCTTGGCACCTGGGAGGATTTCCGGATCTTGGTTCACGAGGCCGGTGGTATCTCGGGTCGTATCATGCCTTGATCATGCCGGCAATCGCGGTTGATCTGCCTTTCTGGCCGATCATGCCCCCTGGGCCTCATCGAGGCCAAGATATTCGGAACCCCGGGCCTTGATCTTGATATCCATCTAGCGCGTAAGGCACCAAAGGAGGTGCGTCATGAGGCGAGGAGCGTTATGGGCAGGTCTAGTATCGCTGCTGGCCATCACGAGCGGAACAAGTTGGGCCTACCGTGACTACTTCACGCCGGAGCAAAGGGAGCAGTTGGCAAAGGTCCAGACTGTCTTGGTGGAAGCCATTGCTCTCACGGACAAGGGCTCGATTGACTCAAATCAGCTCAGAGAGGTCGCAACGCGCCGCTTATCCGAGCTGGGCTATACCGTCGTCATCGATCCGGCCAAGCCCCATGACGTGGTCTTTCGAGTGAAATGCGAGCAACGCAAGGTGTGGGAAGGCACCACGACGATGGGGAGCGACGCGGATCTGCCGGACTCGCCATCGCGAGTCTGGAAAGGCCCAGCCTGTCAACTTAACTATCTGCTAGGGGGGACCAAGATCAAGTGGCAAAAGGAAGTACGGACCGATTTCGAGGATGCTGTGCAGGCGGCGCAAGCGGCCAACGCTGGCGATCCTGGGGCCTACGCGATGACCAAGCTGAAAGACCGACTTGAGCAGTATGACTTCCCCCTCCTGTTGACCGCTGAATGGGGCCAGGCGGAGCGGCTGTTGAAAGTGTTGGAAGCGCCGGGCACAAATGAGCTTCGGAAACTGAAGGTGATTTCGCTCCTCGGCGAGCTGATGGATGACAAAGCCCTGCCCAGGCTGAAAGAAGCGCTCAAGGACAAGGATCTGGCCAAACAGGCTGCCGTGGCACTCGGGAATCTCGGTAAGGATTCAATTCCGATCCTGATTGATATGCTCAAGACCTCGAAGGATCCGGAACTGCAGGCGGCTGCCGCCAAAGGGCTGGGGAACGTCGGCAGTGCGCACGGGGATGCCACCATCATTCCGCCACTCCTGGAGATGCTGAGCGCGCCCGGCATCGACGTCCGGGTTCAAACTGAGATCGCATGGTCTCTGGGCAAGCTCCCGGATAAACGATCCGTTGAGCCGCTCTTTGCGCTGGACCGGAAACTGCAGAAGATTCGTCATGATCCTCCTGATCCTCTGATCAAGAAGCTCAAGGAGGCGGTGTTCTGGGCAATCAAGCAGTGCTATACGGAAGACCAGTATAGCTGATTCATGGGAGGGGTAAGGGCGCCGGCATTCGACGCTCTCACTCCTCCCGTGCAAGGGAACCAGACGCGGGGCATTCACACCAAGTTCTTCGTTCCGCTCGTGCTTCGTTCGTCACTCCCATTGCAGCGGCATTCGATCGAGCCAATAGAGCTCGCACCCGGGTAACTTCAGCAGCCGCCATTGTTCTACAGCGGTTGACAATCTCCTCGGCGCTCCCTATCGTGGGCCGAACCGGCCACTAGCCGGAGGGGAACCGCGCACGCTATTGGACGACCACTTCCCAGCCTCGCCTCACGGCAAGTCCCACGACATCCCGAGGCATGATGATTCAGCAGGGGGTTCGTCTCGCCTTCTTCGATCAAGAGACTGTAGAAACGGCCCGGGCAAGAGGGTCCGGATGCGACGTATCTTTCCTGATGGCGCAATTGTTCGATAAAGGTTTAGCCAGAACGGGACAACATGCCCCCCACGTTAAAACGTTTCATCCACAGAGGAGGACTCGCCCCATGAGCACGATCTCCCGCAGACGATTTCTTCAATTGTCAGCCATGACCAGCGGCTCGCTGGCCTTTGGGAACTTGGCCGATTACGTGCTTGGGTTGACGGGAGGGTCAAATCGGGCCTATGCGGCCGAGCCTATCAAAGTCGGCATCATTGATCCGCTATCCAGTCCGTACAAGACCTCCTCCATCCATGACGTGCACGGGGCCACAGTGGCCCTGGAAATGTACAACAAACGCGGCGGGGTGCTGGGTCGTCCGGTCAGCATCATCGAGGCGGACGACGCCTCGAATGTCCAGACCGCGATCAAAATGGCGAACAAACTGATCAAGGACGATCGAGTCGACTTCCTGATGGGTACCTTCAACGGGGACGTGGCACTTGCCGTGGCCGAAGTGGCGAAGCAAGAGAACAAGCTGTTCATGGCCACCTGTCCTCACATCATGGACCTGACCGGAGCCCGCTGTAACTCGCACACCTTCGTGTTCATGCCGAACGCCCGTATGATGGCCCAGGCCGTCGCGCCATATATCGTCAAGGCCTACGGGAATCGTTGGTACATGATCACGGCTGATACAGTGGACGGCAAGGCTGCGCTGCAGGCGATGATGGATGCGCTCAAGGCCCTGAATGGTGAAGTGGTCGGCGCGGCGGTGACACCGTTCGGGTCCACCGACTTCACCGCTGTCTTCACTGACACGAAGAATGCGAAGCCCGGCGTGATCATTCTCAATCTCTACGGGTGGGACTTGGTCAACGCATTGAAGGCTTACGCGAAGCTAGAACTGGCCAAGGAGAAGATCGGGGTAGGGGGGTTGATCGGAGGGGAGCAAATTGGCCGGCCGCTGGGGTATGCGAACAACGCCGGCATCTGGGGGCTGATCTGGGATCCCAAGATCAACACCGAGAGTTCCAAGCGGTTCATCCAAGGAGTCATCGACAAATACAACCACACCCCCACATCACGCTGTTACCTTGGCTATGCGGCCATGATGCAGATCCTGGAGGCAGTGCGGCGGGCCGGCACGACCGAGACTATGGCCGTGCTCAAGGCTTTGGAGGGGCATGACTTTGACGGCCTCAAGGAGGGGCGGTCGTACTTCAGAGCCTGGGACCATCAGCATGTGCAGGATGTGCTGGTCGGCCAGGCCTACGGCAAGGAACTCGGCCTGGGACATTATCAGATTCTGGCCACGGTGCCGGGCGACGCGGTGGCCGGTAACAGGGACGAGAGCCTCTGCCGATTCTGATGGCCAGGTTCTCTGCCTCTGGCTGAAGGACATTACACCACACACCACTAGAGGATGGCCAGACAGCTCACGGCTGCGCCGTGACGAGATCCGACTTATGGGGTTGGGCCAGGGGGATTGTTCATCAGGTCCTTGACGTCGCCTTTCATAGCCTCGCCTTCCTTTTTCATCGTTTCCCTTTCTTGCTTCAGGGACTCGCGTTGTTGTTTCAACTCGCGCGCCTTTTCTTGTAAAGCCTGTCGCTCCTGCTTGAGCGCCTCACGTTTGGCCTTCATCTCTTCGCGGACCTTCTTCATGGCCTCAGGGTCTACCTGGCCGCTCTTTTTCAGTTCTTTCATGCGAGCCTTGCCTTCTTCTTTGAGCGCTTTGCGTTTTTCTTTGAGGGCTTCGCGTTGCTCCTTCAAGGCCTCACGCTGTTGCTTCAATCCTTCGCGCTGCTGTTTTAGAGGCTCGCTTGGTAGGCTTGACTGACCCTGGGCCCGTCCGCTGCCTAGCCCAAGACTCATGAGCCCCAGTGGGAAAAAGACTGCCGCGAGTATCCAAATGGAGGCACGTTGAAAGTGAGTCATCACACGCTCCTTTCTTAATCAAAGAGTGAACTGTGAGTTCCTGATCAAGACCCTGTAAGCATCCGCACTTCTAGCTGCGGGAAAGGAATGTCAATATTGGCGGCACGGAATTGCTCCAGGATGGCCTGGTAGAGCTCACCCTGAGCCGCGCCGTAATCCAGCACTTTGACCCACGGGCTCATCGAAAGCACGATGGCGGAATCTGCCAGCGTCTTGATGCCCACGCCTGGAGCGGGCTCTTTCAGCACGCGAGGATTCTTTGCGAGCAGGTCGCGCAGGAGAGCCAGCGCCTTGCTCAAATCCGTGTTGTAGGCGACGCCCACAGTGAGGCTGAGCTGACGAATCGTGCCGTAGTTGTGGAGGATCTCGCCGACGATCTTGCGGTTCGGAATGACGACGCGAGACTGATCCGGATGCTCAAGGATGGTTGAGAAAATGTCGATCGTGCTGACGTGGCCCTGCTCACCCACGATATCGATATACTCGCCAACTCGATAGGGTTTGGTGAAAATAATCGTGAGTCCGGCCATCACGTTACTGAGTACGCCCTGGAGGGCAAAGCTGACACCAAGCCCGGCGACGCCGATGCCCGCAATCAGCGGAGTAATCTGTACGCCAAGCTTGTCCAGCACGATCAGGAGCGTGAAGGCTAAGACCAGAATCTTGATCACCCGGACAATCAGCGTCCGAACCGGCGGCTCCATATCTTGGCGTACCAGCCACTGCTGGGCGAGATTGCCAGCCCATCGGGCGAGAACAAAGCCGACCGCGAGAATAACGACCGCGCCCAGAACCTGAAATCCGTATCGGATGACCAGATCGAAAGTGAGATCTTTCACCGACATGGCTTGCCCCTCCTATCGCCCGAATAATTGCTTCAGCGCCTCCTGACCCTTCTGCAGGGCCTCCTCGCCGCTCTTGCTTTTCAGGATCTCGCCCACTTTCTCTTTGACCTGCTCCTTAACTTGTTCTTGCAACTTGCCGCCGATGGCCTTGGTATCAAGCGAGTAGGAGGGCGCCTGCGCGCTGCCGGTAATGACCAGAGGTACGGCGATTCGTCCTCCTGTGAGGACCAGCTTGGCGGCCGGGGTTTTGCTGGCGATCTGAGTGCTCAGCGCTTCGGACAGGGTGAGACTGGCCCTCAGGTTGAGGGTCTGATCAAACCCAATCGTGCCCAGCGCGATCGCTTGAAAGTCGTGGCTGTCTATCAGCAATCGCTGCAGGTTGATGACGCCGTGCTTGATCGCGATGTCTCCTTCGATCGTCGAAAACGCTGTGGCCTTCACGTTGTCCTGGGTGATCCCGATCACCTTCAGCAGGGTCAAGGCCTCCTGCATCAGATTGACCCCTTTCAGCTTGCCGTCTTTGATGGCCATATGACCCGTCCCCTCCAAGGCCTGTGTCAGCTCCGGCTTGGAGAAGCCGCGGCCATGCAGGGCCAACTCCGTGGCGGCGGTTCCACTGACCGACACCTTGCCCGTTCCGACCGCCTCCAGGGCTGGCTCGAGCTGGAGGCCTTGCACGATAACTTTGCCGTCGAACGGGGCAACGGGACTGTCCAAGGTCAGCCCACCCTGTGCCTTGACCTGTCCGTTGAAGATCTGGAAGGAAAGATTGTGCACGCGAGCCTGTCGGCCCTTGACCTCTGCCGCCACGTGCAGATCTTTCACCTCGACTGGTTTCTTCAGCGGCAGCGTCAGCGGGAGATCAGCCGAATTGATGACTTGTGACGTGATGGTGAGATTGGCGTCTCCACCCACGGCGCTGCCTTTGACCGCAAAAATCGTTTTCCCCAGCGCGATGGCCAGATCCATCGTCTCGATGTCAGGCGTCTCTTTGAGAGGCCCGAATGTGCCGTCGACCTTGATCGGAAAGTTGAGCGGCTGGACGAGCGTCGCCGCATGTAGACTCGGGGTCTTGCCCAGACCAACATTTTTGATTAAAAATTCGAGATCCTGGAGCACATATTCAGTTGGCTTTGCCGCCGAAAGATCCCGGTAGGTGAGCTTGCCGCCTGTGATGGAGACTCGGTCCACTGCCAGCAGAGCCAGAATGCGAAGCGGACCTTCTGTCGCCGGAGCCTCCGGTGCTGGAGCCGCACCCTCAGCCTTCGGCGCGCCCTTCTTGCCTAAGGTGGACGTGTTCAGGATGCCGTCACGACTCTTGATGACCGTGATGAGGGGATTGCGGAGCGTAATTTCTTCGACCTCCACGCGTTTGCTCAGCAAGGGTCTCAATTTCACGCCAACCTCCAGGGAAGTGAGCGACGCGAAGGGACTAGAGTTGAAGGAAGGATCGTCGAGGACGGCGAAACCAGCAATGCGCACGCCGATCCGCGGAACGATGGTGAGCTGGATGTCCTTCAGCTCGATCTTGCGATTCAAGGCATCCTCGATGATCGGCCGGTATTGGGGCTGGTACTGGTTCAGATCAATGAGGAACGGCAGGAGGATCATCAGGACCACGAGCAGGACGATGACCAGGCCAATACCCAGCAGAACTTTCATCATGACTCCCCGTTCATTGTGGCGAGAAGTATAGGAAGCGAGTGACGGCTGGTCAATGATCGATCCTGCTACCGGCGTGCGGTGACGCAGATGGCCTCATTTCGCAACTTCAGCACACCGTCCGAGCCGGCGTGGTTTCGCGCCGCATCGGTCACGGCCCGCCAGACATGCTCCTGGCGCTCAATGGGTTCATTGGCGAGTAGAGTTTTGATCGACGCCGCGATCGCCCGCTGGAATCCGGTGTAGGCCTCGGCGGATGCCCATTCAAACGTGACGGTCAGCCGCTCGCTGCGGATACCGGTGAATCCGGCCCTCGAGATCGCTTGCTCGAGCGCGGTCACATCAGCCAGGCTGAATGGCCCAGGGACACCTGGTGGTGGCGGTGGAGCCTGGAGCTGTTGCCGTACGGTGTTCATCGCCACAGTGATCAGGGGCACATTGGCTGGTGGACCCCAGACGGCCGCGGCCAACCGTCCATCGGCCGTCAAGAGCCCGCGCATCCTCCGTAGCGCAGCCGGCAGATTCGGAAGGAACATCAGGCCCCATCGGCAGAGGATCCCGTGGAAGACGTAGGCCGGAAACTCAAGCGCCTCCGCGTCCATTTCCACAAAGTCAATGTTTTGCAATCCGAGACTAGCCGCGCGTTCCCGTGCGATCGTCAACATCTGTGGGGCCTGATCAATGGCGACGACGCGCCCTGTCGGACCGACGATCCGAGCGGCCGTG
>VBOJ01000273.1 GCA_005877775.1 Nitrospirota bacterium | reverse complement strand
GACCATCGACGAGCCACGCGCGCACCCGCTCACCTAAAAGCGCCTCGATCGCCCGTTCGAGTCCTGGAGGCACCACGAGCCACTCGGCCACCGCCTCGCGCACACCTTGGCAGTTCCTGAGGGACGTGCTCTCTCCTTCGCCTTCCCGGCCGTAGCCCATCTCCTCGCGCATGACTCCCTGCAACGCGCGCACTCGCGATTCGGTCGCCGCGAGTTCTTCTTGCTGCCGACCGACTCGCTGCTCCGTGTCGCGGAGACGATCTTCCAGTCGCTGGATGTCCTGGGCTGCAGCGTCGCGCTCCCGCTGGAGATCCCCTCGCAACCGTTCGGCCTCTTTCCGATCTTGGACAAATCCCCGAAGCCGCTTGAACGAATCGGTTCGCTGGCTGTCCATCTCGGCCTGCTCCTCCGCCAGTCGGTCGGCACGACGACGCGCTTCTTCGCGCTGGGCCTCCAGTCTCGCCAGGTTGTTTTCCTCGTTAGTGGTCCTCACCGTGACGTCCAGGATCCCCTGCCGCGCCCGTTCCTCCTCTTCGACGGCCGCGGCTCGCCGAGCAGCCAGAACCTGCTCGTTCTGCTCGAGCTCAGAGAGCACTCGCGAGCCGTCGGCGATGTCGGCATCGATCCGGGACAGCTTCGTCCGAAGCTCCGCGAGGTCCGCCGAGGCCTGTTCGCGTTCCCGGCCAAGACGTGTCGAATCGCCCAACGCCTGGGCACGCTGCTGTTTATAGAGCTCCAGCCGGCCCCGCTCCACCTCGGCAGCCGTGACGGCTTCAGCCTGCTGGTGCTCCACGCGCCCCAGTTCCTCCCGGATTCGGGTGACAGCTTCGTCACCGGCCAGCATCTTCAGCCGGACGGCCTCGAGTTCCGCGTTCAGTCGAGCCTGCTCGGCAGCCTGGCCTGCTTCCTTCGCGTCGAGTTGCGCCAAGTCGGACTCCACCGTCGCCTTGCTCGCGAGCAACGCACGGCAGTCCAGAACGAGCAGCCGGATCTCCAGCGCCTTGGCTTCTTGTTGGAGGTTCTGGTAGGTACGAGCTTGCCTGGCCTGACGTTCCAGCGAGTTCAGCTGCCTGCGCACTTCGACGACGATGTCGCGGACCCTGAGCAGGTTCTGGCGCGTCGCTTCAAGCTTGCGGAGCGCCTCGGCCTTTTGCTTCTTGTACCGCACGATGCCGGCGGTCTCCTCGATGAGCTCGCGGCGATCCTGCGGAGAGGCGTTCAAGATCTGTTCGATGCGGCCCTGCTCAATGACCGTGTGCCCCTTGCTTCCCGCTCTGGTATCGAGGAACAGGCTTCGAATATCCTTCAGCCGGCAGGGCGTCTTGTTGATGAGATACTCGCTGTCGCCGTTTCGATAGAGCCGCCGCGTGATCATCACCTCGTCATATTCGCTGAGCTGATTGGGCAAGGTGTCAAGTCCCACGAGTCGTTCCTCTCCTACCCCGCCGATGACCAGTGAGACTTCAGCCATGCCCAGGGGTTTACGGGCTTCGGTGCCGTTGAAGATCACGTCTTCCATCCTCTCGCTCCGCAGGGTCTTGGTACTCTGCTCTCCGAGGACCCAGAGAATGGCATCGACGACATTGCTCTTCCCCGTGCCGTTCGGTCCCACCACGGCCGTGACGCCTTTCGGGAACGCGATCTTCGCCTCCGCAAAGGACTTAAACCCCGTCAGCTCCAAGGTTTTCAGATACATGCCTTCCCTCCGAGGATGTTTTTCCAATCGCCCTAGCGCTTCAGGTTCAGGCGGTCGCGGCCCTTGTACCACAGCGATTGACGAAAATCAAAGGAAAATACTGTATGCAGGGGTTTTGAATGGGGTCCCTACCAGCTATTGGGGAAGAGCGGACAGACGGGAAGGGAAAGGATTCAGCGGAGAGATTTACGACCCTGAATGCTGTGAGAGTGGCTGGACGGTGACGAGTTCTTTGGGCAACAAAAATTCCACATCCTCTTCAATCACCGTCAACTCTTCGACTTCACCGGCTCCAAACCGTTTCAGATAGGCCACGACCTCTGTCACCAGAACCTCAGGGGCAGAGGCGCCGGCGGTGATACCGACGGCCCGCGCCTCTCTGACCCACTCCGGGTTAATGTCATCCGAAGAGTCAATGAGGTACGACGGAATGCCGCAGTACTCGGCCAGTTCCCGGAGGCGGTTCGAGTTCGAGCTGTTCGGCGATCCGATGACCAGAATGACATCCACCAGCTTGGCGAGCTCTTTCACCGCGTTCTGGCGGTTCTGCGTCGCATAGCAGATGTCTTCCTGGTGCGGCCCCTTGATCCCTGGGAATCGCCGGTTCAGCGCGGCGACAATGTCCCGGCATTCATCCACGCTCAGGGTGGTCTGTGTCACGTAGGACAGATGCTGGGTATTCTCCACCTGCAGCTTCTCGACATCGCTCACCGAGGACACCAGATGGAACTTATCCGGGATCTGTCCCAGCGTGCCGATCACCTCCGGATGTCCGGCATGACCGATCAGAATCAGCTCGAAGCCATGTGCATGGTCACGGTTCACCTCGTTGTGCACCTTGATGACCAGCGGGCAGGTCGCGTCAATCACTTTGAGGCCCCGACGACGCGACTCTTCCCAGACTTCCTTGGCCACACCGTGGGCGCTGAAAATGACGATCGCTCCATCGGGAACTTCGCTGAGTTCTTCCACGAATACGGCGCCCTTCTGGCGCAAGGAGTTGACGACATGACGACTATGGACAATCTCGTGGCGGACGTAGATTGGCGCGCCATAGGCCTTGAGCGACAGCTCCACGATCTCAATCGCCCGGTCCACCCCGGCGCAGAACCCTCTCGGATTCGCCAGATAAATCTTCATCTTAGCGTG
>VBOJ01000047.1 GCA_005877775.1 Nitrospirota bacterium | reverse complement strand
CGCTCCTGGCAGCGGTCGAAGGCCGCCGGGCAGGCGGCAGAGAATCCAGGCTCCGGCTCTTGGCCGTCACCGTCCTGACCAACTTCGACGCGGACGATCTCCGGGACATGGGGGTCCAGTGGAGCGTAGCCGACCTCGTGGCGGCACGGGCCAGGCTGGCGGCCGAAGCGGGCTTTGACGGCGTCGTGGCGTCAGGAGAAGAGCCCGCCGCGATCCGCAAGAAGGTGGGAGACAAGCTCCTGATCGTCACGCCCGGCATCCGGCCAGCCGGCAAGGGTGCCGACGAACATGCCAGGGTCACGACCCCGACGCAAGCCATCAAGGCCGGAGCCGACTATCTCGTGGTGGGTCGGCCGATTCGCGATGCATCCGATCCTAGAGCGGCTGTTGAGGCGATGGTGTCAGAGATGCAAGCGGCCTTTTACGCGCGCAGCCTCATCACGTGAAGCGTCGCGCAGGCTGGGTCGCTCGTCGTTAGTATCTCGTCATGCGTCTCTTGCGGGGCACCCATTGCTCCAGGATGCAATGGGTCCCGGTCTGTCGCGACAGACTCGGCACGCGTTGCGAGATACGCTTCACGAGATACGAACGACGGCCTTGGATTGACGAGTGACGGTTGACGTCTTCATCGCTCTTGCGGGCTTTGGGGCCATTTGCTAGGATGAAGCCCTGCCACACCTCAGAACTGGTCGAGGCTGAGGTGAAGGGTGAGGGAAAGCATTCCCCGCCCGTTCACTCTCAGCCTAAACCTTAACCTTTCCCTGGCGGTGGGTGTAGCTCAAGGGTTAGAGCGCCTGGCTGTGGCCCAGGAGGTTGCGGGTTCGAAACCCGTCACTCACCCCAAATTTCTTTTTCAGTTCCTTGGACCACGGTTGCGTTTCGGGAAACCACCCGAACCGAGCTGCGGCATGTCATGGCCACACCTCGTCGCATTTTTGAGATCGAGGGTCAGCTCGCCCATCAGTTTCTTGAGCCGAGCGTTCTCCTGCTACCGCCGGTCTTCCCGCTCGGTCTGCCGCACAACGTCAATTGCCTTGGTCGCACGGGCCATAAATTGATCGCGTCACGAGTAGCACTGAGCTTCGCTGATCTGTAAATCGCGGCCACAGGCTTACCCTTGAGTCCTTCGTGCACGATGGTGGCCTTGGTTTTAGCGTCGCACTTGCGTCGCTTCAGACTGATCCTTTCTTGGTCGTAGCGTACTCATTCAGGTGGGCCTTGTCTAAGTAGGAGCAGCAGACTTTTGCCTAGTTGATTTCTAATAGCCCATTGACAAACCGAGAAGTTTGGCCCATCATTCACAGGCTAAGCACTTTAACTAGGAAACCCCGAGAGGCCACCTTACCGTATTCACCAAATAACAGTCAGAGAATGCTTTCTTAAGGAAGGATAATTGACAATGGCACGGGTCTTTAGCGAAAGAAAGAACGAGGGAATTCGTACTGCGACATCAGCTCAATCTAAGCAGCATAAGAAACAGAGGCTGTCTCAGAAAGACCATCCTTCTCGGCCGCAGCTTGATCTCGCTCAATCACGCAGTCTTGAAAGGTGCAACCTCAAAATTCGATTTCGCTTACAGAAAGAGGGTAAGGAGGTCGTAGGCTTTTCTCAGAATATCAGTCCTGGCGGGCTGCAAGTCATCAGCACCATTGCCTTAAACGCCGGTACACCGCTGGCGGTCCAATGTTCATTCGGTGAGGTAGGCTATCTCAACGTTTCGGGGCAGGTGGTGTATTGCCGACCAGATAGCGATGACCACCATACGATCGGAATCAAATTTTCCGCCCTCCGAGACTGGGAAGAAAAAATATTGACTTCGGCTGTTCAGGAACTAAACCAAAGTACTACCACACAAGAGAAATCGTTACTGACCATGCTCGTCACCGAAGATATGATGGCTCTGGAGGCAGCCGATTTTTATAGACAAACCCAGCGACCCCTTCCAGAAAGACCCGGGATCGTTCGTCACTCCTGCATTCACAGCTCAAAAGTCATCGGTTGGGGATTCGATCTCCCTCCGACTGAGATCACGAACCACGACATAAATTTGATGATCAACCGTAATGGGAATAAAGGAAGATACGGAGATGTTGTTGGGAATCTCACCGGGATAAAGTCCCGCCGTTATGCAGGTTCACGGATTAATCCCTCAGATTTGGCCGCAGAGGCTAGTCTCCAAGCCTTAAAGAGTGCAGGGATCGATCCAAAGGATCTTGAAGTCATAATTTCTTGCGGCATTTCCCGCGACGTAGAAGAACCCTCCACAGCCTCTATTATTCAGGAGAGACTCGGTGCTCATAACGCGTATAGCTTTGATCTCGCAAATGCCTGCAACGGCTTCGTTTCAGGGTTAGACGTATTGGATTCTTTCATCGCATCCGGCCGCTGCGAAATTGGTCTCGTGACTGCTGGGGAGGTGATCTCCCAGTACATTAATTGGGATCCCGAGTCAAAGGAAGACCTGAGGCTCAGCTCGATGGGGTATACGCTGGGTGATGGCGGAGGCGCAGCGGTCTTGTCCCGTGTCAAGGACGGCGAACAGCGAGGAATCAAGTCCCGGTGGTTCTTATCGGACAGTTCTTATTGGAGAGTAGCCGTTGTGCCACTCATAAACAATCATTCCAAAAGATTTTTTAGAAGTAACGGTGCTGAAATTGAGCGCGCAGCGCTTCAGTATGTCCCAGTTGGGGTAGAAGAGACTATGAAGATGCTCGAATGGGACGTGGATGATATAGACCTAATCATCCCTCATCAGGTTTCGTCACATATCATCGAGAACCTCTTTTATAAGAGATTAGGAATGCCCACCGAGAAAGTATTTTGGAGCTTTCCAATGCACGGGAATGTTGGGGCGGCCAGTATGCCAGTTGCCTTGTGCAAGGCCCTGGACGAAGGGCGCTTGAAATATGGAGACAAAGTTCTCTTGGTGGGTGGCTCCGGTGGTTTTGGCGTAGGCGTGATGGGATTAGTCCTCTAAAGGATTAGTCCTTAAAATGACCTCCCTTTCTCTCTACCTCACACTTGGCTTAAGTTTCACCTCTCTCACAACTCTTCTGCTCGGTCTTTCTGTCTACTTCTATAAGCGCGGAAGTTCCGTCGGCAGGATATTTCTGTTGTATTGCCTAAGCATCTCCTGGTGGAGTTTTTCCCAGATCTGGCATCATAACAGCCCTGATAAGGACACTGCTGTTCTGGCGGCACGCCTTATGACAGCGGGGGGCTCCTTCCTTATTCCCAGCCTATTCGTTCATTTTGTCTATCTATTGTTGGACATCAGAAGAAAATGGATTCTCCCCGTTGCTTATACGATCAGCTTTGTCTTTGCATTCTTCTCCATAACCTCCTCTTATATGATTGCCGACGCCACGCCAAGATTTTATCTTCGACATCTTCTCATCCCCGGTCCACTGTATTTCTACGCAGTTATCTTTTTTGTATCCTGCATAGCATATGGACACTACGAGTTATATCAAGCCTATTCGAATGCGTTTGGCTTCAGAAGGAATCAACTGGCATATCTGCTTTGGAGCTCTCTTCTGGGCTATACCGGCGCGAGCGCCAATTTCCTAATGGTTTTTGACATAGACATTCCTCTCCTCAACCCATTTGGCACTTATGCAGTTCCGGTTTACGTAGCTGCCACGACTTACGCCATCGCAAAATATCGCCTTATGGATATCACTGTGGTGTTCCATAAAGGGCTGGCGTATGGTCTCTTACTCACTACGATAATGGCACCAGCCTACCTTGCGGTCCTGATCGGCCAGTGGGCCACCGTCTATGCGATTCCATCATTATTGGCCGGCACGTTGGTCGTTGCGTGCGGGCTCTGGATTGTACTGGAGCGTCCCCGCTCGACGACACACCTGACCTTCGGCCTAGTCTGCTTAGGTATCTCTGTCTGGTTGTTTGGCTTTTTTATGATGTATTCCACGAGTGATGACCAAAAGGCCATGTTTTGGGGGAAATTCATCTATCTTGGAGTGGTCTATATCCCGGCTTTCTTCTACCACTTCTCCGAAAGTTTCCTAGAGCGCCCCAAAGGAAATAGACTGCTCCTCGCGATTTACCTCGCCAGTACTGCTTTCCTCCTGTTCATTCCCACCTCCTATCTCATCAATGATCAGTATGTGTACTTCTGGGGTCACTATCCCAAAGCTGGTGTTCTTCATCCTCTGTTTTTAGTCTACTTCGCTTGGGTTAGCGGACTTGCGCTGTGGAAACTCTATTTGGGTTTCAGGGCAAAGGAGGAGACGGATCCGCTGAAAGCTACCCGAATCAAGTATGTCTTCTGGGCCTTTGCAGTTGGGTATCTCGCCTCCATCGATTTCGCTGAATCCTACGGCCTAGAGTTCTATCCCCTGGGGTTTTTCTTTGTGAGCATCTGGATCAGCACGGTGAGCTACGCCGTTGTGAAACACCAGCTGTTGGACATCTCCGTCATTACCAAAACGAAGGCACGTCCTTATGCTCAGGCCCTGACACTCATTACGCTATTCTACGTTGTTACCTTGATGCTCATCCGTGTCTTTACAGGTTCCATGGAATACCTATTGGCAGGTATCCTCATTGCAACCTTCTCGATCCTCGCAGAAGGCCTCGAGGATCTTCGGAAGAGGATGGAAGAAGTGGTTGGCAAAGTGTTGTTCAAAGAAAAATACAATGCTTATGAGACCCTCACGGCGTTCTCAAAAACGTTGGTGATGATCCTTGACCTCAATTCTCTTACTGAGGAGATTATCCGCACCCTCGTCAACGTGCTGGGCGTCAGAGCGGCTTTCCTCTATCTCCTCGACCCAGAAAAGGGTACCTATGTCCTGTCCGCCTCACTTGGCCAAGAGCCGGAGGGCGTGGAGGCCATTAAGTTTAAGCAAGAAGAGGTGCTCGCACGGTATCTGGCACGTGAACAAACCATTCTGGTGCGGGAAGAGTTGGAGCACAGTGGAGAGGTCGCAGCGACGGACCCTCTTCTGCACGCGCTCAATGCCATGGAGGCCGAGGTGAGTATTCCCCTCATCAACAAGGGCCGTTTGATCGGCTTCTGCAACCTGGGAAGCCGCGCTAATCTGAGCATGTATTCTCATGAAGACCTGAATCTGTTGGAGACACTGGGCCAAAACGCTGCAATCGCACTGGATAACGCGATCCTGTATCAGGACTTGAAACGCTCGCAGGGCCTCCTGCGACGCACCGACCGTCTCCGTTCTTTGGAGACCATTGCCGGTGGTTTTGCTCACGAGATTCGAAACCCCCTCACCTCCATAAAAACGTTCGTCCAGTTGGCCCCTCAGCGCAAAGATGATCCGGAGTTTATGGGCGAGTTCTGTGAGGTGGTTCAAGATGATGTGTTACGAATTGAGCGCCTGATCGAGGAGATCTTGGATTATGCGCGGTATATGGAACCCAAGTTCAGCGAAGAGGACCTCAACGAGATCGTGGCAATCTGTCTCCATTTTGTGGAGATCCAGGCGGACCAGAGATCCATTACGATTGAGAAGGACCTGGCAGTCGACCTCCCACGCGTGACGCTGGACCGCCAGCAAATCAAACAAGTTCTTATGAACCTCATTTTGAATGCCATGGACGCGATGGCCACGGCTGGAGGTCAGCTGACGGTCAGAACGCATCGTCTCACCAAACCGACAACAGGCGACCTGTGGGTACAGATCGAGGTGACTGATACGGGCTGTGGCATCGCGGGTCCCGATTTAGAGCACATCTTCGATCCTTTTTATACGACCAAACACGAAAGTCAGGAACGTGAGGGGACCGGGCTCGGCTTGGTGATTGTCCACCAAATTGTCCAGGAACATAGCGGTCATGTCGAAGTGGAAAGCGAAGTCGGTAGAGGAACCACGTTCCTCATAAACCTGCCAGTCAATCCAGCCCCAGTTGGAGTACCGCGTGCAGGCAGTACACAAGGATGAGCAACCTTCCGTGGAAGAAGTCTTGAAGCATCTGCTCGTGCGCCGGTGAACGCGATCCTCTTCACGTCGGGGACCCCACGGCGGAGATCCAACATCGTTTCTCGGCCATCCTTTTGACCTCACTGCGGAATTTCACGCTTTTCTGGACATTTCCCGCTTCACTGGATAACCTTTGCTCATCAGGATTTCCTAAAGGGAGTGATCCCGACCGACAGTCTCCCCACTGACGTTACGAAGGGGCAGTTTGTGGACCTCGAACAGGTTATCCGAGAGCTCTCCGCTTTGAATGATCTCAGCCGGAGTAACCCGCTTCAGGCCCGCGACTTGGCTGCGGCGTTAGGGCGCATGACAGAGGTGGTGGCGAGGACGCTGAAGACCGAGCGCGTGAGTATCTGGCGCTATAGCGACGCGCATTCGGCGATCTCTTGCGTCGAACTGTATGAACTGAGCGCCCACCGTCACTCGTCCGGCATGGAACTGAAAGTCCAGGACTACCCTGCCTATTTCAAGGCGCTGGCGGCGTCAGAGGTCATCGCGGCAGACGACGCGCACCAAGATGCCCGAACATGCGAATTCTCGAAACGATACCTGCGGCCGCTCGGGATCACCTCGATGATGGATGTCCCGATCTATGTCGCCGGCATGTTGGACGGGGTGCTCTGCCACGAACACATCGGAGCAGGTCGTCAGTGGCGACCGGACGAACAGATGTTTGCCGTTGCCGCGGCGAATCTTATCTCTCTAGTCATGGGCCAATGGGAGCGGCGTCGGGCAGAGGAGGCGTTGCGTGAGAGTCAGGAACGGTTTAGGGCCTTCATGGACAGTGGTCTCGCCGTGGCCTTTATGAAAGATGAGGATGGGCGCATGGTCTATGCCAACCAACCATTCGAGCGATGCTTTCAATTGACGCGCTCCAATTGGTTCGGGAAGACGGACTTCGAGTTGTGGCCTCAGGAGACGGCAAAGAAGCTTCGGGAGAATGACCTGTCGGTCTTCGCCGGAGGTGTGCCTGTCGAACTTACGGAAACTGTTCCTGCCCCCGATGGCTCCCCCCACTCCTGGCTGGTCTTCAAGTTCCCCTTTACCGATGTCTCGGGGAAACGATTCCTTGGCGGCATGGCGGTAGATACCACCGAGCACAAGCAATTGGAAGAGCAGTTGCGCCAGTCGCAAAAGATGGAAGCTGTCGGCAAACTGGCCGGCGGAGTCGCCCATGACTTCAACAATCTTTTGACGATCATCACGGGGTATAGCCAGCTTCTGTTGGATCGAATCGGCCAGGATAGTCCGTTACGCGGGAATCTGATGGAAATCAAGAAAGCTGGGGACCGGGCCAGCTCACTCACCCAGCAGCTGTTGGCCTTCAGTCGGCGGCAGGTGCTCAAGCCGAAGGTCCTTGATTTGAATACCGTGGTGGCCGGTTTGGAAGGGATGCTGCAGCGGTTAGTCGGCGAGGATATCCATCTGGTCACGGCGCTGGACCCGGAGCTGGGGCCCGTCAAAGCCGATCCGGGGCAGATTGAACAGGCCATCATGAACTTGGTCGTGAACGCCCGCGATGCCATGCCCCAAGGGGGTCGGCTTACCGTTGAGACCGCCAATGTGGGGAGGACGACAGCAGACAGACGTGGCGAGAGTCTGAAGGAACCTGCCCGCTATGCCATGCTGGCGGTCAGTGATACCGGATGCGGGATGGACGCGCAGACTCAGGCCCGCATCTTCGAGCCCTTTTTCACCACCAAGGAGGTAGGCAAGGGAACAGGACTCGGCCTCTCCACCGTCTATGGGATCGTCGAGCAGAGCGGCGGCCACATTGACGTCGCCAGCGAGTTAGGGCGCGGGACCACTTTTAAAATCTACTTACCGAGGGTGGACGATGCCGTCGCAGAGAGGGGTGGAGCCAAGGTTCCAGCCAGCCAGCAACGCGGCACGGAGACCGTCCTGATCGTGGAAGATGAACCGGGCGTCCGAGCCCTCGCGCGCGACACCCTTCAGAGGCGCGGATATTCCGTGCTGGAAGCGCGCCATGGTATTGAAGCATTGGTGATCGGGGACCAGCATCCGGGCACAATCCATCTGCTGATGGCCGATGTGGTGATGCCGCAGATGAACGGACGCGAGGTGGCAGAACGCTTGCTGCGTGTGCGACCCAAGGTCAAGGTCCTCTATGTGTCGGGCTATACTGAGAATGCCATCGTCCATCACGGCGTCCTGGCCCCGGGAACCAACTTTCTCCAGAAGCCCTTTACTCCCGATGACCTTTCGGAGAAGGTGCGGGAAGTGTTGGATTCTCAAGCGGAGAGGCCTTCAATGAATTGTCTGGGAAGAGAAGTCTCCGGCTGACGGGGTCAGGTTCGACAGTGCCGTGCGTATGAAGGGGTGCACTCTCTTTGCGAGACAGCGTAATCTGCCCCAGAACATGTCAGAGGTCTCTTACCCGCCTCGTGACATGTGTGCACACAACGGTCAGGCATCTGCCCGTCTAAGCGGAGCAACTGTTATGGCAACCCGTTCATTATTCAAGCGGTTTGGGCTCCATTCATTGGCGATGGAATCCGGCACCTGCCTTGCACCTCGCTAGCAGATTGATCTGGCTTCCGCCTCAACGACGACTGACGTCGAAACGAAGCGGAAATCAACGCAATAGTGGGCAGCCAGCAATGACCGAGGATTCGTCTCCTGGACTAACGAGAAGGTTGGACCGTGCCAGCAGATAAGAAGACTCCCATACGCGCGGTTGACAGAAAGACCAACCTCCGCGCCCACAAGCGGGTCGCCGCGGAGGCGGTGAAGAAAAATATCTTGATGGAAGAAGCCATCGCGCAGATGAATGCTGGAAAATACAGCCAGGCTTCTGCTGCGTTGAAGCAACTGCTTGCCACCAACCCCGACAATCTCGAGGCACGCCGGCTGTTCGCGACGCTCCACCTCAAACTCGGCAGTCGCCTGACCGCGAAGACCGCCTTTGAATCACTCGCGCAAGAAGCTGTGCAACGACAGGACTACTGGCTTGCGGAATCCTTGCTGAAGGAATATCTCGCGGCTGGCCCACGATACGTGCCTTTTCTGGAGTTGCTTGGCCATGTCTATGAGGAAAAGGGCGATCCCATGTCGGCAATCGTCGAGTACGGGAAAGCCATCGAGATTCTCGTGGAGGATCCAGACCCTGACCAGCCGAATAGGGCGGCCGACCTGTTCGCCAAGGTCAAGGAATTAGCTCCCACCAGTCCTGTCGCCAGCCGATTCGCTCCCGTGTTTGGGGGTGCCACGACGCCCACTTTCGTCGCGCCGGAAACGACGGCCGAAGTCGCCGCACCACCTGCGCCGGCCGGTGTGACCGAGCCAGCAATGGAGCCGACCGGGTCGGTCTCCACTGAAGCGGAGCAACTCTCTGAGCCAGCCGAACCGGAATCGAGCGTGGAGCGGGACCCCTTGCTCCCGTCCCTCCATATGGCGCCGGAGGTTGAGCCGCCGTTGCCGGAGTCCAAGCCACCTGAGCTGCGCGCTGAACCAGCCACTCCTGCCGTCCAAGACACAGTGGAGTCACTGCCGCCTCTGCCTCCTGAGCTGCTTACGGAACTCGGCCTGCAGGAATCACCATTCACGTCTGAGAGTGAAGCGGACCAGCCGGCCGAGCAGGCTGTTGCAGAGACCAGAGAGGTGGATCTGGTTCTGCCGTCCGTTGAACTGGCTCCGGCGGTTGTTGACGTTGAGGCGCCGCCGCCTGAACCGGTGCCTGTGAGTGAACCGACGCCTGCGGCGGCATCCGGGCTGCCTCCTGAAGAGGAGGCCCCAGAGCCGACTGCGACAGTCGTGAGCGTACAGACAAACCAGCTGCTGCCATCCGTCGAAGAGGCGCCGGCAGTCGAAGTTGAGGAGCCATTGCCTGAGCCTCTCAGCGCGATCGAATCTGAGCCTGAACCGGAGGCGCCCCCAGCACCACCACCTGAGCCTATCCACGCAATGGACCACCTCGCTGAGTCAGCTGACCCGGCGCCTCCAGCGGCAGGGTACCGGTTCGTTGGGGAGGCTGAGGCTAGCGTGGAGGCGCCTCCAGCTTCGCCGTCTTTGGAGCTGGCGCCGACAGTTGAGGCTGAGGCTGAGGCGTCTCAATCAGAGCCTCTGAAGATCATGGAGTCGGAGCCCGCGTCGGAGCCCTCAACACCAGCGTGGCAGCCGGTGTGGGAGGAAGAAACGCCAGTCAGGCAGGCGACGCCAACAGAGGCTGCGAAGCCCGTACGGCCGGAGTCAGAGCCGGCCGTGGCCGGTGCGTATCGGGCTGTCAGGGAGATCTTCGCGCCGGGGCAACAGTCAGCGCGCATTGGCATACCGAAAACCCGCAAAGCCCCGAGTCTCGCCAGCAGACTCGCCCGGCAGGCAGACCATGTGCGTCTCAGAGTGTCTCTGTTCGTCCGTGGGTGCATCTCCACGGCACGTTTCCTAACGCTTTCTGCTCTGGCTGCCGTCACGATCAGTCTCGTGCTCACTGTGCTGTTGATCGGTGTCGTCAGTCTCCTGTGGTTCAGTCTCGAGGAGAAGCCGAGTAGTGCGTTTCACAGCCTGACGAAATCCCCGTCGCGCACCTTGCAGGATCCAAAGGGAAATGGGTACCTGCTCCTCCTCGGATTCGGCGCCAGTCCCTCGCGCGACCCGGTGCAAGCAGGCTATGAGACCACAGTGACCAGGGCTGAGAAAGATCGGGTCAATCTCTGCTTGAACAATGGCGCCGAGTCGTCCTCGCCGCTCCGCTTCGAGGCGACGACCAGCGCCCTCCCAAAGTGGTTCCGATCTCCAGACCCAACGGCGTACTTCCAGAATCAGGCGAGCCAAGTGCGAAACTGGATGGGCCGGGACGACGTCCTGATGAGCCGTTATCGCCAATGGCTCAGGATGCCGTTTGATGATTGGGGCTTCGGTGAAATAGGGACTCCGGATTGCACCCAGATCTTGGCTGCTCACCGTCTCCACGTCGCGGAGGGGTTTACCCTCGATATGGAGAAAGGGGTCGAGAGGTTGGAGGGCGATCTTGCTGCCTGGCGAACCATCTTGGCCCAGGCGAAAACGCTGTCCATCAAGATGATGGCAGCGGAGGCCGTCTACGACGATGTCGCGGTGGTGTCCGGATTACTGACCAGACCGGATCTTCCGGTCAAGCTGTTGCCGAATTTGGTCGCCCTGGGGCGGCCCCTCGACGAAGTCGAACTCTCCCTGCGCTGGCCGATGCAGAATCAACTGGTGTTGGAAGCGAAGACGATGGAGGCCGGGTTGAAAACCGACGCAGGCGGTGAGAGGCCCTTCTACCAGCGTGTGCTGATGCGAATGCCGTTACCCAAGCAGAGGACATTGAACAGGTATGCGTCCTATTATGAGGCGATGATCAAGGCTGCGGAAACGTCCCGGAATAAGCTACCGAAGCGCTACGACTTTGCCCGAACCCCGCCTCAGGCCTTTAGTGATTATCTCATGAACCCCATTGATAATGGGCTGGCCGTTGGGTCGAAGCCGGAGTGGGAGGAGTACAGCGGTCGCATTATGGAAACCGACGCATTCCTTCGGTTGGCGGGACTCCAAGCTCGGGTACGAAAGCCGCCTCATGAGTCTAATGTCCCGGCTCGCATAGCCAGGGCTGGCCAGGGGTTCTATGATCCGTTTACAGGCTTCCCGATGCTGCTCAACGCGAAGCAGGGAAAGCTCTATAGCATCGGGAGGAACGGGAAAGACGATGATGGTGATCCCAAGCTGGACGTCACCGTGTCGATCGTGCACCAGTCACCATAGACTGAAGCCCGTCGTGCGTTCAGTTCTCTCGCTAAAGGAAGCGACAGTTCCATCGGCATCGAGGGCCCGACCTTCGCCCGAGGCCAGCTCATCCAGGGGGCTCAGACATCCTTGCTTCAGCTGTCCGGAGCAGTAAGCCTCAGCAGTCCTACCTGCGCGTCAGCTATTTCTGCATCCTGGTCCCTTCCTTCACCGTCGGCTCAATTTTGATTTGCGGGCCCTGGACCTGCGGCAGTTGACCAGCCCCTTCCTTCTTCATGAGCCGTTCGTTGTTGGGATCGATGAGAGTCTGACTGACATGGGCATCCTCAGCGGAGGCCGCCTCGAGTACTGCTTTTTCACCGAATGCATTCGTCTGCCCCGGATCGTTGGCCAGCGGTTGCCCGGTCACGGGAGACACAGCGTCGCCGGCGGGATAGCCCGGGTGCTTGGGCAACAGGGCAGGGTTCGCCAAGGCAAGGGAGAGAGAAAATCCCAAAACCAACAGAATGGCGATCGCAACGATAAGAGAAAGTTTCATGGCGGGTACTCCTTTCCTCAAACAAACATACCCTCTCAGGCGCAGGCGGCTTGAGAAAACACACAGGAGGGGCTCGATCTCGATTCCAAGGGCTTAACTCAGTTACCCCGATTCCATGGCTTGCTCTCTTGTGTCTCGGAATACCGTCAGCATGCGCTGCCTGGTTCCTGATCGTCAATCCCGTCTTGCTACGTAGGGGTGCCCGTAACCGGCTCGGCTTGACAGACTTCGGCAATTTTCCTCAGAATCAGGCTCGCTGCACCTTGAACTGCGAGGTTTGTGCTATGGTTCATCGCAATCGCGCAGAAATGCCTCGAATGCAACGAGGGATCACCTGCTCTTCGCCGATTCCGACGCAAATTGTCTCGAACGGGGAGTTCATCCCGCCAGGCCAAACACCGGCGCAGGTGCGAGTTAAGCGGCTGGTTGACGAGACGGGTGAGTTGGTTGGTCGTCGCCTGGGCGTGAGCCGCAGGGACTTCCTGAAGACCACGGGCGGCATGGCCGCGGCGCTTCTGGCGATGAATTCCGTCTTCGGCCGTTTTTTCGACGTGCTGGGGGTGGAGCTGGTGGAAGCAGCGGCGTTCGACGCACGCAAAGGCGGGCCGTTCTTCATCTTCGATGTCCAGACGCACTATGTCAGCGCCGGCTTCGATCCAACGGATGCCGAAGGGTCGCGCAAAGGAGCCGTCACAAAGCAGGGACTCCTCGGACTCCGTCGCCACGCGCGCGAAGCCGGCATGAATCCTAAGCTCGCCGGCGATCGCGGAACCCTGGCCGACCTCTCCTGGGAAAATTTCATCAAAGAAGTGTTCTTGGACAGCGAGACCTCTCTCGGTCTCATCAGCACACCCCCAGGCCCTTACCCGCAGGAGGCGGTGGTGCCTCCGAAGGAGATGGCCCACATCCGGGACGAGATCAACCGCATCACTGGCTCGCAGCGGATGCTGGCGCACGGGCTGGCCACGCCGCAACTGGGCAAGGCCGATCTTGACTTCATGGACCTGCAGGCCGGCGCGCTGAAGGTGGATGCCTGGAAATGCTACACGGGCTCCCCGCCGAAGGGGTTTGACCACGGCTGGTGGATGGATGACGAGAAGGTGGCCTACCCGATGCTGGAGAAGGCGCAGGCGCTCCGCGTGCCACGGATCTGCGTCCACAAAGGACTGCCTCTGGGGCCGGTGGCGGACTACAACCATCCCCGCGATCTGATCAAGGCGGCCAAAGATTTCCCGGACATCAACTTTCTGGTCTACCACTCCGGGTTTCTTCGATCTGGTACCGTTGAGGAAACCTTTGCGCGAACCGGACAGATCCCTTGGACCTCCGAGTTCTGCCAGATGAAGCGGTCTGAGCCGGGGATCAGGAACATCTATATGGAGCTGGGCTCGACCTTCGGGCAACTGGTGACGACGTCTCCTGCAATCTGCGCGCATCTCTTGAGCGAGATCATCGGATCGTTCGGGGCAGATCACGTGCTCTGGGGGACGGACTCGATCTGGTACGGTACGCCCCAGTGGCAGATCGAGGCGTTCCGGCGATTCCAGATTCCAGAGCCACTGATCGAGAAGCACGGCTATCGCCCGCTCACCCGCGAGGTGAAGGAACAGATTTTCGGGCTGAACGCGGCGCGGGTGTTCGGGATTGATGTGAGCGCGAAGCGCAACGAGCTGCCGAAGGATTATCTGAGCAAGATCAAGATGGCTTATCGTGAAGAAGGCGTAGAACCGAGCCACCGGTTCTATGGATGGGTCGCGGGGTAAAGCCCGTGGGGCGTGAGGCGTAAGGGGTGAGGCGTAAGCGGAAGGAACGACCGAGAACCCCGGTCTCGACAATCTTTTGGAATCACATGACGCCTCGCGTTTCGC
>VBOJ01000271.1 GCA_005877775.1 Nitrospirota bacterium | reverse complement strand
CTTTCCCCTCGGAGGGTGTCATGGGGTTTGATGGTGGTGCCCCTTTTGGAATTCCGTGCCTGGCGGTCTCACCGGAGGCTTCTGGACTATTTGCTGTGCGCGCAAATCGTTCTATTTGATTTCTACTGGTCCACCCCTTGTCCACTAGCGCAGCCTCACCACCTAGATCAGATTCTATGATCTCGTAGATGGGATAGAGATCTTTCCAGGTCTGATCGGCCTTTCCATACAGACTGAGCACCCGTTTGACGTTCTCATCAACCCAGGAAAGCGAGAGTTGGGAATGCATGGGGTCTTGTTGTTGTACCGCCTCGCTTGTCCCATCACTGCCAATTTTCAACACGGCAGCACTTTCTTGTAGGGATAATGAACCAGCGTCCGCCAGCAAGTAGTGATGATTCTTCCTGTCGCCTTTGATTTGATAGAGACTACTTACAGACAAGGGTCTGCGGGCGTTGAGCATTAGCTTAGCCAAACCATTGAGGGGTTGGAGAATACGCTCGGCTGCGTCGCGGACTTCACGGGGATCTTCGAGAGTGTTCAATTCATCTGCCATAAGGCAGTACACTGGATTCGAAAGTCCTGCGAGGTAAATCTTGCCGCTAACGCCGCTAAGTCGAAATCGTCTCCTTGAAGATTAACGTGCCACTCAGCCATGAGGACCTCATTTTCGTGATTGAGGTAGAAGAAGCAGGAATATTCTACTTTGTCAGATTGGCCTGGTCCATTCATTCGTCGTGCATCGAACGACGACTGCTGTATTGAGGAAGCGTTATGTGAGGTGAGGGGCAGCTGAAGAAGGATCATGCCCGCCGCGCGCCCCGCCCCGCGATGTGTAATGGCAGCACCTGATCTTCTCTGCGCTATGAGGTATTGGGGAAGAGTTCCCTCACGGAAACAAACGCAAGATTGGTTTCGGCTGCTCGCCTTACCTTCCTAGTGAGAATGTCGAGCAAGTCTAGCTTCCCATTCAAAGCTAAGTAGAGATCAAGTCCGTCCATGCAGATGATGTTTGTAGGCTTGCCTCTTGAAAATGCTTCCAAGCCATCATGTGTAAAGCCTGAATAGCTGAGAAAGAGACCACGTTACCACTTAGCTTTGCCCGAAACTTTTCCAGAAAAAACCAGTAAGGCTTCCTGACCCATCTGCTCGTTCTGCCATCTCGCTTCTACCAGGTAGGTCTCTGCTTCTAGCTCAAAGCTCCCATCAATCTGCTCTCCGATCAGCTGAAATGCTCCCCTAGGTGCCAACTTGAACGCCTCAAATAGGTCAGCCAGGACTTTTTCGAACCTGTATCCTCTTTCTTGGGGCGCAAGAGAGGCAAGGCCTACTAAACCTTGTTTCAGTGTTTCCAACTCGGCGCCTATGACCTCAGCGCTTTCTCCGCTCGGATCTTTTCTTCGAGGGAGCGAGTCGAGAAACTTAGGATCATAAAGATCAGGAATCTTGTAACCTACAGAAGATATCAACTTGTTGAGTTCTTCAATGTGTTCGCGTGTGATGGGCTGCCCTTTGTTTAATCGATACACAATGCCTCGCTGCACGACTTGGATTAAGAGCGCGCAAAAGGTTGCGGGACGCTGATCAAGTGTTAGACTGAGGAGCTGACAGATACTGGGAAGCTTGCTTCCATTCCTCCAGAACTTCGCCAGCCCAAGTGACGCCGCAACACCAGCAAACGAAATGCCCTGATCTGCAAAGGGATGGGGCTTACCTGGCAGGAAGTCAGCTACATGATCTGCCAACTTACTCAGTGCGGTACTTTGGGCAAGTGTTAGCGGCATCTCCAGCATCTCACTTGGTCTTGCTGGATACACGACCGTGTCGTGCACCCGTCCCTTCCACTCTTTTCACGTACGCACCGTACCATGCCTAACTACATCATGAGGATGTAGCAACAGCACATATCCGTATTTCCGATTCCCATCAGGTTTTGTCCTGATAAATCCAAGGTCCTCCAAAACGCCCATCCTTTCACGCCAAGTGCGGACGGCGCGTGTCGGCGTTAAGTATCCTGATGCATAGGCATGCGCGTTCTCATCTGTGATCTCGATGAATCCTAGGTCGAAGTCGTGGCACCACAGCTCTTGGTAAACGCGAGAAGCATCTCCTTTTCCTTTTGGAGAAAGCTGGTTGATGAGAGTCATAATAAGGGGAAGGGTTCTCGGAACTGAACAGTATCCATCATCCGTCTTCCGGCTCCATATTACTTTCTCCGCATCTCGCCAGAGTGAGTCTCTGAGGCTACGCCTCCTTTCCATGGAGCTCTTTTTTTTGCCGACGAGCTTCAGCGGCACAAATGTACTCACGGTTGTATCACCTCCATGGTTGGTTCGGTACGGGCGCGACGCTAACAATTGCGACCAAGCCTGCGTTCCGGGGTTGCTGCTACAAAGGACGCCACCCGAACGATGCCGCAATTATCCTTCGAAATGCGTTGATAATCAAACGCTTTGTCTAGCAACATGTCGCAGCAACAAGGACAAAACGAAGCGGAAAAACTCCCCCATCTGCACGATTTTCCGCGATCTCGCAGTTCAAAATGGCGAAATTTCGCAGGGTGACACCAATAAAGATGCGGGTGTGATAAAGGTCATCAGGAAGGCCATGGTGCTCTATGTGCTCATCTGTGCTTGTGTGTGCTCCAGTGTGCTTGTGGTACTCAACTTTACTGGCCAGTCCGACAGATACCACTCACGCAGTGATGGCCACGACGAATGCTCTACTTCTTGGCTTCCCGGATCTGCTGTTCGAATAATAGCGTCCGAACGCAGCGGCAATGGTCCGTCCAGCATCGCGAATTGCACGGAGGGGATTTTGCCATCCTTCCTCCCATGGCTGCCTGGTTGATCGCCAACCGTGAGCCGTTGTCCGTGAAGCGTGAAGCGTATCTCGTCAGAAGATATGAGCGTATAGCTGATAGCGTATGGCTTATGGCTCAGACAGAAGAGCGTATCTCGTGAAGCGCAAGGGGCGTCGATAGCGTCAAATAGCGTCTCTAGCGCCCGCCCTCCAGAGGCTTCCGGCGGACGGGTTGGTTGCGACAGACGCGATGACGCAACAGACGCATGATCAAGATACGAACGACGAAGAACGGTCATCGGGACTGGGATCTAATATACCGATCTGGCCAGGTCGTCAGGCAACTTTCAATCTGCCGGGGCGAGACTTGACAGTCAGGCGCACGCGGGCCCCGAGGCGAGCCAGCATGTCAATGAGCGCGTCTGTACTGAAGAGATCGATCCGTCCGCGAAGGAGGTCGCTGACACGGGGTTGAGACACGCCGAGTTTCTTGGCTGCCTCTCTCTGCTTGAGGCGACGGGAGGCGATGAGCTTCTGAACCTGGATCATGAGATCCGCTCGGACCAGGAGATGCTCGGCCTCTTCGCGGCGGAAGCCGAGGTCGCGGAACACATTACCGGTCGAGGGCGTCACCTTGAGCTTCATGGTTCACCTAACCTCCTGTCAGGTCGCCGGTTCGGCGAAGCGTGATCAGTGCTTGATACCGCTGCTTGGCGATTAATATGCAAGTTTTAGTATATTCATGTCAAGCGGACTGAGCAACCAATGGATAGAAGAGGGCCACCTCAGATCTGGCCATCAAACCTTTCGTAGGGCGACCTTCCAACTCTTCATGTTCTGCGAGCACAGGGGATTAACCAGGCTGCCCCTCTCCCCTTTGCTTCTGAAACAGCCCCATCACCGTCTGGATCGTATCGGCCTCGGCTGCTGACTTGTCCGGACGATACCGTTTCACACGCGCAAAGCGCAGGGCGAGGCCTCCCGGATAGCGCGGCGACTCCTGAATCTCGCTGAAGGCGATCTCCACGACGAGATCGGGTCGGACATAGACCGTCCACTCATCGCGGCTCACCTCCAGCGACAAGAGCTTTTCGGTCTGCCACTTGAGCATCTCATCCGTCAGCCCTTTGAACGTCTTCCCCAACATCACGAACTGCCCGCTTTCCGGATCGCGCGCGCCAAGATGCAGGTTCGACAGCCAGCCTTTGCGCCGGCCATGGCCCCATTCCGCCGCCAGCACCACCAGATCCAACGTCACCGCCGCCTTCAGCTTGAGCCAGTGAAATCCGCGCTGGCCTGCGACATAGGGCGCGGTGAGTGACTTCGCCATCACCCCTTCATGGCCCGCGGCTAAGGCGCGCGCCAGGAAGCCCTCGGCCTCCGCTCGATCATTCGTCACGATCCTCGGAATCATGAATGATGACGGGATCACTTTGGACATCAGATCAATCCGCTGCTGGTAGGGCAACGCAATGACCGATCCCTCTCCTTCCAGGTACAGACAATCGAAGAGGAACGACGACAGCGGAATTTCTCGCCGCACATGCTCCACGTCTTTGATGCGGCCCAGCCGCCGCATTGTGATCTGGAACGGGAAGGGCCGTCCGTCCGGTCGCAACACGATCGCCTCCCCTTCCACCACGAAGTCGCGCACCGGCACGGCCCGCGCCCATTCGATGACTTCGGGCAGCCGCTCCGTCACGTCTTGCAGTTGCCGCGTGAAAATCCTGACGTCATCGCCGCCCTTGTGGACCTGAATGCGCGCCCCGTCCAGCTTGTACTCAAAGGCCGCCTCCCCTAACCGTTCCAGGGTCTCTTCCACATCCTCCGCGCTGTTCGCCAGCATGGGCGCGATAGGCGTAAACAAGCGCAGGGAAAAGCGCGACAGGCCCGCCGCCCCCTCCTCGACCGCAACCCGTGCGACTTCGCCGAGATGGCCGGAGAACATCATGGCCT
>VBOJ01000270.1 GCA_005877775.1 Nitrospirota bacterium | reverse complement strand
CTTCTGAAAAAATCCATGCGATCGGCAAGCTCTGGAAGAAGGAGGCACTGTTCAAAACTCGCGTGGAAAAGGAGCCACTGTCGCTCCAGTAAATGGTCATGCCTGTTTCGCGCAAAACGCCCGCTTCGATGGATCCCCATTCCCTTCGAGTCATGTTCGTGTCGTCAGAGGCGACCCCCTTTGCCAAGACCGGCGGACTGGCCGATGTGGCTGGAGCGCTTCCGCTGGAGCTTGCTCGACTGGGACATCAGGTGTGGCTGGTCATTCCGCGCTATGGGACGATTGACGGAGCGGCACATGGGTTTAAGGAATGGAAGCGCGTCACTGTGCCGACCTCGTCCGGACCGATTGAGGCGATTATTGAGCAAGGGGTTCTATTCTGCTCCCAAGGTCCACCTGACTGTCAGGTGTCGGTCCTGGCGATCCGCTATGATCCCTATTTTGGCCGCAGGGGGCTTTATCAGGAGTCCGGTGTTGATTATCCGGACAATTTAGAGCGGTTCGCTTTCTTCAGCCACGCGGTGCTCGAACTTCTGGTGCTGCTCGAGCAGACGGCTGCCTCATCTCCTACTCTGCTCCATGCGCACGATTGGCAGACTGCCCTGTGCCTCGTTTATCTTCGGACATTGTATGCAAGGCGTCCTCGGCTTCGCGGTCTCAGGAGCCTGTTCACCGTACACAATCTGGGGTATCAGGGAATCTTCCCCGCTGAAGACTATCCAAAAACCGGATTAGGGCCAGAACTGTTTACGCCTGCCACGCTGGAGTTCTTCACTTCTTTGAACCTGCTCAAAGGAGGGCTGGTGTTTGCCGACTTTCTGACGACTGTGAGCCCGACCTATAGTCGTGAGATCCAAACTGCCGAGTTTGGATTCGGGCTTGAGGGGGTCATCAAGGAACGGCGGGACCGGCTTGTCGGGATTGCGAATGGGATTGATGTTGAGATCTGGAATCCCGATACTGATCCGGTCTTACCTAGTCGGTATTCGGTTTCGGACCTTTCTGGCAAGCGGGTCTGTAAGACCGGGTTGCAGCGGGAGATGAAGCTTCCCGTGCGAGATGTTCCCCTCCTGGCGATTGTGTCACGGCTCACTGCTCAGAAGGGGTTGGACTTGGTGGCCGATATTCTCCCCGAACTGATGGAGCTTGATCTGCAAGTCGCGATTCTGGGGACAGGCGATCCGTCCGACGAAGCGCGATTCCGGTCCCTCCAGGCACGCTATCCAGAGAAGATCGGCCTTCGGATCGGATTCGATGAGGGGCTGGCCCACCGGATTGAGGCTGGGGCAGATATGTTCCTGATGCCGTCGCGCTACGAACCTTGTGGGTTGAGCCAACTTTACAGCCTCCGGTACGGAACCGTGCCGATCGTGCGACGAACCGGCGGTCTCGCTGACACCGTTGTGGCCTATTCACCCTCCGCAGTCCGGGAAGGCCGCGCCACCGGATTTATATTCGGTGAGGCGACCCCAGAGGCCCTTTTAACGGAAGTCCTGCTGGCCTGCCATGTCTATGAAAACCGTAGTGAGTGGAGATCTCTCATCGAAGCGGGGATGCGTACCGATGTCTCCTGGGCTCGGTCGGCTCAGTCCTACGCGGATCTCTACCAACGGATCATAGGGGGGAGAGGGGTCGGGGTTGAAGCTGGAACAGTTAGTCCGAAATGATCTTCGGTGAGGGGTCGATCGAAACGTGCGGACCAGCGCTGAGCTGGACCAGCCCACGACGGGCCTGGCTCACATAATAGGCGTACTCGGTTTCCAGATGTCTTTGGATGACGGAGAGAAACATATCGGCCGCCACATCGTTTCGACCGGCATTCAAGGCCACCTGCCCGGTATAGAGGGAACAGGCCGTAGCCATGGCGATCGGGTCAACCGCAAGACGGGGAGTGGGTTTTGACACGAGGCGATTGAACCGTTCTGGTAAAGGAAGGACGAATTCTTTACCGGATGTCGGGATGTTCGCTGCGTGATTCAGTTGCTGCACGATCCCGCGCATCGCATCAAGGTCTGTGCTCGACTGGCACTGGCTGAAGGTGCCCCACAAATTCATGAACACGGTGTTATCCAAGCCTGCTGATCTCTCGATCGGCTTGGAAGTTTGACACCCTCCGAGGAGCAGGAGAAGGCTGAGCAGTACAAGGGATTTCTTCACGGATCGCTACCTTCCTTATTTCGCCTAAGCAGCTAGATCGGGGTTCTTATGCAGTGAATAGAATGGAGCAAACTCTAGGCCAGCGGGTTGTCTCTAAAAGGCATTGAAAAAATGATGGTATTTTTATAAACGGCCATTGGAAAACTTTCAGACCGTCCTAAATTTTCAACGGTTGTGGTGTATTTGACACAGTCACCCTCCACAAATAACTCGCAAACTTTCCTCCCATTCTTTTTCACCCGCTGTGTTTAAGAAAGCACTTGAAGCCGATATTGTACGTCGCAATCGGGCTGGGAGTAGTTTCTGATCTCGGGGAAACCTCAGATCAGAATGATTGGCTTCACCCTCTAGTACTGGAAGCCAGTCCGTTCCATGGACCGGACCTCGCCACTGAAGACGGGGAGAGAGTTAGCTTTATCCCCCCCGAAGGTAAAGCCCCAATGTGGTAAGGACGATGTGGAGAAGGTCGATTTGGTGAAGTGAACT
>VBOJ01000272.1 GCA_005877775.1 Nitrospirota bacterium | reverse complement strand
CTATCTTGAACTGGGCGATGCTTTCGCACAGTTCTGTATATCCAGCCAGGCCACCACGCCCGCCATTCGTCGCGCCCAGAGTTTGCGTGGTGTTGCGAGGCTTATCTTGATGCCTGGCCCCAGATATCTTGCGAGCCCTCGCTGGCGAGCACGCCGGCGCCTGCGGCCGCCTCGTCGTTCTGAGCTGGCTTGGTCATGCCAGGAACATTCGGTCGGCAGGGCTTCGGACGCCAGCCGGCCCCAGGTTGAGGACATGCGTGTAGATCATCGTGGTACTGACGCCGCGGTGACCGAGGAGCTCCTGGACGGTCCGGATGTCGTGGTTATCCTCGAGCAGGTGGGTCGCGAAGGAGTGTCGGAGAGTGTGGCACGTGGCGAGCTTGGGAATGCCCGCGGCACGGACGGCGTCCTTCACGGCGCGCTGGAGAACGGATTCGTGGAGATGATGGCGGCGACGCTGGCCGGTGAGACGGTCCACGTAGAACCGTGTGGCTGGAAAGACCCACTGCCACGCCCATTCGCGCCCGGCATGTGGGTACTTCCGCAGGAGCGCTCCGCGTAGCTCGACCCAGCCGGCCCCGCGACGGAGATCGGCCTCGTGTTGGGCCCGCACCTGGTCGATGTGCTGCGCGAGCAAGGTCCTGACCGCTGCCGGTAGCATCGTGACTCGATCTTTGCGGCCCTTGCCGTCGCGAATCACGATCTGGTTTGCCGCGAAGTCGACGTCCTTCACACGCAGCCTGCAGCACTCCAGCAGACGGAGGCCCGCGCCGTAGAGCAGGAGCGCCATGATCCGTGGCACCCCGTTCAGTCGCTGGAGGACGAAGCCCGCGCTCCGGCGCGCGGGTCTTCGCTACCGGACGATGTACCAGACCCGACACACCTTTGCGACGCTCGCGCTTCAGAGCAGCGAGCAGATCGGGTGGGTCTCGAAGCAGCTCGGCCACACGAGCGACGAGATGGTGATCAGGCACTACGCAAAGTTCATCCCGAACCTCACGCGACAGGACGGCTCGGCGCTCGCAAAGGTAATGCGGGAGCAAGGCTTGGCATAGGGAGATCCGCGTGATAGGTTTAATGGTGACTTGCCCCCCGCTCGACATGCCGAAAGGCCTCTGGCGGGGTTATTTTTTGCCCGGAGCACCGCCTGCCGCCTGAGCCGACCACGAAACGCGCTGTTATCTTCGTCGATGGCCAGAACCTCTTTCACGCCTCCCGCGAGGCGTTCGGCTACACCTACCCCAACTACGACGTCTTGGTCCTCGCCGACGCGGTTTGCAGGGCAAGGGGGTGGACGCTCTCGCAGGCGAGGTTCTACACGGGCATCCCCAATCCGACGGACAATCCATTCTGGCACCACTTCTGGTCGGCCAAGCTGGCCGTGATGGGGCGGCAAGGTGTTGTCGTCTTCAGCCGGTCACTCCGGTACCGAAACCAGACAGTTCGGCTGCCGGATAGGAGCGAGTTCACATTCTCGGTGGGAGAAGAAAAGGGTGTCGACATCCGGATGGCGCTGGATGTCATCCGCATGGCACACCGTGGCGACTACGACGTGGCCGTGATCGTGAGCCAGGATCAGGACTTCTCAGAAGTCGCGGAGGAGATCAGGGTGATTGCCCAAGAACGAAGCCGATGGATCAAGGTGGCGTCCGCATATCCCCTCAGCCCCACGACTCGAAACCGGCGTGGCATCAACAGGACCGATTGGCTCCCGATCAACCGCGCGATGTACGACAGCTGTCTCGATCGCCGCGATTACCGCCCACCCAGGTAGACGGCAGAGAGCCCGGGCCAGGACCGCGGCGAAATTCGACGACGGAATGTCAGAAAAATGTCAGAAACTCGAAGGGGGTTACGGGCCCCTGGCCCGCAACCCCCTGAGTTTTTGGAGCGGCCGACCGGATTCGAACCGGCGACGTCCAGCTTGGGAAGCCCACGGCGCGATGAGAGCCTGTGACACCCCACACGTCAATCACACGAGAGTGCAAACGGGATGCGTTCGAATGACCGGCTATGACCCCTCCGGTCACAGGACATGGTTACTCGAATGGTTACTCTAGTCAATGTCTCACAGCGCTGCGTCGTTCAAGGCCGGGGCTGGATTTGAAGCAGCGACCTTTGGGTTATGAGGGGAAATCCAATCCTCACAGGAACCAAGACGAACCGACTCAAACCAACGACGACGAAGCTTTACTAAACGGCTCCGTTGGGCTCTTTTGGCTCATTTCGGTCGGTTTACTTCATAGCACCTTCATAGCCAGCCGGGGGCGGCCGACGAGTGGCGAGATCGACGCCGGCGGCATCGATTCAATCACGTTCCGAGCGATCCAGCCAGGCCGCCATCGGGTTGCGAAACACGATCAGGAACGAGGGAGTAGGATAGGCGGCATGGTCACCTTGACAATCCGATCTTCCTAATCCCGCTCACCTTCTACGTCGTTGAGCACCTCAGGGCCGATCCGTTTCCCAAAGCAGCTGAATGCTTCGCAAGCCTCGGGTTGTGCCTGAGACGTCCGCGATACCCTCTGAAGAAAGAGGAGGATCTCCATTGTCGAACCTCAATGACGTCCTGAACGGTTTGTCGTCAGCATCGCTCTGGCAAGAACGTGTCTACAAGGATCTTCACGCACACCCCGAGCTCAGCTTCCAGGAGACCCGGACCGCCGCACTCGCGGCGGCGAAGCTCAAAGAGCTCGGCTACGAAGTCCTCGAGCAGATCGGCCGTACCGGCGTCGTCGGCGTCCTCCGAAACGGCACGGGCCAGACCGTGCTCGCGCGCGCCGACATGGACGCACTTCCCGTCAAGGAGCGCACGGGCCTGCCGTATGCATCGACACTGACGGCGACCGATGATACTGGGGCCAGTGTCCCCGTCATGCATGCCTGCGGTCACGACGCTCACGTGACCTGCCTGCTGGGCGCGGCGGAGTTGCTTGCCAGGGCCCGGCGATCGTGGAGTGGAACCTTCGTCGCAGTGTTCCAGCCCGCGGAAGAGGTGGCGGGCGGCGCGAAGGCGATGGTGAAGGATGGTCTTCGGGATCGGAT
>VBOJ01000100.1 GCA_005877775.1 Nitrospirota bacterium | reverse complement strand
AACGCGGCACAGACCGCCAGATAGACGATGAAGACGACGACTCTCATGCGACTCAACCGGACCGCTCCCCCACCGTAAAACTGAAATGCGCGTCGAGATAGGCATCTGCCATCTCTCGTGGGAACGCGGGTAACGGATCGGCATTCAGCACGGCCCGTTTGCCGGCGAGATCGTAATACTCGTTCCCGGACGTGCGCTCAACCATGACATCGCTCACGCTGCCGGACCGATGCAGCCGAAACTTGATGATCACCTCCAGCGGCCGACCCGTCAGATCAACCGGCGGCGCATTCCACTGGCTGCTGATTTTGAGCTGCACCCGCGACAAGTACTGATTGAACCCCGGGGCCATCCCCTGCACCTTAATCACGGTCTCAGGCTTTTTAAGGTCAGGTGCCTTCGTGGCCACGGCTGGAGCGGCCGGCGCAACCGGGGGCGGCTGAAGCTTCTGTAACTCTTTATCGATTTCTTTAGACAGCGATGGCCGCGGTTGGCGCTCCTGGAGGTCTTTGAGTGAATCTTTGGGCGGCGAGGGCACATCCGGCACTTTGAGAGCATCCAAGAGTGAATCAATTTCTTTGCGGAGGTTTTGCGGAGGCGGATCAACCTTGGCCACGCGCGCGGGGCTGAGGTCGCCGAACTTAGGCGCCTCGGGTGGCAGCTCAATTCCGCGCAGGACATCCTGCATCAGGTTTCCGGGCCGACTCTTCGCAACCTGGGCTTCACGAGGAGGCGGTGCGGCCGGAACCGGAACGGCCTTCGAGGGGAGCGGCTTGGCCACAGGGACCGGAGGTGGAGAAGCCTTGGTGGCGGGTGGCACGGGAGGCGGCTCAACGATTCGGCTCGGAGTCGGCAATGTCACAAGGGATACCTGATACGAAGCGAGCGGACGCTCACCCCTCGACGAAAAACGAAACCCGGTGAGGAAGAACAGCAGACAGAGGTGCAGCACAAGGGAAAGGGCCAACATCCCTCTGACCTGCTGGCGAAACGAAAGCCGCCGGCCATCCTGGAGAGAGAGAGAGAGAAGGCTTGGATACCCTGGAAAGGATAGCTCGGACCCCGGCCGATTTCTCATGGATGCGACTGCCATGGCTGCTTGCTGACCCTTCCTACTGCACGCCTTTCCGCCGCACCCCTTGTTGAATGAGCTCTTCCGTCACACGCTCACGCCCCGCTGGTTCGGTCACCATGCCCAGCTTCTCGATACCCGACCGCTTCACTCCGTCCATCACCTGAACCACAGTGCCGTACGGAACCTCGCGGTCCGCCCGGAGATAGACCGAGAGGTCGGCATTCCGTTCCTTCATCGCTCTCAGCCTGCGCTCAAGTTGCGCGACATTTACCGGATCTTTGTCCAGATACAGTTTCTGGTCCCGCTCAATCGTGAGGACGATGCGCTCTTCCGGCCTGATGGTGTTGCTCGCGGAAGTGGGAAGCTTGATGTCGAGTCCGCGGTACAACATAGGAGCCGTCACCATGAAGATCACCAACAGCACCAGGACGACGTCCACCAGCGGGATGACATTAATCTCGGCCATAAAGCGACGACGCCGGGTTTCGAAGATCACCCGCGCACCTCGACTTGTCTTAGACGGGTCTTCAGCGAGTTGAGAAATTCCAGGCTGAACGTTTCCACTCGGAACACGGTCCGTCGGATCCGCGTCAAGTAATAGTTGTAGGCAATCACAGCAGGAATCGCGGTGAACAGACCAGCCGCCGTGGCGATCAGCGCTTCCGCCACCCCCGGCGCGACTGCCGCGATGCTGGCCGTTCCCTGTTGCCCAATCTCCCGAAATGCATCAATGATCCCGAGCACGGTTCCCAAGAGTCCGATAAAGGGCGTGATATTTCCTGTCGTCGCCAAAAAGGGGAGGTAGGCCTCCAGCCTGGAGATTTGATCCTGCACAATACATGCCACTGCCCGATCCAAATAATGGCGGTCCGGACCGGATGGTTCCGACGAGGGGTCCAGGCTGTGACTGTCTATAAGCTGGGACCGGCTAGACCCGTCTCGTTCCGGCGCAATCCGGTCCATCACCCCGACAAATACAGCTGCGATTGGGCTTGCCGCCATCCGTCGCGCGGGGCGATGGAGCTCGTCTTTCTCCTTCGCTCTTGCGTAGGCAGCCAGAAATCGCTGATCTTCTCGATCGCTTGAACGAAACGCGCGCCACTTGTAAAGAATAATAGCCCAGGAAATGACCGAGAACAGGAAGAGAATGAGGAGAATGACCTTTGAGACCGCCCCGAGCGAACCCACGAGCCCCATGGGACCGGCTTGAAACATCATTACTCTATCGTATCTCCTCCCACGTCAAGGAATGTACTGGGCACCGGAAATAGTACCATGTTTTGGGGAAAGTGGCGGGGCCGACGGGATTTGAACCCGCGACCTCCAGATTGACAATCTGGCGTCCTAAACCAGGCTGAACGACGGCCCCATACGGGAAAGAAGTGGACCGGCAAAACTGAGACCACCCCGGTCTTACCGGTACCAAGGAATGAAGCAACTTCGACGATCTCCGGAATCCTTGCCCGGGCTATTCCGCGACCATGATCAAGTACAATTGCTTTCTGGTAGGCGGAACAGGGATCGAACCTGTGACCTCTGCCTTGTAAGGGCAGCGCTCTCCCAGCTGAGCTATCCGCCCGATTTCTCAACTATGCCGAATGCTTGCGAATGCTATCAAGTCCTCTATGCCTTGTCAACCAAATCTCGCACCATTATTGCGGAGATGCATCGCATCCGTTCTCTCCCGAGCCGACAGGGGAACGGTCAGCGGTACGGTCGCGGCGGCGCGATTTACGAGGGAACAAATCCGAATGTAATCGCTTGAGCCGTGCTCGCTCAACATGCGTATAGATCTGCGTGCTGGAGATGCTCGCATGGCCCAGCATGGCTTGGACGGATCGGAGGTCGGCCCCGTGGTCCAAGAGGTGAGTCGCGAAGGAGTGCCTCAACATATGTGGAGAGATTGGCTTGGTAATGCCGGCTTCCTTCGCTCTGGCGCGGAGCAACTTCCAGAATCCCTGACGGCTCATGGGCATCCCACGTCTCGTCACAAACAGGTGCGGCGATTCCCGTTTCTTGAGCAATGCCCCGCGAGCTTCCTTCAAATAGAGCCTGATCTTCTGTCGCGCCATGTCTCCCATGGGCACCACTCGTTGCTTCGCACCTTTCCCGGTGGCCAGTACATAGCCCACGGCAAGATTCAGTTGCGAGAGCCGTACATTCACGAGCTCGGAAACCCGCAGTCCCGTCGCGTAGAGCAGCTCGAGCATGGCCGCGTCGCGTCTGCCTTCCGGCCGCGATCTATCGGCGAGCTCGAGCAAGTCAGTCACATCACGTTGCGTGAGGGTCTTTGGCAGTCTCATCCATGGTCGGGGCCTGCTCAACCCGACCATCGGACTCTCCCGCATGAACCCTTCCTTGGAGAGAAACCGATAGAATCCCCTGAGTGCCGCCATACAGCGAGCCGTGGAGGCCGGGGCGTGATTGGATCGTTTCAAATGCCCCAAGAACTCCGAGATCGTCTGCCGCGTGACTCCAGCAAATCCATGGGTGCCCTTCGCGTTCAAATAGAAGTGGAGCTTCTGGAGATCACGCCTGTAGGCTTCCAGCGTATTTGTGGCCAGCCCTGCCTCGACACGAAGATCGTTCAGGTATCGTTCAACGAGGCTGTCCATCGGAGAGGAACCCTGGTCAGTGGGAACAAGAGAAGCTGGATTGGCTGAGGGATGAGGGCGCATCTTCCGTTATCTCAAGATCTTTCAAGGCCCTTTGTCGGGCGGTCCTGCGCGAATATAACCAAGAAGGCTTGAGAACACAATAAGATACGAATCCTGGTAACCTTGACAGGCTCGACCTGAGTCTCCTATAGTGGGTTTTCTTTTGCTCGAGCGTCTGTTATGTTTCTGAAACGATGTTCAAATTTGTTCCGTCACAGCAACCAGCCGGTCACGTCCTCGTCTTGCTCCTGGCCTATTTGTTCTCGTTGACCCTCATTGGCAGTCCCGCTCCAGTTGAATTCCTTTCGGTTCAAGCGAACAATGCCTGGGCTGAGCAACGTGATTCGGGAACCACACACCCGTCCAAGGCGACCCTCGAACAGGCCAAAACACTGCTTGAGACCCACCGGCCGGACGCAGCCGTGACGATACTCAAGAATTTCATTGCTTCCTCCCCGCAGTCCGAGTATCTGGATGACGCCTATCTCCTGATCGCCGCGGCCCTGAGCAGCACCAAGGAGCATGCTGAGGCGATCTCTTACCTTAATCAACTCCTGAGCGAATTTCCGACCTCCGACCTGGCGGACCGTGCCAGACTCATGCTGGGTTCCGTGCAGGCCCAGTTGGGTAATCTGGACCTTGCGCTCCCCGTTCTTGCAGAGGTGCGAAGCCTGACCTCTGATCCCGGCACCAAACGCGAGGCGCTCAAACTGACCGGAGAGATTCTGACGAAGAAAAAGGACTTCTTGCGAGCGATCCAAGTGTGGCTTGAAGAAATGGACCTCGCGCCGGACGAGCAAAAGTCCGGTCCCCGCGAACGCATTCGTGAGCTGGTGACGGGCAAGCTGGACAAGAAGACGTTGCTTCGGGTGCGCGACACGTACACGGCGGACTTCCCCGGCGATGTGGCCCTGATCCGCTTGATCGAGCTGCATGCGGTGCGCGGGGAAGAGTATCTGGCGGAACGGAATATCCGCCTGTTTCTCGCCCGGTTCCCGATCCACGAGTACGCCCCAACGGCGACCGAGAAGCTTCGCTCGTTCAAAGCCAAGCTCAAAGCCAGCCAATACGTCGTGGCCGCCGTTTTACCGCTATCCGGTCGGATGGGCCTCTTCGGAACCGAATCCTTGAACGGCATTCAGATCGCGTTGGAGAAGGGGAGAGAAAGCTTGGGGCTGACGTCGATCGGGTTGGTGATTAAGGACACGGAACCGGAGAAGACGCTCCTGCTCTCCGATCTGTACGACTTGGTGGCTGAACACAAGCCGCTCGCGGTCATCGGCCCTCTGCTCTCGCACAATTTGCCGATGGTGGCTGAACTCGCCGAGAAACTGGAGACGCCGTTCATCACACCGTCGGCCACACTGCCCAACGTGCGCCGCCTAGGCACCTATCTGTTCAGCACGGCGCTGACCTATCCTCAACAGGCGCACCGCATCGCAGAGTACGCAAGCAGCCGTTTGGGATACCGCCGTTTCTGCATTCTGCATCCCGACACCACCTACGGTCAGGAACTCGCCCGGCTCTTCAGCCAGGAAATCAGGCAGCGGGGAGGCGAAATCATCGCGGTGGAATCCTACAAGGAGACCGACACGGATTTCGGCCCCCAGATCCGGCGATTAAAGGCGGAAGATCTCAAACGGGATGGCACCTCCACCACCACTCAGACCACCAAGGGTGTCTCTCGCGTCGTCTATACCCCTGGCTTCGACGCCATCTTCCTGCCAGGCAATTCCGCCCAGGCTACGCTGATCGCCCCGCAACTACTGTTCTATGATATGAAGGTCCCGCTCTTGGGGAGCAACGGTTGGAACCAGCCGGACCTACTTCGCCTAGCCGATCGCACGATTGAGGGAGCAACCTTCGTGGACGGATTCTTCCTTGACAGTCCGGATCCCAACGTGCAGGATTTCGTCGAGCGGTACCAGCGGCGCTTCCAGTCGAATCCGTCTCTGTTCGCGGCGCAGGCCTACGACGCCACCAGGCTGGTCTTGGAAGCGGTTCGCAAAGGAGCGACATCCGGTGAAGAAGTCCAAAACCAGCTCATGCTGCTCAATGACCTGCCCACGCTGGGAGGGCCGGCCGGGTTTGGTCCAGGAGGCAATCTCGAGCGGCGAGTCTTTGTCATTCAGGTGAAGAAAGGTAAATTTGTCCAACTCGAATGAGTCCTCGATGAGTTCACTGCCTCAGATCCTGCACACGATCTCTTACATGGCCCTGCCTCTGTTGCTCGCTATGGTCCTGCATGAGTACGCGCACGGATGGGTCGCCAATCGCTACGGCGATCCTACCGCGCGGCTGGAGGGGCGACTGACACTCAACCCGCTGGCGCACGTGGATCCATTCGGGACCGTCATCCTGCCCCTCATCTGCTTGCTCGTTCCGGGTGGTTTTTTTCTGGGGTGGGCGAAACCGGTCCCGATCAACCCAGGACGGCTGCACAACCCGCGTCGCGACATGGCGCTCGTGGCTGCGGCCGGACCAGGCATGAATCTGTTGCTGGCGGTTGGAAGCGCAGTCCTGCTCAGTATCCTGTTATCTATTGATCCTTCTTTGGCAACCTCTTGGCCGCCACAGGCAGGTCAACTCCCGCGCCGTGACCTTCTCGGGATACTACTGCTTCCTCTGGCAGCGATGTCGCTGTACTCCGTCTTCATTAATGTATTGTTGATGGTGTTCAACCTCATCCCGATCCCTCCGCTCGATGGAGGACGGGTCCTGACCAGCTTGCTTCCAGCCAAGTCCGCGATAGCCCTTGCTCGTTTGGAGCCCTACGGGATGCTGATCATTGTGGGACTCATCATCCTGGATCCTCAGATTCATGTCATCCGGACCATCACCGGCACGCTCGTCAACCTGATGGCCACGACGATTCTATCCGCGGTGTTACGATGACCAAGGCAGGAACCAGCAAACGTGTCCTGAGCGGCATGCAGCCCAGCGGGTTGCTTCATCTGGGCAATCTCTTGGGAGCGTTGGAAAATTGGAAAGCCTTACAAGAACAGTACGACTGTTTCTTTTTCGTGGCGGACTGGCACGCCCTCTCGACCAACTATGCGGACACCAGCCGGATCAAGGAGTTTACCAGAGAGCTGCTGCTCGACTGGTTGGCTGCCGGCATCGATCCGCAGCGATCCACGGTCTTTGTTCAATCGCACAACCCTGACCATGCCGTCCTCTATCTCCTGTTCTCCATGATCGTGCCGATTCCCTGGCTCGAGCGGAATCCGACCTATAAGGAGAAACAGGAGGAGATCAAGGACCGCGATCTCTCCACCTATGGCTTCCTCGGATATCCCGTGCTCCAGGCTGCCGACATCCTGCTCTACAAACCCGACTATGTGCCGGTCGGTAAAGATCAGCTCCCGCACCTGGAACTGACACGGGAGCTGGCGCGGCGGTTCAACAGCCTCTACCGGCCGGTCTTCCCGGAGCCCAAGGAACACCTCACGAAATTTCCCAAGGTACTCGGGACCGATGGTCGGAAGATGAGCAAGAGCTACGGGAACACGATCAATCTGTCAGACTCAGAGCCGGTCCTGCGCCAGAAGCTCAAGACGATGGTGACGGACCCGGCTCGCGTGAAGCGGACGGACCCCGGCAATCCCGACGTCTGCCCGGTCTTTGACTTCCACAAGATCTTCTCGCCTACATCGGTCATCGAGCGAGTGAACCGCGAATGCCGCACGGCCGAGATCGGCTGCATCGACTGCAAGAAGCTCGTGGCGGATGCGATGGTCGAGCGGCTCACACCGCTCTGGGAAGGACGGACAAAGTTGATGGCCAAGCCGGATCAGGTCGAGGAGATCGTCCGCTCAGGCTGCAAGCGGGCCCAGGCAGTGTCGCATCAGACATTGGAAGAAGTGAAAGAGGCAATGAAAATATAGGGGCTGGGAGTGGCGCAGTCAGGCTGCTACCGCGCCTATCGCGGCACCCCATCCACGGCGCTTCGAAGTGGAAGCCTTCGGATATTCCCGCTGCCATGGTCTACCGACCATGGTGCCTTGGTCAGTCCCGCTTTCCTTCTTCGAACGCCGGGCGGGGCCCCGCCGCTCCGGCGCACGTTCGCTCTTGACTGCACGACTCCCACCCCGCGAGAGAGTACCCAGAAAAGCAACAGTGCAACTCAGCTCTGATGCACGCTCCAGCAGTCCAGCCCTTCCAGTGCAGATGTGCGAGATTGGTGGGCCCGGTCTGGACCGCGCCACACCGAGTAGAGTATAAGGCTTAGCAGTCGCGAGGGCTGTCTTCTTGTCCAGGAGCACCGATGCTGAGATTGCAGCCCACCACCCTGTTCCTTCTTCTCCTCTCTAGTGTTACTGCCCCCCTATCTGCTCATGCTGAAACCAAAGTTCTCACCGCCGAGGCGACCTACACGATGGGGGATGGCGAATCACCGTCCTTTGCGGAAGCGATGGTGCTCCAGAAAGCCAAACAGATGGCGTTGGAGCAGGCCGGCACGTATGTCGAGAGCTACACGAAGGTGCAGAATCTCAATCTGACAACCGAAGAAATTCAGACCATCGCGGGTGGAGTATTACAAGTGGATGTTCTGGAGAAAACCCGCACGTTGGTGGGTGATGGCTTGCGCTTCTATGTGAAGATCAAAGCCACTGTGACCACCGACAAGATGGAGGAACTGGCCCGGCGCATTAAAGGCAAGAACATGGCGGACGAGTACAAGAAGCTACAAGGGGAGTACTCCAGACTTACCAAGGAGATCGAAACTTGGAAACCACTCGTTGTGAAAACCCCACATGGCCCTGAGCGTGAAAGAGCCCTTGAACAAATTCGGGAGCGTGAGAAGACCTTCGCAGGAATCCAGAAGAGTGAAGCTGCATTCTTTCAGCGGCTAGTCTCTGGAGAAGCTCTGTTTTCCAAGGCTCTCGGCCAACTATCCAAAAAGCATAACGACAAATCGATTGCCGATGCGCTGTTTCAAAAGATCGCTGAGCAAGGCTATCTCGTTGAAGTCGGGGAGCCGGATATACGCGCCGAACTCAAGGATCCCAAGGATGTCGAGATTAGAATCCCGATTTCTCTAAGCGTCGATGAGCCAACCAAAAGGGCCGTACAAGAAACTGCTCGCGCTCTTGCAGGAATAACCACTCCCACAACTTATTTCGATGTAAAGGCGAAGAAAGTATTGCATGGACTGACGGTGCGAATTGCTGAAGACCGAGAGGTAAACAACCATTTTCTATATCGGTTAGTAAGCCTACGCCTCGTCATCGAATTCACACAGAAATCCGGCGATAGTGAACGATGTGCTCTATACCAACATTTGGCCTTTCCATTTTCCCCCGCACAGGTGCGAAAAGATGGGCAAGTTAGTCTGCTCTATGGTGATGAAGGGTGGGGGTACGATTTGGAGGCTGAGCACTTCAATTCTGGCTCTTGGTTCCTTTTCGTCCGCAGCGAACCCATGACCATCACCGTTGCCATGCCTATGTCGCTCGAAGAAGCGAAACGAGTAAGAGCGGTAAGGACGAGGATCGTCGAAGGCAAACAGCAAATGGCTTCATGTCATGTGTTGGGTGGAGCAACCTACTGAAACAGGGGCACATTATGAACGCCCGAAAAGCCTTTCTCGCTGCCTCTCAATCCGGTACTCGAACCACTCGTCCTCGGATTGAAATCCAATCGGGATGCCGGCCGGCTTGCCTGCCGTGTAACCAAAACCGCCTCCTCTTCCCCCACGCATAAATATTGTGAGTCTGAATCAGCCGGGCAGGAAGGCCACTTAAAGCAAGGCCATGGGGGCTCCGATGGGGATCAAGCGCTTGTGAACGGGGTCCACGCCAATACCCAGTGTTTCCAGTGTCACCGCGCCCAGGAGAATAAGCGAGTTGGGCTTGCCACAGAGCACCATGGTGGCTGTTTCTACCCCGTTAATTGCGATGTCAGCTTTAGCTACCGGAACCACATCCTTGGTGCCATCAGCATAATGCACCGCCCGTGCCCCAGATGCGACAAGACCAATCTGAGCAACCAGGTTGGCAGGAGCTTGGGTAAACAGAGCCCCTGTATCGACCAGCCCCTCAAGTTCGAGTTGCTGATCAGAACGAACAGGGTGTTTGAGCACGAACTTGACTGAAAAGGTTCCCATAGAAACTGGATTGTATGTCACGTGCCTCCTGGTGTCAAAGTGACCATTCCTTCTACAACGTACGAGCTGGACTGCGCTACTCCCATCGCGCGAGAGTGCCGATAAAAGCCACAGCACATCTCGGCTCTGATGCGCGCTCCAGCAGCCCAACCTTGCCTCTGATGGAGCGGGACAGAGCGGACGTTCGCCAAGGCGGGATGAAGAGAGTCCGGATAGCCCTTAGTGATAAGGAGGAGCAGACGACCCTGTGTCGCAGAGGGCGACTCACTCGGGGAGGTCGCTTCACGCGGCTGTATGACCGATCATGCGCTCGGCCTCCTCGATGCCCGCTTCGAGGTCGAGGGCTGTCTTGAGTAGTGTCGTGTCGATGCCCACCGTGTTGATGGTCTCAGCGACGGAAGGAGACATCCCGGTCAAAATCGTCGTGGCTCCGATCAGCCGCGCTGCCAGCATCGTCTGCGCCAAGTGATTGGTGACTGCGACGTCCATGCCGGCCACGCCCGTGAGATCCACGACCACGACCTTCGCACGGTAAAGACGGACGGCCTCCAAGAGTGTCTCGGTGAATCGTTTGGCCCGTTCGGGGTCGATGACGCCAATGAGCGGCAGAATGAGCAGGTGCTTACGGACGCGCAGGACCGGTGTCGAGAGCAGGAGGATGGCATTATGTTGATCATGGATCAAGCGTTCGCGCTCGTACGCGATCGTGTCGATAATCAGGCTGAGGTCGAAGAAAGCGATCTTCTCCAGCGACACGAAATGGGCGAACCCCTCGACGGGGTCGAGGCGATAGTCTTCCATGATCCGAAATCTGATCGTCCGCATCAAGTGATGGTAGGCGCCCAGGAATACCCTTGGGTCAAG
>VBOJ01000269.1 GCA_005877775.1 Nitrospirota bacterium | reverse complement strand
TCACGGCGCGGGCGGGCCTGCGTCGCGAACTGCACAGAGAGTCGGGAGAGGAGGAGGGGGCAGCTATTTTTGTCAAACACCGAGTTGCGCCATCGATGATGCTCAAGATGGTCTTCCAACAAGGCTACGAATGAGGACGTTAAGGGTGAAACGTTAAACGTGAAACGGAGGCCCTGGCCTCTTAGCAAAAAGGCCACCCATTAGCGGTGGCCTTTTTGCTCCGCTCTCTCATCTTAACTGACGAAGGAGTCTTCCGAGCACTTTTTATCAACTCAGAGGCATGTGGTTGGGCGGTGGAGAGAGCGACATTGCGGGCGAGTCGTGCTGATGTGCCGGGTACCCGTTGCTCTCTAGGATGCAACGGGTGATGGCGAACGAGCGAGGCCCGAGTGGAATCGCCTGTGGAATCAGGCGAGGACAGATCGGAAAACCCCCGCATTCCGATGCGGGGGATGGGGGGATCCACAGCCGTTCGCCTGATACCTACAGCAGCTCGGCGAGCATGCACCGGAGCGGCTTCCACCGCCCAGCCACTGCCTCATGTTCCCATTTCCCACGACGCCAAATACTTCTTCTGCTCCTTCGTCAGTTTATCTATCCTCATCCCCATCCCCGCCAGCTTCAGCCTTGCAATTGCTTTATCAATCTCATGCGGCACCGGATAGACCTTCCGCTCCAGCTTCTTATGATGCTTCTGCAGGTACTCCGCCGACAGCGCCTGGTTCGCAAAGCTCATATCCATGACACTGGACGGATGTCCTTCCGCTGTCGCCAGGTTCACCAGCCTTCCTTCGCCCAGCAGGCTGACCCGCCGTCCGTTCCGGAGCGTAAACTCTTCCACGCCGGGCCGCACGATCCGCCGCTTCCGGCTCAGCTTCTCCAGCCCCGGGATGTCCAGCTCCACGTTGAAGTGTCCCGAGTTGCAGACGATGGCGCCGTCCTTCATCTTGGCGAAGTGCTCGCCGCGAACGATTTTCAGGTTGCCGGTCACGGTCACGAAGAAGTCGCCAACCGGCGCCGCCTCCTCCATCGGCATCACCCGGTAGCCGTCCATCACTGCTTCAATCGCCTTGACCGGGTCCACCTCGGTGACGATCACATCGGCCCCCATCCCTTTCGCCCGCATGGCGACCCCGCGGCCGCACCAGCCGTAGCCTGCCACCACCACAGTTGACCCGCAGACCAGCCGATTGGTCGCGCGAATGATCCCGTCCAACGTACTCTGGCCGGTCCCATAGCGGTTATCGAACAGGTGTTTGGTATCCGCGTCGTTGACCGAAATCACCGGGAACTTCAGCACCCAGCGTTCTGCCATGCTCCGTAAGCGAATGACGCCGGTCGTCGTCTCTTCCGTTCCGCCGATCACGTGCTTGAGCAGGTCTTTTCTCTTCGAGTGCAGCGTGGAGACCACGTCCGCCCCGTCATCCATCGTGATCTGGGGCTGGTGTTCGATCGCCGACTGGATGTGCCGGTAGTAGGTCTTGTTGTCCTCGCCCTTGATGGCGAAGACCGCGATCCCGTCATCTTCGACCAGCGAGGCCGCCACATCGTCCTGCGTGCTGAGCGGATTCGAGGCGCAGAGCCGGATTTCAGCACCGCCGGCCTGGAGGGTCTTCATGAGGTTCGCCGTCTCGGTGGTCACGTGCAGACAGGCGGTGACTCTCGTGCCCGCCAGCGGGCGCTCCCGCTTGAACCGCTTCTTGATCAGCCGGAGCACCGGCATGCTGGCCTCGGCCCATTCGATCTTGAGTTTCCCCTGTGGGGCCAGCTTGATGTCTTTCACGTCGTAATCCACGTCTCCTCCGTCACTCGTTAAACGTTATTCGTTAACCGTGGTCAGAAAAAAAGGGGACGGTCAAGGAATCCGTCCCCCGTCGCTACCCTCGTATGGCCTCCCGTTACTTGCCGGCGTCCTTTTTCAGGACCTTGGCTTTGTCGGTCCGCTCCCAGGTGAACTCAGGTTCATTCCGCCCGAAATGCCCATAGGAGGCTGTCTTCTTATAGATAGGGCGCCGGAGCTTCAGGTAGTCAATGATCCCGCGCGGCGTCAAGGGGAAGTGCCTGCGCACCAGTTTGTCCAGGATTTCCACGGACACCTTCTCCGTGTTCTTGGTGTCAATGAGGATGGAAACCGGGTCTGCCACTCCGATCGCATAGGCCAGCTGGACCTCGCATTTGTCGGCCAGCCCTGCCGCCACGATGTTCTTGGCGATATACCGCGCCATATAGGAGGCCGACCGGTCCACCTTCGTGGGATCTTTCCCTGAGAACGCCCCTCCGCCGTGACTCCCCACGCCGCCGTAGGTATCCACGATGATCTTGCGGCCTGTCAGGCCTGTGTCGCCCATCGGTCCACCGATGACGAACCGCCCGGTGGGATTGATGTAATGTTTGACGCTGGCGGGGTCGTAGAGTCCTTTCGGCATGACGGGCTTGATCACGTGTTCGAGCACATCGCGTTCGATCTGCTTGTTCGAGACCTGGTCACTGTGCTGGGTTGAGACGACGATGGTGTCGATGCGGGCCGGTTTCCAGTTCCGATACTCGATGGTCACCTGAGATTTTCCGTCCGGACGCACCCACGGGAGAATCTTCTTTTTCCTGACTTCCGCCAGGCGTTTGGTCAGACGATGGGCTAACACAATCGGCATGGGCATTAGTTCTTCCGTCTCGTTCGAGGCGTAGCCGAACATGAGACCCTGGTCCCCTGCGCCGCCGGAATCCACCCCCATCGCAATGTCCGCCGACTGGTTGTGAATGGACGTCAGGACCGAGCAGGTTCGGTGGTCAAATCCCCAGGTGGCGTCGCAATACCCCACATCCTGGATGACCTTCCGAATGATGTCGGGAATCTCGACGTAGGCTTTGGTGGAGATCTCGCCCGCGACGAAGGCGATGCCGGTGGTCAGAATAGTCTCGCAGGCCACCCGGCAATGTTTGTCTTGCACGATAATGGCGTCCAGAATGCCGTCGGAGATCTGATCCGCGATCTTATCCGGATGGCCTTCGGTCACCGATTCGGAGGTAAACAGGTAGTTATTTCTCATCTTTTCCTCATATAAAGTGGCACTTCCTCTGACAGGGTCACGGCCGCGCCACCGGTCTTGCCGGGAAGATTTGAGTGACGTGCGGTTGCCTCAGGCCGAGCGGTTGAGTGCTCATACATAAACTACTAAGTGCTGATTTGTCAATGAGAAATCCGCCTCTTCTCCTCGAACCGCGCGACGGTCGTTCGCTTGACACTCCTCTGAGACGGCCTGTAAGATAGCTTACTTTTCTAGGAGCTTATAGAGCGTCTTGCCCGAGTCGGCGAACAACCGGCCGATCCCAATCTGCCCAATCCACCGTCTTCGACGCTCACGCAGGTCTGGCGATTTGGTGATCTCCCTCTGCCTTGAGAATGGCGATTCAGCCAGGATAGGTCAGGGATCAGACTGATGGACGGAAAGCCCGAAGCGGTCATTGACCGGGACGCGACGCCGAGGACGACCCCCGGGTTGGGGTGGAATGAGGTGTCGGCTGAGCTTGGCGAGTTTTTCGCCTCCATCAAACTCGCCATGTTCCTGTTCATCATGCTGGCGATGACGGCCACCATTGGGACCGTCATCCA
>VBOJ01000099.1 GCA_005877775.1 Nitrospirota bacterium | reverse complement strand
GAGGGGATCACGTGCCGTTCAAAGAGGCTGGGATTCCCACTATCGCGATCGTCAGTGCCGGAACGCATCCGCACTTCCACCAGCCCACTGATAGGGCAGAGACGGTCCAGCCTGAGATCCTTGAGATGACAGCCCGCTACGTGCTGGCCCTGACGTACCAGCTCGCCAACCCACCCCCCTAGGGAGAGCAAGGAGCTGGCAGGCTCTACTATTGATAGCCTGATGATAGCCTGGGTCGGAACTCACGACAACAGATCAACATCAGCCCGTTCCATGTGAGTGCGACACCATACCTGTCTTTTCCCTAGGTGGGTAATCTTTTTAACTTGCTAAAATTGTTTGATTTTCTCTTCGGCTCGTTGTGACAGTCCCCTGAATCGAGTGGAACCTTTGTTCTTCGACGAGAAGAGACAACCACCAGGAGAACCCTGAGAACCGCCAGAAAAAACCAGGGATACCCTGACCCGCAAGGCCCATGTTATTCTCGGGTCTGAAACGAATATTACTAAGTATTATTCTGTGTTGGATTACTGTATTCACCTGATTCCCCTGGACTGCACTGTTGTATAGGCTCAGACCTTAACAATTCTCGTAGGAGCTCACAAAAAATCTGGTAGAAGCTGATAAAAAACATGATGCCTAATGATGTCATTTGTCATCATCCTATAGTGATCCCTACAGAAGTACTAATCAGCTCAACGTAAGAAGCATTGACCAACTTGACACGTTTCCCTTATCTTACGCCCTACGCAGCAGATCGAAGGAGGTGATGCTGATGACCTAATGCTTCGTTCGGAGTTTCGTTAGTAGCAAGTTGTTTCCAGGTTCCTTTACACTCACCTTAGAGATTCCACATAAAGGAGTTTCCAATGTTAAAAGACAAAATTGAGCTGCTGATCGACGAACTGGAAGAGCGGATCGCCCCAGGTGGTGTCGGTGGCGGATCCGCCGGATCCAAGACCCATAACTCCGGCCATGGGACGTCGCATGGATCCGGGTCCCATAAGTCGAAATCCCATAAGTCGAAGTCCCATAAGTCGAAGTCCCATAAGACCCATGACTCCCACCATGGGACGTCGCATGGATCCGGGTCCCATGGATCCAAGTAAGCTTTGCCTAGGGCTAGTCTAGCCCTCTGTGAAGAGCACTTGGGACCGCGACTCAAGTGAGTGAGCGATAGCCGATGGGAAGGTCGCTGGAAGGCGCGTGGCGACCGGTAGCGATTTTCCCATTTTTAGCCATGCTCCAACTTGCTCTTGAAGAAACGAGGTTCTGGCAGGATTTGATGGGAAGGCCGCTGGAAGGCGCTTCGGCGACCGGTAGCAGCTTTCCCGTTGTTAGCTATGCTCCAACTTGCTCCTCAAGAAACGAGATTCCGACAGGATCTGATTGTTGTTAGCCAGCAGGCTCTGGCCAATCCCGAAGACCCTGCCTTCGTCATCAAGGACCCCGAAACAGGGAAGTTTTTTCGTTTTCACGAAGTTGAGCACTTCATCGCCCAGCAGCTCGACGGCTCTGCCCCGCTGGAGGAGATTCGCCATCGGGTGGAAGAGCGATTCCATGCGCCTCTCAGCCCTGATACCTTAGAGCGATTCATCAAAACCCTCAGACGACTCGGCCTTCTCGAAGAAAGCAAGGACTCCCGCAAATCTCCCGTCAGCGGACGCGGGCGTTTTCACGGGAGTGTCTTATATTTTCGGGTCAATTTCTTCGACCCCAATCGCCTCTTCGACCGTCTCATCGGCAAAATCCGGTTCTTCTTCACCCCCTATTTCCTCGCATGCTCCGCTGCCTTGATCTTGTTCGCAGCCGGCCTTGCCATCGTGAACTGGGATGAGATCTCGCAAGACGTCAGCGCCCTGTTCCGGATCGACATGATCCTCTGGATCTGGCTCACGGTTCTTGTCGTCACCACATTTCACGAATTTGCCCACGGGCTGACCTGCAAGCACTTCGGCGGCGAGGTCCACGAGGTCGGCTTCCTCCTCATGTACTTTCAACCGTGCCTCTACTGCAATGTGAGCGATGCCTGGCTCTTCCCGGAGAAATCCAAGCGTCTCTGGGTGACCTTCGCCGGCCCCTACTTCGAGTTCTGTATTTGGGCGCTCGCGACCATCGTCTGGCGCATCACCGATCAGGAAACCTGGCTCAATCAGGCAACGTTGGTCGTGATGGCCACTTCAGGGGTCCAGACCTTTCTTGACTTCAATCCGCTGATGAAGCGGGACGGTTATTACTTTTTGAGTGACTATTTGGACATGCCCAATTTACGAAAGCGGGCCTTCCGCTATAGTGGCGCCGCAACCAAACGACTGTTCGGAGTAAAGAACAAAGACGCGATCGCGGTCACCCCTCGTGAACATCGTGTCTTCCTCGTGTATGGTCTGGTCGCCGGAACCTTCTCGTTCTCTGTCCTCAGCGGGGCCGCTCTTTTTCTGGGCAGCTCCCTGATTGACAATTACCGGGGAGCAGGATTCGCCCTCTTCAGCGCCATCCTTCCCGTCATCTTCCGCAAACCAGTGAAAAAGTCGATTGCGTATTTCCCCACTCTGATCAAATCAGTCCCGGAGAAGCTCGCGTCATTGGGACGGTCGGCCATCAGACTCGGAGTCGTTGCGGCTCTCCTTGCGGTACTCTTTTTGGTCCACCTGGATTTAACCGTGTGGGGGCAGTTCAGAATCGTCCCCCTTCAGAACACCGACATTCGAGCTGAAGTGGAAGGGATCATCCTGGAGATCCTCGTCAAGGAGCAGGATCGGGTGAGGAAGGGCGATGTGATCGCCAGACTCTCCGACCGCGACTTCCGCGCCGAGCTGCAAAAAACCGAGGCCCAAATCGATCAGTCGCGGGCGAAGCTCAAGTTGCTCAAGGCAGGAGCAAGAAGAGAGGAGATCGAGGTGGCGACGAGGACGATTGACACAGCCAGGACGAAGCAGGAGAAGGCCTTCAAGATGTACGAACAGGCGAAACAGATGCGGGGCGAGCAACTGGCCAAGGCAGAGAACGCCGTCGACAAGACTGAGAAGCTGTACGAACAGCGCAAACAGATACGGGCCGAGCAACTGGCCAACGCACAGAGCGCCGTCGAGAAGGCCGAAGAGCGTCTCAACTATCAGAAAAAGGACCTGGAAAGGTACATAGGCATATTAAAGGCGGGACATATCTCGAGAAGTGAGTATGAAGTTGTCGAGGAGGAGGAGATCACCAGGGAGAAGGAGCTCGAGGCGGCGAGAGGCAGTCTGAAGCTGGCGCTGGCGGACAACCTTTCTGACATCCAGAAGGAGCTCGAGGCAGCGAGAGGAGATCTGAAGCTGGTGCTGGCAAACGACCTGGCTGAGTTTCGGCATGAGGTCGCGGTTGCTGAGAAAGAGTTGGATATGACGAAAGGCCAACTGAAGGTCTTGTTAGCAGGAAGTCGCCTGGAAGAGATCGAAGCCACAGAAGCGGAGATCGCCGGCTTGGAAGGCCAGCGACGCTACCTGCTGGAACAGTTGCGGCTCTTGAATGCGGTCAGCCCTGTCGATGGCACCATCACGACCCCGACACAACAACTGAATGGAATGATCGGTCAACATGTCTCGAAGGGCGACCTCATCGCCGAGGTGCATGATTTGACGACCGTGACGGCAGAAATCTCCGTGTCGGAAAAAGAGATCGCGGACGTGGCCGTGGGGCAGGATGTCGTGCTCAAGGCCAGGTCTTATCCTGAGAAGACTTTTGAGGGGAAGGTCATGGCAATCGCCACCACCGCAGCACAGAATGCTTCCAGCGGGGCCGGAAGCACGGTCTTGGTCCTCACCCAGCTTGACAATTCGTCGCTTTTGCTCAAACCCGATATGACAGGGAATGCCAAGATCTTGTGCGGCAAGCGTCCAGTCTTCGCCCTGGCAACGAGGCGAATCGCACGCTACTTCAGGGTCGAAGTGTGGTCATGGTGGTAAGGCTTCGCGCGACAGGAGAAGACAGAGAGAGTAGCGCTAGAAAGGAGAAGGAGGAACATGACGATGGCAACGCTGAACGGGCTGGAAGATAGAGGCAGAACTGATCCAGAGCAAATCCCCCCGACCCTGGATCAAAACGTTTTTTTGCTCGGTCGCCCGCCTCTCACGAAATTTCTTGATTTTGTGGAGGATCTTGCGGTGAATGGCCGTGCAGCAGACGTAAAGGTTCTCACGGAGGAATGGCATACTGCCAGAGCGTTGATTCGTCATATCGCCAAGGAGGAGCTAGGGTTGGTGGACAAACCCCCGATTGGCCCGCTGCCTCCCTGCATGATTCCGCTCCGAGATCAGCTTTACAAGGATCCGGTGTTTCAACATGGTTTTAATAAAGTCGGGACCGTCGAGGTCGGCATGGTCGAGCTGGACCGACTCGTTGTCTATCAAAAGCATATCGACCTGGCGCATGTCCAGCGCCTGAAGCAGAAACTGGGTCCCTCACCGAGCGAGGAAGATATCTTCAAACTCTGTCTCCCATTTGAACACCCGCAGCCCTTGATGCGATGGATGAGACCAACGAGCCGGAGCTTTGTGTTTATCTCGCCGTCCAACGACTTGAGGTACCTTGAGTCCACGGTGCTCACATCCAAGAACCTCATTGACTATCCACCTCCTGGCGCGATTTCTGGCGTCGTCGGAGTCGTCATCGGCTTCGGCTCCAACTTCTTCAACGTGATCCATGCGGAAGACCGCCTAGTGGTCCATAACGGGAGCCATCGGGCTTATACGCTTCGGGACATGGGGATCACGCACGCTCCCTGTATCATCCGTCATGTAACGACCCGCGAGGAGCTTCGAGCGGTCAGTTCATCCGACCTCCGGAGGAATCCCGATCTCTACCTCAAACATCCACGGCCTTCTATGCTCAAGGATTACTTTGATGACCGATTACGCAAGTTAATCGATGTTCCCAGGAGGTTGTATCAGATTACCGTCAAGTTCGACGTCGAATCCATCGATATCCCCGCCATGTGACTGTTGTAGACCGGATGAGTGATGGCGGCGCGGTCACGCGTGCGAGACACAGAGGCCATAGAAGGCCTCGGGATCTATGAGCTTGTTAACGTTGCTCCTGCATATCGGTCGAAGGCTGGTTCGCTGGAAGATTGTGGCCATGGCTCTGATGGGGCCCTTCTTGATCGGACCACTGATAACGGTTCTGCCAATCCATTCCACTGTGAAGGCATGGGCGGCGCCAAAAACCTCGGCTGGAAACAGTAAGCGGTTGGACATCAATTCTGCCTCCACCGACGAACTGATAGCCCGGCTGAGAATTGGACAGGCCGACGCCAGGCAGATCGTGAACGGACGGCCATATGGCAGTACGGCCGAGTTGGCGAGGAAGAAAGTCATCTCGAAAGCGACCTACGAAAAAATCAAAAATGAGATCATGGTCAAGGTGAAGGGACAGCGAAATCGCGGCAAGGACACGTTAGTGCCGAAGAAAGATAACTCGATATCGACCTACGAAAAGATCAAAAATCAGACCATTGTCAAGCGGTGAGGAGGACTGATGTCCGAGGCTATGTCACCGCCCCACTCTGCAACGGACCGGTGGAAGGTATGGGATAGCTTCGTGGAAGCGAGGCCAGATACCGGTTTCATGCAGACGTCTTGGTGGGCAGATTTTCGAACCACCGTTGGATATGACCACTTCGGGGCCATCATAAAGGACAAGAATGGCATCGTCGGGGGTGCGACGGTGCAGAGGTTTCCCTATGCACCTCAGCGATGTTTCTATTACATACAAGATGGTCCGGTGATCCCAGGCGACGAGGCGACCGGCGGCGAAGTGTTCAAGGCCATCCTCGAATACATCGAGAGGCGACGCAAGGCCGAAACCGAGACGGTCAGCCATCTGCGCATCGAACCACGCTGGCTGCGGCTCCCCGGCTTCGTGTCTGGATTTCGGGCCATCCCTCCCCTTGCAGATCATTACCTGGAGGCGAGGGACACTCGCTGCATTGATCTGCGTCCTTCGGAAGCTGCCATCCTGGCCCAGATGAAACCCAAGGGGAGGTACAATATCGGCGTCGCGCAGAGACACGGCGTCACAGTCATTGAAGACACTTCTAACCAAGGCCTGGCGGACTTCCTGAGGATCTATAAAAGAACGGCCATTCGCCAGGAATTAAGAGCAAAACCCCCAAGTTATTTTCGCACCTTAGTCTCAACGCTCTCATCTCTCCAACGGGGGTCAGTTTTCTTCGCCGAATACCGAGGCATGCGACTCGCCACCGCTTTGGTCGTATATTTTGGGAATAGAGCTACTTATTTCTATGGTGGATCCCTCGTCAGGCACCGACGCGTCATGGCCCCGTATCTCCTCCATTTCGAGATCATGCGCAGAGCCAAGGCGCTTGGGCTTGAATGGTACGACCTCTGGGGAATCGCCCCGCCTAACGAACCGGACCATCCATGGCGAGATTTTACCGTCTTCAAAGCCAAGTTCGGCGGCGTTGAAGTCCATCTCGTGCGGACTCTCGATTACGTGTACGACGAGGCGGCCTACGATCGCTACGTGGCCGGAGAGCGTGACTTTGGCGATAGAGGATTCCAGAACCCTGTACCTCATGAGCGTACCCTAAGCCTGGGAGGATGTGAGTGAAATATGGGGAAAATTAATCTTTTTAAGGACGCATTGCCGAGGCCGCTTTTTCGCCGGCTGGTACGCGCTGTGCGTGCGGTTGGCACGGAAGGAATGGAGGGAATGGGCAGCTACAGCACCACGTTCTGGGTTCCCCTCGACGCGAAGCCCACAAATATAGTTGAGGAATGCGTCAGTCAATTGTTTATTTTTGTTCAGCCTGGCCCTCTGTGTATCGGAATGGAGTGGTGGCTCGGACGTCTCAAATATGGCGAATCGCTCCGCTTCCACACCGACCGAGACCGGAGTCTAAGAAAACAGACTGGGCAAATTGTCCATCCTTTGTGGTCGAGTATCTTGTACCTAAACCGATTTCCTTCCAGCCCGACAGTAGTTTTTGATCAAGTATTGAGTCCCGATGGGAAATCATGGGTGCCACCCGAGCCAACATTTGTCAGGACGCTCGACGCTATTCCAAACCACTATGCGGTTTTTCGTGGCGATTTACGCCATGGTGTGGTGGCCAACGAAGCAGAGCAACAACCGCCCGGCCTTTCCAGGAACACGGAGAAGTCTCCCGAGTTGCGCTTGAGTTTGTTGGTCAATTATTGGGACAGGCGTCCGATCCCCCCCAACTGTCGCGATTACGACGGCACCGTCTATAAGGCTCTGCAAAATGCGTAAGAACGAGCTAGTGAAGAAGAACGTTCACTTGAAAGCGACCTAGGCAAGGAGCAAAAATCAGACCATTGGCAAGCAGAGACTTCTTGTGCCTTCCTCCCATCCTACCTCGTGCTGACTGCTTGCCCTGCTCATCAAAAGATTTTTCACAAGCGCGACCGGCTGTCGGGCTTCCCGAGAGACTGCAGGTCGCGCTGAGTCGTCCACTAGACCATCGAGGGGTCGCAAGGGGTGGGCCCAGGTGTCCGCAGCATCATGACCGCTTGCATGGTCTCGCGCGGGAGAGAGTCGAGTCGGAAGGCCCTATGCGCTCACATAAATTTTCACACACTGTCCGTGACAGCCACCAAGAGAGGAGGTTCTAGAATGAAACCAATCAGCGCCATAGAGCCTAGGAAGGCCAGACCGGTGCCACTGATCGTGGCAGTCTTTGCTCTCTCCACCTTGCTCCCGCTTGCGAGCGCAGGGAGCGCTGCGGTGCCTGAGGAGAAACCCACCGAGCGCCAGCAAGCGATTTCGTTGGCCGACGCCGTGCTTCGGGCCCTGGAGCGCAACCTTGATATCACCGTCAGCCGTCAGACGCGCGATCTCCTGTTGCCCGACATCAAGTTCGAGCAAGCCAAGTTCGATCCGACGCTGAGCCTGAGCGCTTCACAGAGTCGGACAATTACGCCGTTGAACCGACCGTTCTTCGGAGTCACCGGTGCACAACTTTCGTCGGAGCCAACGCCGTTTGACGTACGAGAGACCACAGCGACCCTGGGGCTTACACAACGGATCCTGACCGGGGCGACTTATGCCCTGACATTCAGCCCGGACCGAACCTTCGTCCCCTCAGCCACAGGGTTCCTCTTCAACCCGGGATATACATCTCTCGGGACGCTGACCCTGACTCAGCCCCTGTTGCGTGACTTCGGCCTAGACGTGAATCGAACCCTGATCCGGGTCGCGCAGAACAATGCAAAGGTGGGGGAGCATGTGTTTTTTGACAAAGTGCTGACGGTCATCTCGACGGTCGAACAGAGCTTCTGGGAGCTGGTCTTTGCGAATGAAAATCTGAAGGTCGCCCAAATCGTCCTGAAGGCAGCCCAGGATTTGGTGGTCAGCAACCGAGCCAAAGCCGCGGCCGAGATCCTTTCGTTCGCCGAGGTGCTCCAGGCCGAGGCCGCCGCCGCATCCCGCGTGGAACTGGTGCTGATCGCCGAAAAGGCGCTCCGAGATCAGGACGATCTGTTTCGGCAGCTTCTGAACCCCGGCGAGCAGGAGCTGCGACAAACTGTGCATGTTCACCTCACCCCCATTGATCAGCCGATCCAAACCCTGGAACCCATCAGCCTGGAAGAGGCGATTGACATCGCCATCGAGCGGCGACCGGAGGTCCTGCTGGCACAAAAGAATGTTGAAACGAGCGACATCAACAGCAAATTTGCCAAAAACCAGCTACTTCCTAGTCTCGCACTAACGGGAACCCTGGGCACCTACGGAATAGGCAAGGACCTAGGAGACATGCTTCAGCGCAACTATGGGGGCAATTTCTATAACTGGACAGCGGGCGTGGTCTTGAGCTATCCGCTTGGCAACCGGTCCGCCTGGAGCCAATACGACAAGCGCCAGCTCGAGGCCAAGAATGCCCAAGCCTTGTTGCAAAGCGTGAGGCAACAAGTCCTGATCGATGTCCGGGAGGCGGTGCGCCGCGTGCAGACGGATTTCAAACGGATCGAAACCACGAAGTCGGCCCGCATCTTGGCCGAAAAGAAGCTGCAGTCCGAGCAGGAGCGGTTCAACGTGGGATTAAGCACGACCCGCTTCGTGCTGGACTATCAGCGTGACCTGGCCCTCGCCCGTGGAAGCGAGCTACGGGCGATTGTGGACTTTAACAAGTCCCAGTCTAACCTGGCTCGGCACAAGGCCGTGACGCTCGACCGGTACCAGATCGTACTCCAGTAGGAGCCTTCTCGTAGCCTTTGGAAGGATTCTCCCATGAGATGAGGCCTGTAGATTCTTTCAATCGGTGTGACGGCCCTCGCCGGCTGCGCTGCGTGGCTCTCCTCTCCTGCCACCGGCCATAGGAGCAAAGCTCGACGACGAGCCACGACTCATGACATCAAGCAGAGGGCCGTCGTGACCAGGATGGTCGAGACCGGGACCGCGTGAGCCGGGGCTTCGAGTGCTCTCAATTCGCCAGCTTTCTAGTAGGGTCGCCCCTATTGCCGCCTCTGAGGACGAAGTCACTGCTCTTAATCGATCGCTTGCCATCATCCGACAGAAACCGAGCCAAGCCCGCTTCCCGCATCTCCATCAGCCCATTGACATTGCAGAGACAGTCCACACTGAAATTCTTCAGCCCGTCGCTCGGTCTGTGCTGGCCTTGACCTCACAGTCGGCGACCGCCTCTGAACGGGCACGTGGCGAGAGGCGATGGAGTAAGGGATCCACTTCATCTATCGCCTCGGGCCTCTAGCCCCCAGCCTGATTTTACGGGATTTCTTCCAATAAGGATGACTGGATCGACGGCAGCGGGGGAAGCTGCGCTGGTGGTCTAGGCAGAACGACTGGCGAGCCCGATTGATTGGCCCCCTGGATCAAGCCGATGGTCAACTGAGGGCCGAGGGTCATGATCCCACCACTCCAGGCTTGACCAGTCGCGGGGTTCCGAAAACTGAAGGACTCAAAGTTGTTGCCGAAACTGTATAAGTAGCCTTGTGTCCCGTTGTTGTCGATATAGTAGCTCCCAGGCCCGAAAAAACTAAACAACGGGGCGACCCCGCCGTCGAACGCCCTAATCCCGGAAACATTTTGGGCCCAGGCAGGGGAATTCAGCACAACGAGCGCGACGGCTACGAGGAGGGTCCGCTTGTTCATGACACTCTTGACCAGGACATCTACCAGATATTTCATGACAGCCCCCGACCTTCAGGATTATAGTATGGCTCTGACCGACCCACAATTCAAGGGGGACGTTATGCAGACACTCTACTTCTTTTGCCGGCTCTTCTCCACGATTGCTGTAACCCTGGCTTTCTCTCTCGGCCATCCGCCTGACAGCGCCTGGAGTCTTGATCAACCGGAGAAACCACCACCGGAACGCAAGGAACCGGTCTCCCTGGCGGATGCAGTGTTTCGGACGCTTCAGAACAACTTGGACATCAGCATCAGCCGCCAGACCAAGGAAAGTCGGCTCACCGATATCGTGTTCGAACAGGCCAAGTTTGATCCCACGTTCAGTCTCAACGGTCAGGTCAATCGCACTGTCTCGCCCTTGAACCGACCAGTCTTCGGGTTTTCCGGCGCCGCTCTCAACCAAATTCAAACCTTCGACCAGAAAGCGTGGCAGACGACGGTTGATCTGACGCAGAACCTCATGACCGGTGGCAACTTCGATCTGAACTACAGCCCGGCACGTACGAATGTCGCGGGACAAACGACCTTCCTGTTCAATCCCTCTTACACAGGGGGCCTGGCTTTGACCTTTACCCAGCCTCTGCTTCGCAACGCCGGCACGGAGGTCAACCGGACTTTCACTCGGATCGCCCAGAACAACGCCAAGGTGGAGGAGCATGTGTTTTCGGACCGAGTCTTGACGGTCATCGCCACCGTGGAACAGACCTATTGGGAGGTTGTCTTTACCAACGAGAACTTGAAGGTCGCTCAGGCCGCGCTGAAGGCTGCAGAGGAGTTGCTGGCCAGCAATCGGGCCAAGGCGAAAGTTGGTGTCATGTCGGTCGTGGATGTCCTCCAGGCCGAAGCGGCGGTCGCTTCCCGGGTGGAACAGGTGCTGGTCGCTGACAAGGCGATCCGGGACCAGGAGGACCAGTTCCGACGGCTTTTGAACCCCTCCGAGGAGGAACTTCGGCAGGATCTGCGGCTGGTCCCGACCGACGAGCTGATCAAGACCATGGAGCTGATCAGCCTCCAGGAAGCCCTCGACATTGCGATTGAACGGCGGCCTGAAATCCTGCAGGCGAGCAAGAACGTTGAAACCAGCGAGCTGAACAGCAAATTCGCGAAGAATCAACTCCTTCCGAGTCTTGGCTTTCAGGGGACCACCGGCCTTGCTGGCCTCGGCAAGGACTTGGGGGACATGGCCCAGCGCAACTTCGGAGGTGATTTTTATAACTGGGGGGCAGGCCTGGTGCTGAGTTTTCCCATCGGCAACCGATCTGCCGTGAGTCAGTACAACAAGCGCCAGCTCGAGGCCCGGAACGCCGAGGCGACATTGCAAAGCGTGCGGAAGCAGGTGATCGTCGGTATCAGGGAGGCGGTACGCCGCGTGCAGACGGATTTCAAGCGGATTGAGACCACGCGATCCGCGCGAATCATGGCCGAAAAGCAGCTCCAGGCCGAACGTGAACGGCTCAATGTGGGACTGAGCACGACCCGCTTTGTGCTGGACTTTCAGCGTGATCTAGCCACGGCCCAGGGAAATGAGCTGCGGGCGATGGCGGATTACAACAAATCGCTCTCGAACTTGGCTCGGCAAAAAGCCACGACACTCGAACGATACCGCATCGAACTCCAATAGACGGTCTGGCTCGGTTTTCTGCAAGTGTCGAGGGCCGTTTCATTGTTGGACTCGGGCGCCGTTCACGCTATTGAGCCAGCTACAAGGACCCCCGATCCCCAACCGGAGAGGCTTGCCGGGCTTGCCGTCCTGCCCGTCTTGACGACCGGTCTCTACTACGCCCTACCGCCTCGACTGCAGCACCAGCCGGTGATCCTGTTCCTCCCGCAGATCCTGGCCTATATGGGGCTGGCGGTCTGGGCCACTCAGAACAGCCGCATCCCTGAGCGGCTGGGGCTGAAGCTCCATCAACTTCGTCAGGGGCTCCGGTGGGGTGCTGCGACCGGACTGATCCTTGGCCTGCTCAACGTATCGGTCATCCTCCGGGTCGTGCCGTGGCTTGGAGGCGATATTCAGTTTCTTCGAGAGACTCCACATGCACAGGTTCCTGTCGCGCTAATGCTCCCCTGGACGATTCTGCTGATTGCGGTCGCCATTGAGCTGAACTTCCGAGGCTTTCTGTTAGGGCGATGGCTGGCGCTCTGTGAGACCTCCTGGTTTGGTCATCGTACATGGGTGGGACCAGGGCTGGCAGTCGGAGTCACGGCGACAGCCTTTGCTTTCGACCCCTTCATGGTCGTAACCTTTAAACACCTCCATTGGATTGCGATGTGGGACGGAATCGTTTGGGGGATGATCTGGTTGCGTCTGAGAAACCTCTGGGCCACGATCGTGGCCCATGCGGTCGAAGTCATGGTCATGTATGCTGTTCTGAAGAATTTGCTCATCGGGTGATCTGGTGAACATGCGATTTGAATGATTAATTCAATCAAGCAATCACGAATTCACCAAATCATGAAATTTTTCTGATGACTCCTTCTTTTTCCACTTACCTGGTCAACGATCCCTTCGGAGATCCCGGGCTTTATGTGGAGGTCAAGTGGGCGCGGCGGGCGCTGTTGTTTGACCTAGGCCAGAATGATGCGCTGGGGCCGACCAGGCTTCTGCGGGCCGGAGAGATTTTCGTGTCGCACACCCACATGGACCACTTCATCGGTTTCGACCGTGTCCTCCGGGTCGCACTGGGACGAGGAAAGACGCTGCGACTCTTCGGTCCACCAGGGCTAATCGCTAATGTCACCGGAAAGCTGCGAGGCTATACCTGGAACCTGGTGGATGGGTATCCTCTAGCCATCGAGGTGAAAGAGTTTCACCCGCAGGAAGTCCGGTCGGCCACCTTTCTTGCCACCGAGGGATTCGCCCCACGCGAGGCTTCTCCTCGTCCTCGCTCGGATCTGTCTCCTGCCAGGCCCTTTCTTGTTCTGGAGGATCCCATGTTCGCCGTGCGAGCAATTGCGCTCAACCATCGGATCCCTTCGTTTGCCTATGCGCTCCAAGAACAGTTTCATGTCAACATCAACAAGGAGCGGTTGCACGCGGCAGGCCTGCCAGTCGGCTCATGGCTGAAGGAGCTAAAACAACACCTCTGGCAGGGCCAGCCGGACGACTTCCGGTTCACCGCCTCGCTGTACTTTGAACATCGTCGCGAGGAACGGGAGTTCCAATTAGGAGAGGTCCGGGACCGGTTCGTCACGATCACGCGCGGTCAGAAGATCGCCTACGTGGTGGACGCCCGCTATGACGACGAAAACGAAGCCAAGATCGTCGAGCTGGCGCAAGGCGCGGACATCTTCTATTGCGAAGCGCCCTACCTGGAGCGCGACGCAGACAAGGCCAAGGAACGGTACCACCTCACTGCCCACCAGGCCGGTCTCATGGCGAGAAAGGCGGGCGCGCGCGAGCTGGTCGTGTTCCATTTTTCGCCGCGGTACACAGGGCAAGGCGAGGCGATCAGACGGGAAGCGCGGGCAGCATTTGAAGATCTCCTCCCTGCATCCCTCTCCCCTGGTGGGAGAGGGGAGGGTGAGGGGGGAATCTGAGTGGAGGACATGAATGAGCGAGTTGACGAAATATGCCGTCTATTTCCTGCTGGGAGGCTTCATCGTGAGTGTCTCCACCTACGTGGGATCACAAGGCAGAGGATTTCTTGCAGCCTTCACTAGCACCTTTCCCGCGATCACCGGTGTGACCTTCATATTGATCTACCTAAACGGCGGGCAGGACGCGACCATGAGCTATGCCAAACACCTCCTCTGGTTCGTCCCTCCGTGGCTTGCCTACGTGAGCTTCATGATCCTGACCCTGAACCGTCTCGGCTTCTGGCCCGCCATGGCCGGCTCCCTCATGCTCTACTTGGGCTGCGTCGCGCTCATCAAACTGGCGCTGCGATAGGCCATATCGAACGAGGTTTCCTTTGAACGAGATCCATCCATCCGGCGACCTCATCGTCGAGGGAGCTCGACAGAACAACCTCAAGAACATCTCGCTGCGGATTCCACACAACGCGGTGACCGTGATCACCGGCGTGTCTGGCTCCGGCAAGTCCTCGCTGGCGTTCGATACCTTGTTTGCCGAGGGCCAGTGGCGGTACGTGGAATCGCTGTCAACCTACGCCCGCATGTTCCTGGAGAAGGTGGACCGCCCTGAGGTTGATCGGCTGATCAATATCAGGCCGGCTATCGCAATCGAGCAGAAGAACCCGGTCCGCACGGCCCGGTCCACCGTTGGCACGGCGACCGAGATCGCGGATCTCCTCCGGTTACTCTTCGCCAAGGTGGGCCGCCCGACCTGCCCAGACTGCCAGGAGGAAGCCCGCGGCTTCCATCCCGGCTCCGTGGCCGACGACCTGCTTGCTCGCTTTCCCGACGCTCGAGCCATGATCTTGTTTCCGATCAAGGACCCAGGCCCTGGCCATGACCGCGCTCTCGTGGAATCCTTGCTCATCCGCGGCTTCGTGCGGGTCAAAAGCGGTGACGACATTACTGACCTTCATCCTGGTGCCCCCCTTCCGAGGGTCAGCAAGTCAGACATCTATGTGGTCCTGGATCGATTGGTGCTTCGTCCGGACAACCGAAACCGTGTGATCGAAGCGGCGGAGACGTCGTTCCGCGAAGGGGACGGCCTCTGTCACGTGGACGTGATCGGCCACGGGCCGCAAACCTACAGCGCGCGCTTTCGCTGCCAGCGCTGCGGACGGACCTTCGAGCCAATCCGACCGATCCTGTTCTCCTTTAACCATCCCTTGGGTGCCTGCCCGCACTGCAAGGGGTTCGGCAACATCCTGCGGTACGACGAAGATCTGGTTGTCCCTGACCGGAACCGCGCTCTGGCGGACGGCGCCATCGAGCCCTGGACTAAGCCGGGCACAGACTGGTGGCAGAAGCAGATGTTGCTGGGGGTGAAACGACGCGGAGTCAGCCTGACCACCCCCTACGCGAAGCTGCCTGCTAAGGATCGGGCGCTACTCTGGGAGGGCGGCAAGAACTTTGAAGGCATCAATCAGTTCTTCGACTACCTGGAACACAAGCGGTACAAGCTACATGTGCGAGTCTTCCTCAGCCGGTACCGTAGTCCCTTTCCTTGCACTGCCTGTGGGGGGACCAGGCTGCGGCCGGAGGCGCGGTACGTGAAGATCGCGGGGCACGACATTCATCAGATTTCTGAACTGACGATACAGGATGCAGTGGAGTGGGTTGACGGCTTAAAGCTGCCGGAGTTCGAAGCACAGGTCGCAGAAGATCTTCTTCGTCAACTGAGGATGAAGCTGGGCTTTCTCCTTCGGGTCGGCCTCAGTTACCTGACTCTCTCACGTCAGACCCGCACGCTCTCTGGCGGAGAGGCCCAACGGATCACACTCGCGAACCAGCTTGGGGCTCGGTTGGTCGGTACGCTGTATGTCTTGGATGAGCCGACGATTGGTCTGCATGCACGCGACACCTCCACGCTGGCCGCGATCGTGCAAGACCTGGCCGCGACCGGCAACACGGTAGTCGTGGTGGAACATGACCGGCAAATGATTCTCGCGGCCGACCATGTGGTGGAGTTGGGTCCCTGGTCTGGCGAGAAGGGCGGCGAGGTGGTCTGCGCCGCACCACGAGAGCAGTTTCTCGCCGACAGCCGATCCATTACAGCCCGCTACTTGCGAGGCGACGAGACGATTCCGGTGCCACGAGTCCGACGTCAGGGCAACGGGAAAGCTCTCATCCTCGCCGGCGCGCGGGAGCATAACTTGAAGGACCTCCTTGTCAAGATTCCGCTCCACATGTTGGTCTGCGTCACCGGTGTCTCTGGGTCAGGCAAGAGCACGCTTGTGGAGGAGACCCTCTACCGCGCCGTGGCGCGCGCGTTCCGCGTGGAATCGCGCCCGATGGGTCGCTTCAAGGCCATCAAAGGGCTGGAGCACATTCACGGCGTGCGGTTAATTGATCAGCAGCCAATCGGTCGCACGCCACGGTCCAATCCGATCACGTACCTGAAAGCCTTCGACGTCATCCGTGGGATCTTTGCGTCCCTACCTGAAGCCAGGCGACGCGGTCTCGCCCCTGCCCA
>VBOJ01000098.1 GCA_005877775.1 Nitrospirota bacterium | reverse complement strand
TGTGACCACCTGTATCCCTCTGAATAGTCCGAGGGAGTACACCATCCTCTACCATCGCCCAGATTTCGCCCAAAAGCAGGCGCAGATCCTGTGGAACCGGTTCGCCCAAGCCAATCGCCTGGACTGGGCGAAGCGGGTCACGTTCTTGCCCGCCGAGGCCTACCAGAAACCGACGTATGAGCAGCAGTACGATGTGATTTATGAATGGGTGCCATATTCATACTTCGACCAATCCGTGAAGTTTCACGAGATTGCCCGAGCCACGGCCTGTGCGCTGCAATCCGGTGGACTGGCGTTCGTGGTCGGGCCTCGCGCGATGCGTGAACCGTTGCAAGCGCAACGCCTCCGTCTTCTGCACGCTGAGGCGGTCGAAACCCTGTCGAGCTTCCGTACGCTCCAGGCCATCCTACCCCATGCACGTCTGAAAGCCGGGCTCACTCTGTTTCACGCCGCGAAGGTGTAACGACCTTTGCCACATGGTCAGGGCAGAGTCCGGGGCCCGCTTGACACCTGCTGCTGATCCAGGTAAGATCCCCTTGCCTTTAACGCTCATCCGGTGAGGTGAGCAAGGAGTGTGTCCCAGATGGAACGGCCTGGTCTTCGCCGTCCCTTACAGCGTGACCTTCTCATCGCATCTTTGGGTGAGAAGGTTTTTTTATGCCCATTTCAGGACGTGAATCGTTAACCGTGAAATGTTAAACGAAGGAAGACCTCAAAGAACTTCCTGCGATTCACGATTGACGAATAACGTTTAACGATTAACGGCCTCCTATGATCATCGGGGAAAAGAAAGAGCGGAAGCAAGAAAAGCTCGTCATGGATCAAAGCGAGATGGGGCGGGCACTGACCCGGATCGCCCATGAGATCCTGGAGCGCAATAAGGGGACCCAGGAAATGGCGCTGGTCGGTATCAGAACCGGCGGCGTGCATCTGGCGCACCGGCTCGCAAGGCGGATCCAGGAGATCGAGCGTTCCCAGGTCCCGATCGGCGAACTGGACATTACGCTCTATCGTGACGATCTTGCGATCCGGAAAGACCAACCGATTCTGCGGAAGACCACGATGCCCTTCAATATCTCGGACCTGAAGGTGGTGCTGGTGGACGATGTGCTGTTTACCGGCCGCACGATCCGTGCGGCCATGGACGGACTCATAGACTTGGGCCGGCCGGCAGAGATCCAGTTGGCCGTACTGGTGGACCGCGGGCACCGGCAGCTTCCGATCAAAGCCACCTACATCGGGAAAAATATTCCTACGTCGCGCGAAGAAGTCGTGTGTGTGTTGCTGGAAGAAGAAGGCGAAGAGGACCGGGTCGTGATTCTCAACGAGTAACACGGAGCCGGACGGTGAGCCTCAAACAGAAGGATCTGGTCAGCCTGGCGTCGCTGTCTCCCGATGAGATCGCGTTGATCCTGGAGACCGCCGATTCGTTCAAGGAGGTCACCGGCCGCGAGATCAAGAAGGTGCCGGCCCTCCGGGGGAAGACTGTCGTGAATCTGTTCTTCGAACCCAGCACTAGAACTCGCACGTCCTTCGAACTGGCGGCCAAGCGGCTCAGTGCCGATGTGATCAATTTCTCCCCGTCTTCCAGCAGCGTGGTGAAGGGCGAGACCTTGCTGGACACGGCCCGCAACATTGAGGCGATGCAGGCCGACATCATCGTGCTGCGCCACCCGGCGGCTGGCGCGGCGGAGACCTTGGCCAGGGGCGTCAAGTCCTCGGTCATTAACGGTGGCGATGGTTGGCATGAACATCCGACTCAGGCGCTTCTGGACCTGTTCACGCTGAGAGAACGAAGGCTTGAGTTCAGGGGACTCCGCGTCACCATTGTGGGGGATATCGCCCACAGCCGAGTTGCCCGGTCCAACATCTACGCGCTCACCAAGCTGGGCGCGGAAGTAAGGGTGGTGGGGCCGCCCACCATGATCCCGGCCTTTCTGGATCGGTTGGGGGTGCGCATCTGCTACGATCTGGACGAGGGATTGCGCGGAGCGGACGTCATCATGATGTTGCGATTGCAATTGGAACGTCAGGGGCGCGCCCTCTTTCCCACGATCCGCGAATACTCGCGTCTCTACGGGCTCACCGCGGAACGGGTCAAGCTGGCGGAGCCGGGTGCCCTGATCATGCATCCTGGTCCAATCAACCGCGGGGTGGAGATTGCGCCGGAAGTAGCCGACAGCCTCTCCTCGGTCATCCTTGAGCAGGTCGCAAACGGGGTCGCGGTGCGGATGGGAATCCTCTACTTGCTCTCAGGAGCCAATTGAACGAGCGACTAGCTAATAGCGAATGGCCAATAGCTCAGAGCTGTTCGCTGCTTGCTGCTCGCTGCTGGCTCGCAGAGGAACAATGCAAATTCTGATCAAGGGCGGGCACGTGATCGATCCAGGACGGGTGAATGGTCTCGCTGATGTGCTCGTTGAACATGGAAAGATTGTTGCGGTGGGACAGAACCTCGGCGTCGCTTCCCATCTGACTGTGATTGATGCCACGGAAAAGCTCGTGCTTCCGGGTTTTGTGGATCTACACGTGCACCTGCGTGAACCGGGGTTCGAATACAAGGAAACGATTGCCACCGGGACGGCAGCGGCTGTGGCCGGAGGGTTCACGTCCGTGTGTTGCATGCCGAACACGACCCCGGTCAATGATAATCAGTCCATCACCGAGTTCATCCTCGACCAAGCCCGTACGGCCGGGAACGCCCATGTGTTTCCGGTGGGCGCGATCACCAAGGGCTCCGAAGGCAAGGAGTTGGCGGAAATCGGCGATCTGCGGCGGGCCGGCTGCGTCGCCATCTCGGATGACGGGCAGCCGGTGATGAGTAGCCAGGTGATGCGGCGTGCCATGGAGTACGCGCTCGCGTTCGATCTGCCGGTGATCGATCACTGCGAGGATCTGCATCTCACTGAGGACGGCTGCATGAACGAGGGGATCGTGTCCACGCAACTGGGACTTCCAGGGATTCCAGCGGCGGCAGAAGAGATCATGGTGGCTCGCAATCTCGCGCTGGCCGAGCTGACCGGGGCCCATCTGCATCTGGCGCATCTCAGCACGGCCGGATCGGTGCGGATGGTTCGGGAGGCGAAGGTACGCGGGATTCGGGTTACGGCCGAGGCCTGTCCGCATCATTTTTCGCTGACGGAGGAAGCGGTGCGCGGGTATGATACGCATGCCAAGATGAACCCACCCCTCCGCACCTGGCAGGACGTGCAGGCGATCAAGGAGGGGTTGCGTGACGGAACGATCGACGTGATCGCGACGGACCATGCTCCGCATGCGACCCAGGAAAAGCAGCAAGAGTTCGCGGCAGCTCCTCATGGGGTCGTCGGACTCGAGACGGCCTTGCCGCTTACGCTGGCGTTGGTCGAGGAAGGGGTGCTTTCGCTCGAGATGGCGGTGGCGAAGTTGACGACCGAACCAGCCCGAGCCTTCGGGTTGAACAAGGGCACCCTCACCCCAGGGTCCGACGCCGACGTGGTGGTGGTCGATCTGCATGAAAGCTGGGAAGTGGATCCTGCGCGGTTCCGATCCAAGAGCCGGAATACCCCCTTTGCCGGGTGGAAGGTGAAGGGTCGTGTCATCGCGACGCTGGTCGATGGCCGCGTTGTCTACGAGGCTGTCTCCGCGTGAGAGATGGGAACGCCGCGCCGCACCAGGCGACTGCTGCTCGTCTGCCATACGGTTGAATTGGCGGCCTTGTCAATCTGGATCGGCGGGCTGGTGGTGATTATCGGATCGGTGATTCCGGCTGTGTTCAATTCATTCGGGATGGAAACGGGAGGCCGGTTTCTGACCAGGGTCTTCGAGGGGTATAATCGGCTGGTCACGCTGGCGAGTGTGGGCCTGGTCAGTTCCGCGCTGTGGCGGTTCTGGGTCAGCGCGCGTGGCGACCGCATGGACGCATCGGTCAGCCGATCCGAGTGGGTGCTGCTGACCGTGATGATCGGAGTGGCGGCGTTCATGATGCTGGTGCTGTGGCCCAAGTCGGTGACGCTGCAGGAACAGGCCTTCGCGATCCAGGGCGAAGCTGCTCGAAAGGCCGCCTACGAAGCCTTTTTTCGGACCCATACTGTGGTGCGTGGACTCTACCTTCTGAATCTGGGCTTGGGGATCGCGCTGCTGGTCGTCAAAGTCCGTTCGTTACTGGTTACACGTGAATCGTGAATCTGGCGATTCGGCGATTTGGAGATCTGGCGAAGTGAACCTCAGCAAATCACCAGATCACCAGATCATTACTTTCTGATCGTACGATTTACGGTTCACGTCTGGCAAAGAGAGAAAGATGAAGAAAGCCATCCTCGCGCTCGCGGACGGGACGGTGTTTGAAGGCCGTGCTTTGGGCTTCGATGGCGAAACCGTCGGCGAGGTCGTGTTCAATACGGCGATGAGCGGGTATCAAGAGATCCTGACCGATCCGTCCTACAAGGGCCAGATTGTCACGATGACCTGCCCGCACATCGGGAACTATGGGGTCACCCGTGAAGACACCGAGTCCAGGCGGGTCTGGGCCGAAGGCTTCGTGGTGAAAGAATCCAGCCGTTGCCCCAGCAATTGGCGGAGCGAGCAGGCGTTGGATGACTATTTGAAGCAGGCTCGTGTCGTCGGCATCGAAGGGCTGGATACCCGTACGCTGACGAGACATCTGCGTGATGCGGGTTCTCAGCAAGGCGTGATCTCGCATGTGGACCTGGATCCCCATCGTGTCGTGGAAAAGGCGAGGACTGCTCCCAGCATCCTGGGGCGTGACCTGGTTGCGGACGTCACCTGCCATCGGCCCTATGAATGGACGGGCGGGTCCGGAGTGTGGATGCCGGATGCGGGGAGCGAAGCCAGTCGGGATCGTCGAGTCCAGCCAGCTGGCGGCCGTACGTTCCGGGTCGTCGCGTATGACTTCGGCATCAAACAGAACATCCTTCGTCGGCTGGTGGATGTGGGCTGTGCCGTGACGGTGGTGCCGGCCTCCACGGCGGTCGAGGCGGTGGAGGCGATCAAGCCGGACGGCATCGTCCTCTCTAACGGTCCAGGGGATCCGGAAGGGGTCCCATACGCGGTCGAAGCGGTTCGTCGATTGATCGGGCGGCGACCCATCCTCGGCATTTGCCTGGGACATCAGATTCTCGGGCTGGCCATGGGGCTCAACACCTACAAACTGAAGTTCGGCCACCATGGGGCCAATCACCCGGTGATGGACTTGCGGACGAGGAAGGTGCAGATCACTTCGCAGAACCACAACTTCGCAGTCCAGGTGCCAGGTGTGCGCCATACAACCGCGGGGGACCGGCCGGTCGTGGAGACCAAGTACGGCTCGGTGGCGATCAGCCATCTCAGTCTGAACGATGATGCAGTTGAAGGGATGACTTGTCTGGACCATCCGGTGTTCTCGATTCAATATCATCCTGAAGCCTCCCCAGGACCACATGATTCAGCCTATCTATTCGAGCAGTTCGCCCAGATGATGGAGAAGGGCCATGCGTCATAGTCATGCGAGTCGGATGAGTCTTGCCATGGTCGGTCTGATCAGTCTGATGTCAGGCTGCATCACGATCAATCTCTTGCCGGGACCTGGTCCCCTCAAGGAGGAGCAACTGAGCGGGTCCGGTTCTTCCAAGGTGCTGCTGGTCGAGCTGTCCGGTCTGATCAGCTCCCAGGATGATGGGGGATTCATCGAACGTCCAAATTTAGTAGCCCACTTGAAAGAGGGATTGACCCGCGCGGCCGAGGATACCGCTGTCAAGGCGGTGGTGGTGCGCATTAACAGCCCAGGCGGCACGGTGACCGCGTCCGACGTTCTCTATCACGAGTTGCGAGTCTTCAAGGAGACACGGAAGATCCCGATTATCGCCTCGATCATGGATCTCGGTGCCTCCGGCGGCTACTACGTCGCAGTGGCGGCCGATACGATTGTGGCGCATCCCTCATCCGTGACCGGCAGCTTGGGTGTGATTATGCTGACCGTGAACGCCCGCGGGTTGCTCGAGAAGGTGGGGGTGGAAACGACTGCGGTGACCTCCGGACCGAAGAAAGACATGGGGTCGCCCTTCAGACCCATGACTGAGGAGGAACGGACGATCTTCCAAGGGGTCATTGATTCCTTCTATCAACGGTTCCTGCACGTGGTGCAAGTGGGGCGGCGCAATCTCACAGCCGACCAGGTTCGGAAACTGGCGGATGGCCGGATCTATTCGGGGGAGCAAGCGAAAGAACTCGGCCTCGTGGATGCGATCGGCTACCTGGACGATGCGATCGAGATGGCCAAGAAGCAGGCTGGTCTCGCGGAGGCTCGGGTGGTGGTCTATCGGAGGCCGGGTGAGTACGTCAATAACATCTATTCTCGATGGCTTGGTGGGGGAGGCGGATTGGCCGGGCTGACCAACCTGGACCTCATGGCCCTGATTCGGGGCGGCACGCCGCAATTCATGTATCTCTGGATGCCATGACGGCAGGATGTTTGATGTAGTGATCGGTTGATTGTCCCATTGACTCAATGAAAGCCTCGCACCATGAACCAATCGCGCAGTGATTTCTACGATCGTCTGTTGAGCCTGCCGGTCGGTCGCCGAACGGTCTTGTACCTGGGTCTGCGCGGCGCCATCAACGTCTGCGCGGCCGTTGGATTCCTCGGGACTCTCTCCGGCTGTTATCGGGCTCCCGGGACTGCCCGCGACCAATTGATCTTCATCTCCGAAGAAAAAGAGGTCGCGATGGGAGTGCGCGCCTTCCGTGAGGTGTTGCGGGGGGCACCGCTGAATGAAAATCCCGAGCTGAACGAGATGGTCCACCGCGTCGGCCAGCGCATCGCCGCTGCCGCCAACAAGCCGGAGTATCACTGGGAATTCGCGGTGATTCAGGATGACCGGACCATCAATGCCTTTGCGCTGCCCGGAGGAAAGGTCGCAGTGTTTACGGGACTCCTGAAGGTCACCAAAACCGAGGGCGGGCTCGCCACCGTGATGGGCCATGAGGTGGCCCATGCGTTGCAGCGCCATGGAGCCGAGCGCATGAGCCGGAATATTCTGGAGCAGATTGCCCAACTCGGCGCGATGGCCGGGGCGGCGACCGGTGCCGTGAATCCCGGCGTCGTGCAGGGCCTGCAAAGCGCCTACGGTGTCGGAGTCTCGCTGCCGTTCAACCGGAAACAGGAATCCGAAGCGGATTACATCGGGCTCAGGCTCATGGCGCAAGCGGGCTACGATCCGCACGAGGCGGTCCCGTTTTGGGAGCGCATGAGCGGGTGTCCGCGGAGCATGATCGACAAGCTCTGTTTCCGGTCGGCGTCAGCGATTCCCGAGTTCCTCTCCACCCATCCCTCTGATGTCAGCCGGATCAATCAGATCGAGGCGTGGGTTCCGGATGCCATGCGATTCTATCGGCCTGATCATGAGCCAGCTTCCACATCCCCGGCCTCTCCACAGAGGCCGGAAATCGGACCAATGCCGAATTCAGGGTAGGACGTAAGGTGTGAAGGGCGGGAGAAAGAGGGCACCCCCTCACGCCTGACGAATGCATATGCCGAGACGCAATGACATCTCTTGCATCCTCTTGATCGGGTCAGGCCCGATCATCATCGGGCAGGCCTGCGAGTTTGATTACTCGGGCACACAGGCCTGCAGGGCTCTGAAGGAAGAGGGGTATCGGGTTGTCTTGATTAACAGCAATCCGGCCACGATCATGACTGATCCTGAACTGGCGGATCGGACCTATATCGAGCCCATCACGCTCGAGGTCGTGGAGCAGGTGATCGAGCGGGAGCACCCTGATGCGCTGCTGCCGACGATGGGCGGGCAGACCGCGCTGAACATCGCGGTGGGGCTGGCCAAGCGGGGGACGCTCGCCAAATATAACGTCCAGTTGATCGGAGCCTCCTCCGAGGCGATCCACAAGGCCGAGGACCGCGAGGCCTTCAAGCAAGCCATGCATCGAATCGGGCTCAAGACCCCTGCTAGCGGCTCGGCATGGAGCAGGGACGAGGCGATGAAAGTGGTAGAGGGAATCGGGTTTCCCGTCATCGTCCGTCCGTCCTTCACCTTGGGTGGAACAGGCGGCAACATCGCCTACAACCGCGAGGAGTTCGAGCGCTTCGTGGACTGGGGGCTGGCTATGAGCCCGGTGGGGGAAATCCTGGTCGAGCGGTCCGTCATCGGCTGGAAGGAGTTCGAGCTCGAGGTGATGCGGGATCTGAAGGACAATGTGGTGATCGTCTGTCCGATTGAGAACTTTGATCCGATGGGCGTCCACACCGGCGACAGTATCACCGTCGCCCCGGCGATGACCTTGACGGATAAAGAGTATCAGGTCATGCGGGACGCCGCGGTGCGGATCATTCGGGAGATCGGGGTGGATACGGGTGGCTCCAACATCCAGTTCGCGGTCGATCCGGAGACCGGCGAATTGTTCGTGATTGAGATGAACCCGCGAGTGTCGCGCAGCTCGGCCTTGGCCTCCAAGGCCACTGGCTTTCCGATCGCCAAGATTGCCGCGAAATTGGCGGTCGGCTACACGCTCGATGAAATCACCAATGATATCACCCGAGTGACCAAAGCCTCCTTCGAGCCCACCATTGACTATGTCGTGCTCAAGATGCCGCGGTTCGCGTTCCAGAAGTTTCCAGGAGCTGATCCCACGCTGACGACACAGATGAAGTCGGTCGGGGAGGCCATGGCGATCGGACGGACGTTCAAAGAGGCGCTGCAAAAGGTGGTGCGGTCCCTCGAGGTCAATCGTGCTGGTCTGGTCTCGCTCCACTCGCTCGATGGGGGAATGCGTTCTCACATCAACCGTGAGGAGGCCGTGGCCCGTGTGCGCAAAGCGCTCGGGGCTCCTCATCCGGACCGACTCTGGCACTTGGCAGATGCGATGCGACTGGGTCTCCCGACCGAGGAGCTCTTTGCCTTGACCAAGATTGATCCGTGGTTCTTGGACCAGATCCGTGAAATTGTTGAGTTTGAAGATCGGCTAAAGGAGGCAGGTCAAAAGTCGAAAGTCAAAAGTCAAAAGTCATCGGATCTTCGAGGTTCGGACGTTGAGACTGTAGAGGCTGATTTGTTGTGGGAGGCGAAGCAGCTCGGTTTCTCCGACGAACGGATTGGCCAGTTGATCGGGGTGAACCAGCAAGCAGTCAGGCGGTGGCGGACCGGTGAATTGTTTTCTCAGTCGGGGCGTGGGGTGACCTACAAGCGGGTGGACACGTGCGCCGCTGAGTTCGAGGCGCAGACCCCCTACCTCTACTCCACCTATGAACGGAACTGTGAAGCTCGTCCGACCAGTCGGAAGAAAGTGATGATTCTCGGCGGGGGACCGAACCGGATCGGGCAGGGCATTGAGTTTGATTACTGCTGCGTGCACGCAGCCTTCGCTCTCCGGGAGGAGGGCATTGAGACGATCATGGTCAACTGCAATCCGGAAACCGTCAGCACAGACTATGACATTTCGGATCGGCTGTATTTCGAGCCTTTGACGGAAGAAGACGTCCTGAACATTGTGGATCGGGAGCAGCCAATGGGGGTGGTCGTCCAGTTCGGCGGGCAGACCCCGCTGAAACTGGCGCTCCCGCTGGAGCGCGCAGGCGTGAAGATCCTGGGTACGAGCCCCGACGCCATTGATCGGGCCGAGGACCGGGCGAGGTTCAGGGATCTCCTTGACCGGCTAGGGCTGAGGCAAGCAGCGAGCGGTATGGCGCGTTCTGTCGAGGAAGCGGCCCGCGTCGCTGCCGCGATCAGCTATCCGGTCATGGTCCGTCCCTCGTATGTGTTGGGCGGCCGTGCGATGCAGATCATCTACGACGAAGCGAGCTTGGTGGCCTACGTGGAGTCGGCCCTCAGGTCCTCACCGGACCACCCGGTGCTGATCGACAAGTACCTGCAGGATGCCATTGAAATAGACGTGGACGCGATTGCGGATGGGCGGCGGGTGGTGGTCGCGGGGATTATGGAACACATTGAGGAGGCCGGCGTCCACTCCGGGGACTCGGCCTGCTCACTGCCTCCCTATACTCTGTCTTCAGAGATAGTCGCCGAGGTCCAACGCCAGACGAGGGCATTGGCCTTGGACCTGGGAGTGGTTGGTCTGATGAACGCGCAGTTCGCCGTCAAGGAAGGCACGCTCTATGTGCTGGAGGTCAACCCTCGTGGGTCACGGACCGTGCCGTTCGTCAGTAAGGCGATCGGGGTCCCACTGGCCAAACTGGCCATGAAGGTCATGGTCGGGAAAACTCTGGACCAACTCGGCTTTACAGAGGCGCCGACGCTGGGCTATATGACGGTCAAGGAGGCTGTCTTTCCCTTCACTAAATTTGCCGGCGTGGATGTCCTCTTAGGCCCGGAGATGAAGTCCACCGGAGAAGTCATGGGGATTGACGGCGACTTCGGGTGGGCCTACGCCAAATCCCAGGCTGCGGCTGGGGCCCCGCTCCCGAGTGCAGGAAAAGTGTTTATCAGCGTGAGGGAAAAGGATAGACCGGTGGCGCTCGAGGTCGCCCGTCGGTTACGGCGGCTCGGATTTCAGATCGAAGCTACACGTGGCACGGCGGCCTATCTCCGTGAGCAGGGGGTGGAAGTCGAAACGGTCAACAAGGTCAAGGAAGGACGGCCACACATCGTGGATCATATCAAGAACGTCGAGATCAGTCTCGTCGTCAACACGGTCGGGAGCCAGTCCTCGCAGGCCGACTCCTTGTCGATTCGCCGCGAGGCGCTTCAACATGGACTTCCCTACTACACGACGATGCCTGGCGCCAGAGCAGCGGTGACAGCCATCGAGGCGAGCCTCAACAAGGGGCTGACGATCCGGTCCTTGCA
>VBOJ01000080.1 GCA_005877775.1 Nitrospirota bacterium | reverse complement strand
CCCGAGCCAAGCTTTGAAAGCCGTCAAGCTTTCAGAGAAGGTGTAGAGACTTAACGGCAGGCGCCCGAACGACGGCGAAGCCGGTCGAGGGCGAAGAGAAAGTCCAGACCACGAACTGGTTCATCCAGGCAGCGAAAGCTGTAGTGGTACGCATAACCCAAAGGTCGGTGGTTCAAATCCACCCCCCGCAACCAAAAGAATAGGTGAATAAGAAAAGGGGGTAGCCAGATGGTCGGCTAGCCCCTTTTCTTCTTTCCGCAGTTGAGCAATGCCCCGCGTTCAGCAGGAGAGCCGTGCCTACGTCAGCCTGAGCTTGGCCTTCATTGCCTACAGTCTGCTCGGTTGTTCCACCAATCCCTACACTGACCGTCCTCAGCTTCTCTTGATTTCAGAGTCCCAGGAGTTGCAGCTTGGCGCGCAAGCCTACGCGCAGGTCCTCAGGGATCCCAAGGTGAAGATTTCGCAAGATCCTCGAGAGGTGGAACCGGTCAACCGGGTCGCGAAGCGCGTGATCGAGGCCGCCAAACAGTCCAAATACGCTGAGATGGCCAAGCAGTTTAATTGGCAGGTGATCGTCATCAAGGATGACAAGACCATGAACGCCTTCGCGCTACCCGGCGGCAAGATCGCCGTCTATACCGGCATCTTCCCGATCGCAAAGAACGAAGCAGGGCTCGCCGCCATCCTGGGACATGAAGTAACCCACGCACTGGCCCGACATGGAGCTGAACGGATGAGCCAGGGGCTCCTCACTCAATTAGGGTTGGAGGCCGCCAACATCGCCCTGGCTTCACAAGGGGCCAGTCCAATTGTCATGCAGACAGCCATGACGGCGCTGGGCCTTGGGGCAAACGTGGGAGTCTTGCTGCCATTCAGTCGGGCGCACGAGTCCGAGGCGGATTACATCGGCCTACTCCTGGCGGCGCAAGCGGGATACGACCCGCGAGAGGCCGTACGAGTCTGGGAGCGAATGGAGCAAGTCTCCAAGGGGCAACCGGCCGAATTTCTCTCCACGCATCCGAGTCACGGGACCCGCATTCAACAGCTTGAAGGATGGATGAACGAAGCCCTGTCCTACTATAAACCCCAACCTGGAACTCCGGCTGACCTCCCTCCCGTGTCGGTTCGATAAGGTAAGGCAGGCCTACCGAGCGCCTAGAGGCGTCTTCCCATTTCAGCCTCCGTCGAACGGTTGGAAGGACCAGTTCGCATCGTGAATATGTGGGCGAAAGCTGTCTGATAGAATAGAATGGTGAGAGAGAGAAGGACTTTTCGCCACAACCTAAGACATCTCATTGAGCCCGTTCGATGGCGACCCTTCGTGGAGCTTTGCTTACTCTCGGGATGGCCTGGCTGCTGGGCTGCGCACAGGAGGTCCGTCTGGTCAACCTCACCGATGGCGCAACCATCGAAGGGACCTCCACACTGTGGGATCAATCCGTCACGTTGACCATGCCCTCAGGAGAAATCGTGGAAGGCCACTATGTCTCTCTCGCGTCTGCGAACATCGGTCCTGACTCACTCTTTTATCGAGCCACTGTAGGTCAGATGCTGGGTGGGCACGTCAGCGGCCGTTTCCACGGGTACGCCCTTTTAACAGGGCAGAACGGGACGATCGTCGAGATGGTTTTCGCGAGCGAGTGGACCGGACACGGATTCGGCGTGGCACGGGCCGGTTCCGGCGAGGAATACCGGGTGACGTTTTAGCCACTGCCAAAAGCCCTTGGGAATTCTCTCAATATGAAAAATATGTTAGAAGAATCCCTAGCGATCACCAGTGCGGCCATTACGCCGCCGACAGCCTAACAGGTAGGGCGCTGACTTGACTCCACCCGTGATGATCAAAGTCCTGCTGATTGAGGACAACCCGGTTGACGCTCAACTGACGAAGGATATCCTCGCGGAGGAGAGTGCCGATCAGTTCGATCTCACCCATGTTGATCAAATGAGCGAGGCGATCCGGCGTTTGAGGAACGAACGTTTCGATGTGGTTCTCCTGGACTTGTCCCTGCCGGACGCTCACGGCTTGGAAACCGTGCAACAAATCCAGGTCACAACGCCCAGTGTGCCGATCGTGGTGTTGAGCGGGTTCGACGACAAAGCCCTTGCGCTGCAGGCCGTACAGAGTGGAGCGCAGGATTACCTGGTCAAGGGCCGGAGCAGCGGGGAACTACTGGCACGTGCCATCCGCTATGCCATCGAGCGCAAGCGGGCTGAAGAACGCCTGATCTATCTCGCCCAATATGATCACCTGACCGGCCTGGTCAACCGTACCCTCTTTCGTGATCGCCTGACTCAGGCACTGGCCCGGAGCAAGCGCAAGACACAACCGGTCGGACTCATGCTCTTAGATTTGGATGGCTTCAAGACAGTCAACGACACGTTAGGGCATGACATTGGAGATCAGCTCCTCAAGGCTGCGGCGGACCGGCTGAAGTCTTGTGTGCGGGAGGTGGATACCGTCGCTCGTATGGGAGGCGACGAATTCACCGTCCTACTGGAAGGGGCTTCCGGCGAACAAGATATTGCCAAGGTCGCGGAACGAATCCTTGAAGCCATTGCCAAACCCCTGGTCTTGGACGGCCAGGCAGTCTCGGTGACTACGAGCATCGGAATTACCGTCTATCCTTTGGATGACCACGGCATCGACGATCTCTTGAGACACGCCGACACCGCGATGTACCGTGCGAAGGGACATGGAGGCAATCACTACCGGTTCGCCCTCGAAAGCCAAGTCACCACTCCACAGGAACGCCCATCTCCGTTGCCCAAAGGTTAGCCTGGCTCGTCCAGGACTTCCCGCACCTTGCGGGCCAGGTCCTCTGCCGTAAAGGGCTTATGGAGCACGACCGCACCCGGGACCACCGCCCCCTCGTATACCACCGTTTTCCCCATCAGACCTGACATGTAGAGGACCTTCAGGCTGGGGCGAACGGCCGTGGCGCGGTTGGCCAGCTCCGCTCCGCTCATGTGCGGCATCACCACATCGGTGACGAGCAAGTGGATGGGGCCCTCTTCCCGTTCCACAAGGTCCAATGCTACTGAGCCAGACGGCGCCACGAGGACGCGGAAGCCATGCTCCTCGAGGAACTCGCGGGCCAGGGTGCGGACCTCTGATTCATCCTCCACAAGCAGAATCGTTTCGGCATTGATCCGCATGATGAGGCTCCGCGGGACGCTTCACTGTAGCCCTGCCCCCCAGAGATACAAGAGTCGCTAGCGACCGATTTCCCCCAAGGGTTCATGGGTCACCATGAGCGCACCACGCGGGTTGGACTCTAGCCTATTGGAAACAGCCAGTTGGTCCCGCGGGGGGGAAGTCTGGCACTCGGGAGTGGTCACGAGGCCCCAATGCTGGTTGTCGTAGCAACTGTTGTCCAAGACCAGGGCTTCTGCATGATGAAACAGCAGGATTCCGCTCAACATGTTTTCGCGGCAGATGTTGCGGACGAGATCAGGATGCGTTTCGGGATCGCGGACGGCAATCCCGAAATGATGGTTCGCGTAACACAGGTTGTGAGCGACGCGCGGACGGGCCCCGGCGAACATGAAGATGCCGGACTCTCGATTGTGGCAGACCTCGTTGCCGATCAGGATAGGCCGACATTTTGGACCATACACGACCACTCCCGACAGAAGGCCTTCGGTCGCCCGACAGCCCGTGATCGTACAGGTGGAATCCAAAATATTCATGGCCGAATTCTGGTCGCTGCCGACGTACCGGAAGGTCACCCCCGAAAGGAGTCCGCTCGGCACTCGCTGCAGGTAGAGCGGCCCTCCACGCCGGCTGAATATCTGCACGTAATCCCGTCCAGCCCCGATGAGCAAGATCGGCCGCTCGATCATGAAGATTTTGTCCTCGTAGAGCCCGGGCCTGACAAAGACCTGATCATCGGGGCCGGCATCCTTGAGCGCAGCGCTCGGTCTTGGGTAGGCACCGGAATCATTGGCATCCACGATGAGTGTCTTGCCACCGGCTGGATTAGGAGGAGGCTCCTGCAGCGCTGGTGTCTGCGCATCCGGTTGGCCCTCAAGGGCGCCCGGTTGACCTCGACTCGGCTCTTCAGGAAGCTCAAGGGACACAGGGAGCGGTCCAGGATTCCTTGCTGGTGGGCTGATCCCCTCAGCGCAGTCGCATTATTTCGGGCGCATCACGAGATGTCAAGACAGGGCCTGCCCCGATTCCGGTCTTGCCCAGGAGGCGTTTTCTCTGTTAAGCTCGCAGCGTGACGAGACTGTTTCGCAGGACATGAGGAGGGCCAACTCATGGGAGAAGTGAATCCCACGCCGGAAGCTGCCGCCAGAGTCATAGAAGACCTCACCGCCTTGGAGGTCGACCCCGACAAAGGGGAACGTCTCTACAAAGCGGCGTTGATTCAATCGAACAAAGGCGTGGCCTATCGCATGCTGTCCAAGTCTGTCAAAACGGGAAAACTGGACCTGGTCCATTACGGGTGCGACCTTGACGAGGAAGGGAAACCGACCACGAAATGGAGGATCAGGCGCATCCTGGAACAAGCCACCGAACGATTTGACAAAGAGATCGAGGCGATCAAGAAAGCCGTCAAAGATGACGGAGAAGAAGTCCAGGGAGCCTGGGTTCATGATATGACCGGCATTCCGGATGTCGCGGCCCAAGGCAAGAGCCTGGAGGAGTGGTCTCGCAAGATGGCGGCTGAAATTCGAAAGAAGCGCTCCTAGTGTCGCCAGTGTCTCATCTCAGGAGTCCGGCCACGCAACGTTCAGAAGGTCACGACGTGGGGCTTCCCAGCTTGAGCTGGATGACCAAGCCCGCCTGTTGAAACGGCGCTGATCACCACATCAAGCCGCCGATGGGCCTCGCGAAGCGACGCCTCTACTGCTTCAGGGCTGCCGCCACGGGCCAAGAGAAACCCAAGGTAGCGAGTCCCCTCCGGAAGCGGGACCAGTTCCTGGCCAGGCTGCGCCGTAATCGTCAATTCCTCGATTCCCTCGACCGCCCGTGCCTGAGCCTGTCCCCGGACCTCGCACAGCATCCCGCCGTAGGGAATCGGCAGCATCATGACGCCGGCCGCATGCTTTTCTCGCTCGAACGAAGGGATATCCATCCGAAGCGCATGACGTAGCAGCAACTCTTCCAGCGACATATCGGCAGCAAAGCGCAGGGTCTGGGAGCAGCGACCTCCGATCGAGCGCGCCGCCACTTCGATCACCCAGACGCCCCTGTCATTCACCCGCAATTCTCCATGCACCGCTCCTTCCCGCAGCCCCAGCGCGTCCGCCGCTCTTGCCGCACAGGCGACGATGTCCTGCTGGATGCGAGCAGGAAGCCGTGACGGCGTGACATAGATCGTCTCCTCAAAGAACGGGCCGTCCAGCGGGTCTGGCTTGTCGAAGAAGGCCAGGACCCGAAGCTGCCCGTCGGTCAGTAACCCCTCCAGCGCCACTTCCCTTCCCGGCACAAAATCCTCCACCAGAATCTGCTTGCCACCGTCCTCTCTATCCGCCAGGCCTAAGCTCAGCAGGAGTGTCGCGACGCGCCGAAAGGCACCGATGAACTCCTGCTCGTCGTTCGCCCGGATCACGCCGCAACTGGCGGACAAGATGAGCGGCTTGACGACACAGGGGTAGGCCACTTGGTGTGCGAATGCTGCCGGGTCGCCGTCAATGGGGAACACAGTGAAGTGAGGTGCTGGCACTTCCTGCTGGCGCAGGAGGGTCCGCATGCGATACTTGTTGCTGGCTGCAGACGCCGAGGCCACGGAGTTGTGCGGCAATCCCAGGGCCGCCGAGAAGTAGGCCGCCAGGACGCTTGTGTGGTCATCCACTCCGATGACGGCGTCAATCGGGTCGCGCCGGGAAAGCTCAACCACCTTGCGGACCGAGTCCTCAACGCGACGGAAATCAAGCGCCAGCAGAGCGGATGACTGCCGCTCCGCAAGTGCAGGGCCTCGTTCGGCGCCGACCGTCACATCCAGGTTCAAGCGCTGAGCCGCCTTGAGGAAGGCCTCTGCCCGGTACGTCGTTGTGGGGAGCAAGAGGAGGAGTCGCGGCATGTCACAACTTACTTGGAGACGGTTTGTCTTGATCGGTGGAACGTCTCCAATTGACGGTTCGCCTCCACAATCACCGCCAGCTTCTCGACCACGTCGGAAATCTTGGAGCCGGGAATGGCATAGTACCCTTCATCATCGCCAAGGCCCGTATACACACGGTTGCCGATACAACCGAAACTCGTGGCCGTACGCTCAGACTGCAACGCTTCAGGGAGAACCGCACAGGTGGGCCGGCCCATTGTGGCCCCCCCGCCGGCGACTCCAGCTCCCTGCGCGGCCTCAGCCAGCAACATTAATTGTTTGACGGTTCCCCGCACCAAGACGAGATCCGGCTCGAACGGTGCTTGGGCCAAGGGAGCATAGATCGCCAGGCCGAATCGACCCTGGCGACGGGGAATGAGTGGGATCTCTTCCATCTTGATGTACTGAAGTCCGACCATCGTCTGTACGAGGCCTTGCAGTTCCTTGGCCACTGCTTCAGGGAGATCAATCCCGTGGGTATGTGCGCCGACCGGACAGGTATAGTGATCCGACGCTTCAGTGTAAAAGACTCTTCCCTCCGCGGCGAGACGCCAGTACCCGCATCCGGCTGGAGTTGGTGCATCGATCCGAGACACACCTGCTGGGGCGGAATCCCGAAACGCAATCGCGACCGGTGGCAACTTCAGTCCAAGCAGCTCCTGCATTTCCGTGCCTTGCCTCGTCTGGTCTCTTGTCACAATGCTTCCCTCCCTGTCTGATTTTCTACATCTCTCGATGGTCCTTCGTCTGCAACGGACCGAACTGCCCCGCGGTCGGCTCCGCACAACAAAACCACGGTTCCGTGAGTCGAGGCGGCCGGTGACGCTCCGGGGACCGTGAGGTCGAACTGTCGGCGACCACCGGCTGCCGATCTGCAATCCGATACGCGAGCGCCCGCAACCGGTCGAACGTGATGGCGGGATCCTCGTCGGTGAGAGAGGCTTGCTCCACGGCCGCGCTGATTGTCCCATGCAGCCGGTCCATGCACTCATCTGGATGAGTCCACTGATGCTGAAATCCTGCCTGGTCCAGTGGGCCTAAAAACCGCTGGATCCCGGACTGAGCAAGCAGGGCAGAGCCAGGGGGAATCAAGAGACGGACGCTATATTGGACCGGATCGATCGCATCAATCAGGTCATTGGCTTCCACGATGTCGAACAGTTCCAGGTAATCCTTGAGACTCGTCCAAGGAGTGAAGGCGACGAAGGACGGCCGGAGCGTGATCCCGGCAGAACGAACCACGTCAAGCGCTGTGATAACATCAGCTCGTGTATGGCCCTTTTCAAGTTTCGCCAGCACCAGGTCGCTGAAGGATTCCACCGCCGAGATCACGAAGAGGCAGCCGAAGGCGCCTAGTTCGGGAAAGAGAGCGCGGTGCTTGAGGAGATGCTCGATCTTCGCCGTAAAGTCAAAGGTGAGGTGAGGAAACTCAGCGTGCATGGCGCGGACGATGCTCATGGAATGACCTGGGCCATTCAGGAAGTCGGGATCTCCGAAGGTGATGTGGGTTGCGCCGACTTGGACCTGCCGTCGGATGTCCTCCAGAACAGCCTCCTCCGGAAAGACAAAGTAACGGCCCCCATAGACCGGCACGATGGGGCAATGGAGGCAATGATGTAAACAGCCGCGGCTGGCCTCCACGTACCCAACCAGATACTGGTCGCCGTTGCGCTCAAGATGAGCGTACTTGTCTAGTCTAGGCAGCAGGCTGCGGCTTGGCACCGGAAAACTTGACGAGGGTCGTCTCAGGACCGGAGCTGCCGTTCGACCGAGATGGCTGACGCCTTCGACAGCCCCGAGCTCCCGACCATGCTCTAGGGTCTGGACAAGGTTGACCAGTGGCGTCTCGTACTCACCCCCAATGACTGAATCTGCGACTCGATCAAGCAAGTAGTCAGCATTCAGGGAGGCATAGAGGCCATAAAAGCAGAGGTGGCAGGAGGGATTGGTCTTTCTGATCAGCTCGGCGACTCGGACACCCAGGCGCAGGGCCGTATGCATCGGCACTGAGATCCCCACGAACCGGGCGCGCCGGACTTGCTGCTCGTCGAATTCCTCGACGGCGATATCCAGCCCGGCCGGTTCATACCCCGCCTGTTCCAGGAATCCGGCCGGTTGAGCAATGCCAATCGGCTGGTGCCCGAGCTCATAACAGGAGACCAGGAGAATGGCACCTGGTTGCCGTAACGACAGCTTCGTCTGGGCCTGTTCAACCTGTTGATTCAAACTCGAACTCTCTCCCTTCGATTCCCTTCGAGGACAGTTCGTACCGGGTGCCTGATTGTACCCCAAGTTTATGTCACCCGTCGCCTGCTTTTGCTGTGTCTTGATGGACTCCTGAGGATGCTCACTGGTTGCCAACCGGCCGGTCAAGCCTGCCCATGATTGTCACATTTTCGACACTGGATGAACAATCCTGGCAGACCGGAGCTCGCTGCCTCCCCCTCAACCCGTGCTTATTCAAGAGGGTGAAGGCTGGCATAGCGCTTGCTCGTACTTTCTTCATGCGAAACGAATGGTTATGCCTACACCCAAGGTCAAAGCAGCAATGAAGGCGATGATTCCTTTGCTCCTGTTCCTTCTGTGCGCGATGAGCCTTCCCGCGACAGCGTCGGCACAGACACAGGATCCATCTCGACGACTATACGACCGAGTGATGGAAGAGGTTCGGCACAAGGACTATGAGGCAGCGCTGGCTGGCTTTCGTCTGTTTCTCGAATTGCACTCGCGCTCTCCATTAGCCTCAAGCGCCCAGTATTGGGTCGGTGAGTGCGAATTCCGGTTGCGCCGCTATCCAAAAGCCCTCACGTCTTTCTACGACGTCATGTCACGGTATCCGAAAAGTTCCAAACTCGCTGGCGCCACACTGAAGATCGGACTCATCTATGCGAAGCTCGGGCAGCAGAAGGATTCCAGGATCGTCCTCGAGCGGGTAGTGGATCAGTTTCCCAACACCGCAGAAGCAGAAGTTGCGCTGAAACATCTGGGCCGTTCCCCCGCTGTGGTGTCCACCCCCCCGGTGAGTGAGGGAGTGACCTCAGGAGAGAGCCTGCCGCCTGCGCAGTCGGAAGCTGGACCAGAAGGAAATCCACCTCAGACCTCTCACGAACAGCCGCAGGAACCAGCGGCGATTGCTCCAGGGAACCAGTGAGCTATTCCAGCGGTTCGACCCCGAGAAGCGCAGCGAGGGCTGAGACCGTATAGGACTGCTGGACCTTCAGCCTGACGAGTGTAATCCCAGCTTCGTTGAACAGCGCATCAATCAGCCGATCCCGTACCTGTCGTTGACTCGATGTCTGAGACTGATCATCTAGTTCGACGACTTTGGCCACTGCCAGAGTGCCCGGATGCACCAGCACAAAATCCACGCGGTTGAACGATATTTTATTGAGAAATTCTCTGCGCGCTCGGTGATCCTGCGCCCGCACATCCACCAGGCACCAGACCGGTACCTGGGCAAAGACGAGGTACTGCTCTTGCACCGCGAGCCGCATCAGGTTGTACAGAGCTGCCTTGGCTTTGGTCATGAGAGGCCGGCCACGAACCGAGACTCCCGCGGGAATACCGGCCTCGTGGTTCTTCCCCTGACCGGCCCCTTTCGTTTCCCGGAGCCACCAGACCAGCACCATGAAAATCAACAGAGCCAGTAGGATCAGCAGGGTGTTCACAGTCTCCCCTCCGCCGTTCTGTCAGGGCAGATGGCCTTGCCACCGATGATTTCCCGGCACGATCGTCCCAAGAATGACCCCGTGTTTCGCGCCGGTTGCCGCAGGAACGTTAGCACATTCGCCATGGACCGTTTGATAGGCCAGCAGAGCAAAGGCCACCGCCTCAAATGATTTACTCTCCCATCCCAGGTCTTCAAAGGTTCTCACCGGGGTCGAGGCAAAAACCTCGGCAAGGTCGGCCAGCAGGGTTCGGTTGCGGACCCCTCCACCACCGACGATCACTTCATCAATGGGTCCCTTGAGCCATCGGCGCGCCATTCCCACTGCCATGGCCGTGAACAGTGAACAGGTCGCCATCAGATCGTTTGCTGACAGGTGCTGCTTCCGCTTCATGACAAGGAGACGAGACAAGAAGGGGGCACCGAACTCTTCACGACCGGTGGACTTAGGCGGGCGTTGTCGAAGAAAGCGATGCGACAAAAGCGCAGCCAAGAGTTGCGCGTCAACGGTTCCCTTGGCCGCCATCTTTCCGCCTCTGTCCAAGGACTGTCGGCCTCCGGTCAGATGGTGAGCGAGCGCGTCTAAGATCATATTCCCTGGACCAGTGTCGAACGCACGGACAGAATCCAGGCCTCCTCCCGCCGGAAGATAGGTCACGTTGCTGATCCCTCCGAGATTCACGATCAGACGCGACCGTTTTGAATCTCTCAGCAACAGGTGATGGGCATAAGGCGTGAGGGGAGCCCCTTGACCACCAGCGGCCAGATCGCGTGGCCGAAAATCGGCGACGGTGGTCACCCCGGTCCGTTCAGCGATGACCGCCGGTTCCGCAATCTGGAGCGTGGAGCGTATACCTCCGAGCCCTGGCTCGCGAATTGGTTTCGGGAGATGGTGAACGGTCTGCCCGTGCGAGCCGATCAGGTGGACGTCCGACGGTCGCAGCCCCGCCTTCTTGATAACCCGGAGCGCCGCCTTCGAAAACACCTCGCCCAACAGGGAATTCAGATGACAGATCTCCGAGACAGTTCCAGAAGCGGAAGCCGCTAGGATTCGCCTTTGCAACCCTGAAGAATA
>VBOJ01000265.1 GCA_005877775.1 Nitrospirota bacterium | reverse complement strand
TCCGGGGAACCCTGCGCGATGATGCGGCCTCCGAGAACGCCCGCGCCAGGCCCCAGGTCCACAATGTGATCCGCCGCCCGCATCGTTTCGGCGTCATGCTCCACCACGACCACGGTATTGCCCATGTCGCGCAGCCTGAGGAGCGTCTGAAGCAGCCGCCGATTGTCTCGCTGATGCAGGCCAATCGAGGGCTCATCCAGGATATAGAGCACGCCGACCAGGCCGGACCCGATCTGCGTCGCCAAGCGGATCCGTTGACCTTCTCCACCGGACAAGGTCGCGGCCGGCCGATCCAGCGTGAGGTAATCCAGCCCCACGTTGACGAGGAATCCCAACCGCTCGCGGATCTCTTTCAAAATGCGCTGGGCGATGAAACTCTCCCGCTCGTTCAGCTTCAGCGAGCCGAAATAGTCCGCCGCCCAGCGGACCGACAGTCGCGTGACCTCTGCGATAGACTTCCGTCCGATCTTCACAGAGAGGCTCTCCGGCCTGAGTCGCGCCCCCTTACAGATCGGACACAGTTCCAGCAGAGTAAAGTCTTCCTCTTCTGGAGAGCCGGGCGTCATCGTGTAGCCGATGCCGTCGCAGGCGGGACAAGCACCGTGGGGGCTGTTGAAGGAAAAGACGCGAGGGGTGATCTCCGGATAGCTCACTCCGCACCGGATGCAGGCCAGCTTCTCGCTGTAGAGCGTCGTTCGGTCGTCGTCAGTCAGGACTCCCACCAGACCGTCCGCCAGCTTGAGCGAGGTTTCCACCGAGTCAGCCAGTCGTTTGGTTAGTGGACCGCCCGGTTTCATGACCAGGCGATCGACGATCACCTCGATCGTGTGTTTCTTCTGTTTGTCGAGGACGATGTCTTCGCCGAGATCAACAACCTGGCCGTCAACTCTCGCACGCACATAGCCGGCCCTTCGCATGTCGAGCAGTTCTTTGCGGTATTCGCCCTTCCGTCCTCGCACGATCGGAGCCAGCACCTGGAATTTGGTTCCCTCTGGGAGCGCCCGGATAGCGTCTACCATCTGCTGGACGGTCTGGGGCGTGATCTCTTCGCCGCAGTTGAAGCAGAACGGCCGGCCGATTCGGGCAAAGAGCAAGCGGAGATAATCGTAAATCTCCGTGACGGTCCCGACGGTGGACCGCGGGTTATGGCTGGCGCTCTTCTGCTCGATGGAAATCGCCGGGGAGAGCCCTTCGATCGAATCCACGTCCGGCTTGCCCATCTGCTCCAAGAATTGCCGGGCATAGGCGGAGAGGGACTCGACGTACCGGCGCTGCCCTTCGGCGTAGATCGTGTCGAAGGCGAGGGACGATTTGCCGGACCCGCTCAGACCTGTGATGACCACGAGCCTGTCCCGCGGAATCTCAACGTCCAGATTCTTGAGGTTATGCTCCCGCGCCCCACGGATGACGATCGAACTGCTCACTCTTACCTCACCGGTAGACTTCCCTGCGGTGGCCTATCGCTACAATCTCGATGACCTTCTCTTCGTCATCTATGGTGTAGAGAATGCGATACTGTCCGACGCGCAGCCTATATTCTTCCCGGTTAGACAATTTCTTGATCACTTGAGCCGGGGGGTGTCTTGTAAATCGAGGATGTGTTTGGTCAGACGTGCATGAATGGAATCGTGGAGACGATCAAGCTCCTTCTCGGCGGAACGACGCACACGGAGGGTGTACCTCATGCCTGTTTCTTGGTACGGTCACGCAAATACTCGTGGAATGGCCGGGAGGGTTCATTTCGCCGCTTCTCGAACACGGCTAAATCCAGAAGATCCTCGCGAAACTCCCTGTCCGACACAAAACGGCGTACCACCACTTTTCGTTCCGTCTTCGGCAATGCCCGAAACGCGGTCCAGAAAACCTCCGCCGTCGCGTGAGCGCTACTGCCCTTCGCTTTCATGTTCACGCTCCTCTCTCCCGCTCTCCAGAAGCAATCAGAACGGGGCATTATAGCACGGGGGTCCCAAGGTCACCTACTCGGCCTGCTGATACAGTTGAGCAAAGTGGCCTTGGCTCATGATTGCGCCGCTCATAAGAGGCGAGATTATACCATGCCTCTTCTCTAAACTTGACAAAGCGTCGAGGCGGGTGCTACGTCCCTCTGGTGCTCAAACTCGAAGAAGACCCTGTCGCGCAGCAGCCGAAACCTGAGCCGCCGGGCCGTGCTGTGTCGGAATGGTCCGGAAAGACTCGCGAGCAGGCCGTCCAGCGGATGTTCACGGCGATCGCGCGGTTCTACGACCTGAACAACTCACTGCTGAGTTTCGGATTACACCACCGTTGGAAGCGTAGAGCAGTCGAATGTGTCACGACACCGCTTGCCAGCGCTTGCGGCGTCCGTAGCGGGGAGGTCTTGGCCGAGCCGCGTTACGCATTGGACATCGGTGCCGGCACGGCTGACCTGGCCTTGCTCCTGGAGGAACGAGTTGGACCAGGTGGTCATGTGGTCGCGACGGACCTGAATGACGCGATGCTTCGACAAGGTCAGCAGAAGGTCGCGCGACGGGGGCTGCGCCCTCGCATCTCCTGTTTGAGGGCCAACGCGGAACAGTTGGGGTTTCGTGAGGCCAGCTTCGACACCGTGACAGCCGGCTTCTGCATTCGAAACGTCGGAAATCTCACTCAGGCCTTCGCCGAGATCCGGCGGGTGCTGAAACCGGGAGGCCGGTTTGTCTGCCTGGAGTTTTCGCGGCCTGTGCGCGCTTGGCTGTCGCGCCTCTATGATTGGTATTCGTTCCGGCTGCTCCCGAAGATTGGGACGCTGGTTGCGAGAGACAAGACCGGCGTGTATGACTACCTCCCCGCTTCGATCCGGACTTTCCCGGACCAGGAAGGGTTGAAGGCACTGTTACTCAAGGCCGGGTTCCGGCAAGTAGCGTATCAGAACCTGAGTGGCGGGATTGTGGCGATCCACATCGCAACCAAATAGTCGCGAGGCGATGGGCGAGAAGCAGGCAATGGGCTATGGGGCAGAGTTCTTCCTATAGCCTATCGCCCATAGGTCGATCGCCATCTCCCCATAGCCTATTGCCCATAGCCCATAGCCTGATGCGATGAACTCCATTCTCTACGTCTTTCTGCCCTGCAAGAAGGTCTACCCGATTGGGGTCACCTATCTGGCGGACTTCATCCATCGGCGCCGGCCGGACGTCCGGCAGCACATCCTGGATCTTTCGCTGTACCCCCAGGCCCAGCGGGCCGGCATCTTGCGGGAGACCGCGTCAGCCTT
>VBOJ01000079.1 GCA_005877775.1 Nitrospirota bacterium | reverse complement strand
CTCACAAAGGTCCCACACCGGGAGAACGTTGCCCCGCCTGTCCTTCCTCGCGCGGGCAGGCAGCCGGCGGCATCGCGCCGGATGACTGATCCGTCTCTCCAAACACATAACCAGCGAGGGTCTTGGCAAGATCCGAAGCCACCTCCTGCTGCATGATCCTCACTGCTTTTGCCATGGCCTCACGCTCGGACAACTGCCCTTCCCTCCCCGCCTTTGAGACCGCGCCAACGACTCGCTGCGTTCCGATCTCGACGATGACGAAATCGCTGCACCAGCGGGCATACTTGAACTGCGGATCTCGGACATCGACATTCCACAACCGAACGGTCCCCTTGACCAACAATTCCGGCGCGAGCCCCGAATCGTCTCCGCCCGGTGCGGGCTCCGCGCCGACCTGACGGCCGGTCACAGGGAAACCCTCCCGGATCAACCCTTCCATGACCGCGCGACGGACTGGTTCCGCCTGCTCACCTGTGACCTGAACCCCGATGACGAGGTTCTTGGCCAGGAACTGTTCGAGCTCTGCAGTCAATTCCGCTACGCGGTACAGGGGGGCAACACCCTGCCCGCTCGATCGGATCACACGCAGGTCGGCGTTATAGACCTCGCGCAAGACAAGATTTTTGGTCGCGCGTTTGATGTTTCGGACCCGAGTCAGTTTGTCCTGGGTCTCTCGGGACTCTTTGATCGCAGTTTCAACCTTCTGATCCAACTCCGTGATCCGCTCCAGCAGTGCCGCTTCAGACTGCGCCCTGTTCATGCCGGCCATGACGTAGTGTTGACCTGTTCGACGATCGAGCCAGATGTCCAAGATTTGGACATTCTCTAACACCTTGTCCGTGGAGACGCTGGTGACATGGTCCAGGGTCAGGCGCCGTTCCGTACTCGCTTTTCCTTTGTTCTCAAGCACGAGGTAGGACTCCCAGTCCCTGGCCTGGGCACTGATCTCAGCCTTGAAGATCTTGGCAACCGCCGCATAGGCGCGTTCTGTGGCAACGGCCCGTGAGTCAGCCTGCCCCACCCCCAGCAAGTATTGACTGGAAGGATAGTGCTCGCTGGCTCCATCAACCCAGGACGGTTTCTGGCTCAGACCGAGGCGAGCACATCCGTCGAGCATACCGACCATCACAGCAACCGTCACCATCAGGAAAACCCACCTACGTAGCATTGACACCCCTGTTCGGCTACGGCAGCACCCGTTCGATAAAAAATTTGGTTTCTCCGCCTTGTAGGCTGACAGTACGGACCGACTCATGTCCCACTACTCCGCCGTCGCGTCCCACGGGACGCACCCGCAGCTCATAGTCGCCAGGCGGGACCCAGAGTCGTGCGATCTGGACCTCATCCGGAAGGGTTCGCCAGCTCCGTTTGTCCGCCTCTTCCGAGGCGATGGCCAACGTTTTGGCCAACGCACCGGCGAGCAGTCCCACCCACGGGCCGGCGTCTTTTCCTGCTGCTGCCCGCGCTCCTCGACCGACCCCTTCGGCCATTGCATACTTCACTGCCGCCCGCGCCACTGCTTTGATCGCGAGACCGGCAAACTGGTCTGAGAGGCTTTTCTCTCCCAGGGCGGTCAGGTTTTGCGCCAACTCCGTCCTGGTGCTGAACGATCCGCTTGCGCCGGACAAGCTCACCTGCCCATAGGCCACCTGGGTTTTCTGAGGGACTAACCTCGGAAGTGCCACGCGCACCACCCGCCCGCTGAGACCATATAAGACACTCTCCACCGCACGACTGTCTTGGTTGCTGTGGCCCACAGCCCCCTTTGTCAGTAGGACCAGTTTGAGCGCATCCAGGCTGACGGGTAAATCAATGAACTGGTCCTCTTTGCGTGGCGCGCGGCCATTATAGCCGATTAGGACGACTTGGGCGAGTCGCTGCTGATCCGAAATGGACTGCCAGGTCACGTCGGCAAACTCCCGCCGATACTCCTCATACTCTTGGCTCAAGTGGAGCGCGTCAGTGATCCGCAGCAGGTCTGAACGGAGCATCGGCGGAGTGGAGATGCGAGCCCACGGACGCGCACGGCGATACCCCTCGTACGCGTTCCGGTACGCGATAAAGGCGTTGTTGAGATCGCCGATCTCTTCGTAGAGTATGCCGCTGAGGTACCGGGCAAAGGAGTCATCCCGATACGCATCCTTTTCCTGGACCCGGTCGGAGAGCACGTTCAGGCGATGGTCAATCCTTCGCGCTTCCACCACTGCGTCGCTCCACTCGTCCATGACCGCGTAATTGACGGCTTTGAGCACGTTGATCATCACCTGCTCATATGCGTCGCCTTCATAGGTCAATTCCGTGTCGTTGATTAGAAAGGCCTTGGCCTCAGTGCGGAGTCGACTGGTATATAACCGGTCCACCTCTTCCTCCGCCTGTTCGAGCACCGCGTTGCTCTCTTGGTACCGGCCCGCCAGCTGGAGGGTCATGCCTCTGTCCATCCGGTACAACACCTGACTTTTTGACCCGTACTCCTTTTCCGACTGCTCGACAATCTGATCGGCCTTCGTCACATCTCCTGTACGAAGACTCTCCTCGACGAGCACATAGTGGCTGATTTTTGGACCACAGCCCTCCAGCATGGTCAACATGATGACCATGACCAGCAGGGAAGATGGGGAGACAGTGAGACGGAGTACCACCACCGGGCATGAGAGGAATGAGGTGGAAGGACTCAACAGCTGCGCGGAGCCTAAAACAGCAAGCGTTTGCGTTCGATCACTTTCTTGATTTTTTTCTGCCCGAACCAGGATTTGACATTGTTTTGAAGATCTATCAGTTCGAGGTCCACTTGGTAGAAGACCGCCTTGACGCCCTGCGATTCATCCAGGATCGTGGAGATATTCCCCTTCAACATATAGTCGGCGCCGATCTCCTTCCCCGGAGCTTTTTGCGTGTCCTCTAGCGCATGGACGGCTTGTTCGCGACGTTCCTCGCGGATCTCTTCTCGTTCTCCCTTGCCAGCCACGAAGGTCACTTTCTGGGAATTAGTCAACTCGCGCGAGAGGTCCGTGACAAAGGTCTGGACATCGATGTGTTCGTGGCTGCGGTTCATGATCGTTCCGACGACCACCACTGGCTGCTTGCTTTTGCTCCGCGTGTAGTTCTCTAGCCAGGGACTCCCCAGCGCCTCTTTGATCATGGTCTCGGCCACCATCCTGGAATCGGTGTCGTTCCAACGCCCGCTCAGGTCCGTGACGACCTCGGTATCCACGCGGGTGACCTTGGTTTCGCTCGCGCAACCACCGAGTAGCATTGTGCCTGCCAACACAGCCACGGCTGTTCTCAGCCCCCGCATCGGGTTCACAACCAGATCCTGCATCGCCGCCTCCTTCGGGCACGGAACGTGCGCGAGCCGACGTTCCCAGTCTCTACTTGGTGCCAGCCCGTTTGCCTTCTTCCGTTTCGAGCCGATCGAACAGCCGCTCGGCGTTCTTTCGCACGAAATCCCGGACTTGACTGTTCAATTCTTTGGCCTGCAGCATCTGTTCCTGCATGTCTTTGAGAGACAACTTAGCCAGGACGTAATAGGTTCCCGTCTTTTCGTCCTTGTATCGATCCACTGGCCGGACTCCGCTTAACGTCACGGCGGCGAAGGTCTTAATAGCTCGCTCCACGTTCTGCTCTTCGGTGTTTCTGGTAAAATCACCCGCCGTCGTGGAGGCGGCATAATCCCGCATCAGATACGCCGTGTAAGTTTCGAAGTTCTTGGCCAACTCAGCGCGCGCTCGGTTCTCAGCGGTGTCCCAGGCCAACGGCTCATTTTTCACCCCGATCACGGCCCCGACTCCATAGAACGACTTATCCTCTTTGTTGTTCAATACGCCGGACCCTTTCTTCACCCAGGTCGGCGGCCCCCCGCAGGCGGTCAACCCTACTAGCATGGCGACTGCCAGTCCGCTACCCATGAGTCGAGTAAGAAGACCACTTCTTGAAATCATGTGCGTCCTCCTTCTTTCACGACCGCTTGAGCGGTCACATTCCTGTCATCTGGAACTCTTAATGGTCTTTGGGGAGGGTCTCGATGTCTCGATTACCGGTCTCAAGTCACCGCCGGACAGGTTGATTTATGCTAACATGCGTCCTGGGGGCTGTCAACGCAGCAGGAGCCACCGGTTGACCGGAAGCGCATATGTTTTTGTGACTGGGAAGAGCCGTGTTCATGGTTGTACATCCCTGGGAGGAAGGAGGACTGTGGCAGAGGTCAAGATTCAAGACGGCATCATCAAAGTAATCGAACTAGACGTTCAGGATCCGAAGGCCGCAGCAGCGCTCGCGGAATATCCGGAGGCTCGGTGGGCAGAAGTCATGAGACGCGCTATTAAAATCGGCCTGGGCTATCTCAAGGGTGGGGCGCAAGCCTGAGCGTTACTTTTTGGAAGCCGGCTTGGACGCTTCTGCCTGATCGATGTAGTCCTTGGCTTTATTCTCGGTCCCGCCGGTTTCCAAATATCGCCGGTACGCCTCAACTGCTTTATTCTTGTCTTTCATATCCTCTGCGTAAAGGTCCCCTAAAGAGAGATACACGTCGCTGTAGTTCGGATTCACGGCAAGGGCTTGCTGCAAGGCTTTCTCAGCCTCATCGAACCGGCCTTTCCGCTGGAGTACGAGTCCTAAGGTGTAGTGGGAGTCTGGATTGGTCGGGGCGTACTTGGTCGCGAGCTGAGCTGCAGCCAAGGCTTCCTCGATATTGGGCAGCCTCTCCAGGAAGAGAAAGCTCTTGAGGACGTAGGCGTCCCCGTAGGCCGGGCTGTACTTGATTGCCCTGTTCAGGTGGTCAAGCGCATCTTGCACCGACTTCTGCTGTTGCAAAAGTGAAAACGCCTCCTCATATTCTTCTTTCGCTGCGGCCGTCCGTTCAGCGTCGGTCTTCGGCTCCGGTCTGATCTTGAAGAAGGCTTTCTTTCCCTCTATAAGGATCGTATCACCATCGCCGTCCAGCCGAGCGAATTGAGGATGTTGGGTGCCCCCAGCCGCCTCCGTCACGTGCTGTTTTACGAATGCACCCAGTTCGCTAGCCATCACCCATCCATTCTTGTCCGTATCGGCGGCTCCCTTGAGACCGGACAGCAAGACTTGCACGAACACTCCGCGCCCGTCTTTCCGGGCCAACGATTCTCCCTTGCCGGCGGCCGTCAAGATCTGGACCGCTCGCTTCTCGGTGTCCTCTTCCGGAGACAGGCGTCCTTCAAGGGACAGTTGCTGAGGCGGGGTGACTTCCCATCCAGAGACGCCGGCATTCAGTAAAAAGAGAGTGTGTTTGGACATCACGCGCCGTGAGAATTCCTTGAGCTGGTCCAATGTCACGGCCTTGGACGCGTTCGTGACCTGCGCATCCCAGGGGACCAGATAACCGAGCTCCTTGGCGTGCATGTCGAGCGTGGTTCCGGCATGTCCTGAGAAAAACAGAACCAGTCGGTCCTGCCGACCCACTCGACGAGGCAGGTATTCGTTCAAGATGTGGTTGAAACGCCGAAAACTGGCATCCTTGTCGTACAGTTCCACGACTTCGTCGAATCCGAGTTGGCGGAGCGCTTCGGCCATGGCCTTGGCGTCAGCGATGGCGCCGCTGAGTTTGGGGGCGACTAGATAGTCGTCAATGCCGACCACCACCCCCCAGGATTTGTAATACAAACCCTCAGGACGACCAGCCTGACCAGAAGCGACCGCCGAGGACAGCAGCACCAGCGCGACGATCGCGGCTCGGATGCTTGAACATGTCACCAGTCCCATGAGCGACGAACCCACCCGCAAACGCACCTGTCTTCCTGATCGTTCAGATCGAATGCCTGTGCTGTGTCCAGCACGTGGTGCATGCTACTATCCGGCTCTTTTCGCTGTCAAGAATGCTTGCCAGCAGCCGGCCAGGTGAGTTTCCACTTCCATATGACACCTGTGGGCAGACTTGCACATAACGGGCAGCTTGATCATAATGAGCGCCCAGAACCGACGCTCGCTCGGCAAGCCGTCGCGAGAGCGAGAGGTGGTTGATTCAAGGAGTGCTTATGGGACCGATGGAAGAGAAGGTCGATAGTTTGCTCCGGGCGGGTCGGGTTGTGCAGCCCACCCATGAGACAAAAGCCGCTGCCTATATTCAGGATTATGAAGCAGCCTACCGAAAATCCATTGCCGACCCGGAGGCCTTCTGGAACACTGTGGCCAAGGAGTTGGAGTGGTTTACGCCTTGGCAGCGAGTCCTGGAATGGAACTATCCCTGGGCCAAGTGGTTTGTGGGCGGCACCTGCAATATTTCCTACAATTGTCTGGACCGGCATGTGAAAACCTGGCGCCGGAATAAGGTGGCTGTGATTTGGGTGGGAGAACAGGGAGAAGAACGCATCTTCACCTACGGCGAGCTCTTCCGTCAGGTCTGCCGCTGTGCAAATGCATTGAAGGCGCTCGGGCTGCGCAAGGGCGACCGCGTCACCATCTATCTGCCGAAGATCCCTGAGCAGATCGTGGCGATGTTGGCCTGTGCCCGCCTAGGGGTCATCCATAGCGTCGTCTATTCAGGATTCAGCGCGCCAGCGCTGGAGAGCCGCATTCAGGATGCGGAGTCACGTGTGGTCATCACAGCCGATGTCGGTTACGATCGGGGCAAGGTCATCAATCTCAAGAGTGTCGTGGATCAGGCGGTCGCCAACTGTCGCTCGGTCGAGAGGGTCGTGGTAGTCAGGCGTGAGAAGTCAGCCACCGGGTTGTCCGCTCCTAAGGAAATTGACTGGAACGACTGGCTGGCAAAGGAAAAAGCGGTTTCCCAGGCCGAGCCGCTTGATGCGGAGGCACCGCTCTATATTCTCTATACCTCCGGCACGACCGGTAAACCCAAAGGCGTGGTGCACGTGCACGGCGGCTACATGGTCGGCACGTACATCACGATGAAGTATGTGTTCGATCTGAAGGATGATGATGTGTATTTCTGCGTGGCCGATCCCGGTTGGGTGACGGGCCATAGTTACATCGTTTACGGTCCTCTCCTGAACGGAGCCACGATCCTCACCGCAGAAGGCAAACCGGACTATCCGAATCCCGGACGGTGGTGGCATCTGATCGAACGGTATGGAGTGTCGATTTTTTACACGACGCCGACCGCAATCCGGTTGCTCATGAGGTATGGGGAGGACTGGCCGAAGAAATATGACCTCTCAACGCTCCGTGTGCTTGGCAGCGTCGGCGAACCGATTAATCCGGAGGCCTGGGAATGGTACCACCGCGTGACGGGGGGCACAAAACCCATCATGGACACCTGGTGGCAAACTGAAACCGGCATGATCTTGGTGACACCACTGCCCTGTGTGCCGCTCAAGCCGGGGTCGGCGACCCGTCCCTTCCTGGGTGTTGAGGCGGACGTCGTGGATCGCGCGGGCAACAGCCTGCCGGCCAATGCCGGCGGGTTCGCAGTCATCAAGAAACCCTGGCCCGCCATGATGCGCACCATTTACAAGGACCCTGACCGGTACCTCGTGTACTGGAATACCATTCCCAACTGTTACACCGCCGGTGATGTCTGCCGGAAGGACGAAGATGGTTATCTCTGGTTCATGGGGCGGGCGGATGACGTCATCAAGGTGGCGGGCAATCGCATCGGCACCGCCGAGGTCGAGAGCGCCTTGGTGAGTCATCCCGCTGTAGCTGAAGCGGCCGCAATCGGCAAACCTCACAAGACGGCAGGCGAGGCAATCAAGGCCTTTGTGATCTTAAAGCAGGGACAGCAGGAAAGCCACGATCTCATCCAGTCGCTGAAGGACCAGGTCCTGAAGGAGCTGGGGAAAATTGCAGTGCCGCAGGAGATCGAGGTGGTGACCTCCCTTCCCAAGACCCGGTCCGGTAAGATTATGCGGCGGGTGCTCAAGGCCAAAGAACTTGGCCAGGACCCTGGAGATATTTCCACTCTTGAGGAGTAACCCTGTGGGTGCGGGCGGGACACTTCCGAGTGAGGTTCCCTCCCGCTCATCTCATATGGAGGCGATGATGCGCGTCGGGATTCTGAGGCTCTCAAGGGCATACCACGCAGCTCTTCTTCTGACTGTGCTGGTTGTCGTCAGTCCGGTTGGAGTGACAGTCGCGTGGTCGGCGGAAAAAGAGAAACCGATCAAGAAAGAAAAGTCGGTTCAGCCCGCGAAGAAGGGCACGACCTCCAAGGGGGCGACCAAGGCTCCTGGAGCCGGCATCGTGGATACAGCAACAGCCTGCTTCGGGGACACCCCCAAGATTGAAACGGTCAAGCCGGATGAGGGGAAAACCGGAGACAAGGTGACTATTACGGGGACAAACTTCGGCGCGCCTGGTTGCCTGTCTTCCGTCTCCTTCGGCCCCGGCAGCCCGGCCACATTCGTACACGTGAATGAGTCAACAGTGACGGCAACCGTGCCGTCCGGCAAGAAGGGAATCCGGCTCCTGACCGTGACCACTGCATCAGGGGAGGATTCTAAGCCGTTTTTTGTGAAATAGAGGATGTGGAACGACGCCCGTGTCGGTCCTGTGCTCCCGGAGCGCGCGCCCTCCGAAGGGCCTCGCTCGACGGCCGCAGTTGGACCGAACACGGGCATCATTCCATTAGAGAGGGAAGTTGGAGAGTTAGGGAGGGGGTGCGTCAGAGGAGGCCCCGTTTTCGGAGGTAGTCCCGGTCGATCGCGGGAGATTGTTGAGGAGGCAGGTGATCCCGCGCTTGCAGGAGCCGTTCGACGTACTTGCCGATCAGGTCTGATTCCAGATTCACCGGATCGCCTGGATGTTTGAGACCCAGCGCTGTGACCTTCGCGGTGTGAGGAATGATCGCCACCGTGAATGACCGCTCACTCACCTCATTGATGGTCAGGCTGATTCCGTCCACCGTGATGGAACCTTTGGAGACGCAGTAGCGCAGCACCTCCTTGGGTGCCTCAATCGTGAGCAGGATCGCGTTTCCTTCCTGCCGCCGATCTCGGATTGAACCCACGCCCTCCACATGCCCGGCGACTAGATGGCCTCCGATCCGTTCATTGATCCTCAACGCGCGCTCCAGGTTGACCGGCCCGCCGGCCGCCAGCTTTCCAAGCGTCGTGGCCGAGAGCGTTTCGGGAGACACGTCCACTGAGAACTCTTGATCGTTGAGCGCGACAACGGTCAGGCAGGCCCCATCAATGCTCACACTCGCTCCGACCGCTAAGTCGTCCAGGATCGTGGAAGCCAGAATGGTCAGCCTGGTCCCCTTCGGATTGTGCTCGAGCGCCTTGACAACGCCCATCTCCTCCACGATTCCAGTAAACATTATTTGTTCAGCATCCTATCCTTAAAGACCCACGCGAAGACGATAATCAACACAACGACGCCGATCGCTGCCAGCACGCCGACCACGATATCGGCCGTTTCGAATTCCGGTTTCACTGATGCCCTCTCCTGAATTTCGCTCGCCGATCTTAGCATATCGTTGTGCGTCATGTCCCTGATGGGGAGCTAGTGCCGTTCCAACTTGTCCTATTCCAACACCGTGGAACGGGACGTGTTCTCCCAAAGTTCACAAAGCGAAGAGGCGAGTCGGTTTTTCAAGTATCGGCCACCCTTCCCAGTCTTGAGAAAGCGCTCGCGTCGATACGCATCCTCGGGCGCGAGGCACGCCTCGTCATAGAGCAGCTTCAGCGGTCGCCTGTAGGCGGTAGATCGAACACGACCGCCTGCGTGTTGGTCTAGTCGCTTCTGAAGATCGCCAGTCGTTCCCGTGTAGAAGCGTCCGTCGGTTTCGCTCAGCAAGACGTATCTATAGTGCATTGCCTCCCTCCGTCCATTCGGCGGAACGGACCTCGTCTTGGTGGGAGAAGTTGGAACGGCACTAGCGTTTCACCACGATCCAGAAGATCCCCGCAGCGACCAGCTGGATGACAGCAATCGCGGCAAAGGCTCCCTGATAGCTCAGGTGCGCGATCAGCAGGCCTGCCAGCAACGGCCCGCTGGCATGTCCGATGTCGTTAATCATCCCTTGCATTCCCATGCCAGCTCCCAGTGTCTTGAGTTCTGAGAGATCGGCTACCAGCGCCGAAGTGGAGGACGTGACCACAGCTTCGCCGAACCCGAACCCGGCGGCCAACGCCAGTAACATCGGGAACGCGGACGTCGAGGGGATCAGCACAAACGAACCTGCGCAAATCAAGAGGCCGAGCAGAATGAGGGGCCGACGTCCGAACCGGTCTGACGCTCGTCCCATCACCGGTTTGGAAAGGAAGGAGGTCACGCCTTGAATCCCGAATAAGAGTCCCACTTCGCCCGGATTCAGTCCAGCCGAAATTCCATAGATCGGCAGGAAGGCCATGAGTGCGCCGTTGGCGATCATCTTGGCCGCATCCGTGACGCTGGTGACGAGCACTCGTGTATTGCCTGAGACAATGTGGACGCCTTTCCACATGTCCGCCAGAACCAATGCCAGCCTTTTTTCTCCCCGTGGTGGAGGCGGATTCAAACGAAGGCTGAAGAAGAACAGGAGGCCGAGACAACCGAAGATCCCGCCGGTCACGAACGTGACCGGAAACCCGGCTGCGTAGGCCAACCATCCTCCTAGAACCGGACCTAGAAGGGCGCCGGCCTGAGTGGAGGCGGTATACCAGCCCAGTGCCGCGCCGCGTTGTGTCTGATACATTTCTGCCACGGTGGCAAGCGCAGCCGGGGCAAAGATCGCTGTCGCCAGCCCGTGGACGAACCGCAGACCTATCAGTGTCTCCAGATCGGAGACGAAGGGATACACAAACGGTGGAAGACCGAACGCCAGGACGCCGACTCGCAGCAGCAGACGCCGACCATAGATATCCGATAGCGCGCCGGATGGGAGCTTCAGCAGCACACCAGTCAGGGTCGAGACGGAGACGACCAGGCCGATGCTTTCCGGCCCGGCGCCCAGCGACTGGGCGAACAGAGCCAGCACCGGCATCCGCACGAGGTTATAGCTAAGAAAACAGAAGACGCCGATCCCGCAGAGCAGGAAGAAACTGTGTGCCTGGGTCATGGAGCCGGATGTGGGGGTTGGGGTGGTGGCATGGGCCGGCGCATCGACTGGAGCTGCGTTTTAAGCGACTCGAGCTCATCGGGTGTGAACAACGGCGGCGAGGTCGCTTCTTGGGCGACGCGGTCAGGATCCTGCGCAATCGTCGTGCTGAGTTGGTTGGTTACCTCAAAGCCTCTCACAATTTTTCGGGTGACGGCTCCACCGACCAGGGGTCTCAGGATGTAGAACAGTGCGGACAGGATGCGGTCATCCAGACGGATGTACGAGACGAGCGTGGTCTCGACCGCTGCTTGTCGCTCCTGGGTCAGCACAGGCCTGATCTTCATAAAGACTACCGCCTTGGCGCGGACCAGCGGGAACAGCGTCCCCTCATGGTATCCGTCGATGTGATAGATGCGGGTCGTCTGGTCGTCATGAACCATCGTGAGCAATCCTTGAGTCCCATCTCCATCATTGACCCAGAACTGGTTTGGTCCTTTCGCGGAGGCCTGGAAATTGGCGATACGCAGTCGTTGCACGAGTGATGCGATGACAGGGGGACGGTCGAGCAAATATTCGTAGAATCCCTGGGCAATCGGTGTCTGAACCGGGCCAATCACCCCGACCGTCGTAGAGCTGTTCACGATGGGTCCCAGCCGACAGCGCCAGTCAGGGTCCACCCGTTCGACTGGGAAGAGGAGCCCCTCTTGTTCCGATGCGAGGTGACAGGGATCCGTGGCGGGCTCGGCCGGGATCCCGATCAGCAGCAGGCTGAGTACGCCGGTTCCGGTCCACCAGCACTTCGAGGACCCTCCGGAGGGATCGCGGGTCCGGAACCACTTCATGGTTTGCCCTCCACCGGCAGACTCAAGAGAACCGGGAACAGCATACGCCGGTCTTGGCGCAGGCGCGCCTCGCGCAGCAGGGTCTCCACGCTAGGAATCACCGGCCCTTCGTAGGTCAGCCGACCGTCGGTGACCACTCTGATCGGCTTGGAGAGATCGACGAGCCATTGGTTCAGAAACAGGCTGTAGCGTCTCACCCGCTGCGTGCGTACCTCGACTCGGTTGGGCGCGACAATTTCCGCTTCCAGTTTGGCGTAGACTCGGTTGACGATGGTCTCGTCCCGGGTGTCGGTCAGGTTCTCCGTCAAAGCCACGATCCGGTCTGTGGCATCGATGCGCACCCAGCCGAAGGCGGTCAGGTGGGTGGCGTCGCGCACCACTGTCACCTTCCTTGGAAAGGGGTCGCGGTGATGGGCTTCGAACCAGGCTACGAGTTCGGGGAGCTCCTCCCGCGGAAAGTAATGGCCACCGGCGATGGAGTGGACTCGATCATGCTCCCGATAGACGAATTCATATCCGAGCCGCGTCAATTCCCTCACAATGGAACGGCTCAACTCGACCGGCATCACCTGATCCTTCAGACCATGGATCAGATAAGTCGGCGTGTGCCGCAGGTTTTCCAGGAAAGGGAAGAGGACATCATCCAACCCGCTTGCCATAGGCGCGAGGCCGGCGAACAGCGGGGCATGGTGGCTCCCAATGATCCAGGCGCCGATTCCTCCGTTCGACATGCCAGTCAGAAAGATCCGATCCGGATCGATGCGGTAGCGGGCCTGGACGGCGCGAATGGTGGCGAGCACCAATTCTTCTGCCTGACGTGTCCACCAAGCACCTTGGACTAAGGTCGGGCAAGCCAGGAGATAGCCATCGCCCAGCCGTGCCTGCCAGCGCTCCAGATAGGTGTCGCCCGTGAACCCGGCTCCGTGCAAGCAGACCACCAGCGCGTAGTCTTTCGTGGGACGGTACGACAGGGGTACGTACAGTCCGTACCGGTGGGAACGGTTCCTGACACGAAGAGGGACCCCGGCCTGCATCCCCACCGGACGCGTTTCATAGCGATGTCCCGTTCTGATGATCGTCTCCACTGATGTGAGATCTGCCTGGGGATTCCCAAGAACTTCGGTCAGCACTTGCCTGGCATGATCTGCATCCTCTGTCTCGAGGAATTCGTGGACGAGCCGCGAAAGGGGCGGAAGGTCCGCCTCGGCCGGGACGGCCCCGGCGTCTGCGCAACGGGACAGGACACAGACTGCATGGAGTGTCAGGATTGCCGTGCCTGTCGCGAGACATAGAAGGGCAGCGAAGCAGGGCGGAGGATCGTTGATGAGTGAGGATAGGCTTCGCTTGTGCGGGGTGACTGGCACCGCAGCACCGTACCATCTTTACCGCGGGACTGTCAAAATCATTGGGGGACAGGGGTCAGTGACCGGCGCGATGAGGCGGCTCGGGCGAAGGCTCTATGCGACCCATGCTCATGTCATGCGCCTGGCACGTCCTGTCGTCCGCAAGGTCCCCTCCAGGAGCAGGTCGCTTCCGAGCCGTCGGACGTAGATGTCCGTAATCGACAGGGTCTCCGCCAACCGTTGAGGAGAAGGTCCACCTATGACTCCTTTCGCACCCTGTCCGCCCAAGAGCCGGGGGGCGATATAGAACAGAATCCTGTTGACCAGTCCTTCGCGAAAGGCTGAGGCATTCAGTTCGCTCCCCCCTTCGATCATCGCGCTGGTGATGGCCATCTGTCCCAGGCGGGAGAGACAGGCACGCAAGGATACGCGCCCATCTTGAAACGGAAGGACCAGTACCGTGACGCCCTGTGCCCGCAGCCGCTCAATGCGATGTCGGGGCGCCTTCACAGTCGTGGCGACAACCGTGTTGGTCCGGCTGCCTGACCCGCCGCTGGCCCTGGCAGCCGGCGACAATACCTTGGCTGTCGGTGGGATACGGGCGCGGCTGTCCAGAATCACGCGAAGCGGTTGACGATTGGAATGACCTCCGGACCGACTCGATCCGAGTCTGACCGTGAGTCTCGGATCGTCCCGCAGGACGGTTCCAATTCCGACGATCACAGCGTCCATGCGCCTCCGAAGACCATGTACGTGCCGCCTGGCTGCCTCGCCGGTGATCCATCGCGACTCCCCACTGGCCGTGGCGATCTTGCCGTCCAGCGTCATCGCGGCCTTCACCACCACGAACGGCCGGCCGGTACGCGTCCAGTGGCAATATATTTCATTCAGGCGTTCTGCTTCCTCGCGAAGGCAGTCCACTGTGATCGTGACACCGGCTTGTCGAAGCTGGCGAAGACCGCGTCCGCAGACCTGAGGATTCGGGTCTCGCATCGCGACGACCACTCGTCGGATACCGGACGCAATGATGGCGGGAACGCAGGGAGGAGTGCGCTTGTCCCGATGACAGCAGGGCTCAAGCGTCACGTAAAGGGTTGCGCCCTTCGCCCGATCACCGGCCGACTGAAGCGCTAGAATTTCAGCGTGCGGGCCGCCGGCCCGTCGGTGGTAGCCCTTCCCGATGAGCCGATTTCGCGCCACTACCACGGCGCCCACCATTGGGTTGGGACTGGTGAGTCCCCGCCCCTTGGCGGCCAGGCGAAGCGCCAGCGCCATATACTGTTTGTCCAGGGCTTTGTCTGTCACCGGATCTGACGAGCGCGGTGTGTGCGGCTCCGGCGGTGTGATTTCTGTTCCTGAGGGGCTGTTCGCCCGGCCCGTCGTGCTGGCCGCGTCGCTCGCTGGGTGGGCCGCTTACCGGCCGTCAGGGCGGTGTTCATCTCCGTCAAAGCAGCCTGCGCTGCCGCAAGGCGCGCAATCGGGACACGGTATGGCGAGCAGCTGACGTAGTCCAGGCCCAGTTGGTGACAAAACTCCACGGAACTTGGGTCCCCTCCATGCTCTCCACAAATCCCGAGCTTGAGATCAGGACGAGCCCGCCGTCCTTCCGTCATCGCCATGCGCATCAGGGCTCCTACTCCTTCCCGATCCAGGACGGCGAAGGGATCGGCATCGAGGATGTTTTCCGCCTTGTAGATGCCGACGAATTTGGCGGCGTCATCCCGAGAAAAGCCGAAGGTGGTCTGGGTGAGATCGTTGGTCCCGAAGGAGAAAAATTCGGCTTCTTCTGCGATACGCTTTGCTGTCACGGCCGCCCTCGGCAGTTCGATCATCGTCCCGACGAGGTAGGAGAGTTTCACGCCGCAACGCTTCATCGTCTCCGCCGCAACCTCTCGGATGAGATTCTTCTGCGCCTTCATTTCGGTGATCATGCCGACCAGCGGGATCATGATTTCCGGGACGATCTTCTTCCCCTCCCGAGCGACTTCGCACGCCGCCTCGATGATCGCGCGGGTCTGCATCCGCGTGATCTCCGGCATAGTGATGCCGAGCCGGCAGCCTCGAAGCCCAAGCATGGGGTTGAATTCGTGCAGTTCTTCGACCCTCGCAAGCAGGCGTCGCTTTTCTTCGATGAGCCCTGGATTCTCGCCGGTCAACTCAGACCGCGCAATTTCAACCATGAGCTCTTCGCGTTTGGGCAGAAATTCGTGCAGCGGAGGGTCCAACAGACGAATCGTGACCGGAAAGCCCTTCATTTCTTTGTAGAGTCCAATGAAGTCCTGCTTTTGAAGAGGAAGCAACTGATCCAGATAACGCTCCCGGTCTTCGCGCGTGCGAGCCAGGATCATTTGCTGCATGATCGGGATGCGATCCTCGGCGAAGAACATATGCTCGGTGCGGCACAGACCGATGCCCTCCGCGCCGAAGCCTCGGGCGATCCTCGCCTGGTCTGGGATGTCGGCATTGGCCCGAACCTTCAGTCGTCGGGTCTCGTCCGCCCATGACATGAGCGTGGCGAAGCATTGGTATTTCTCCGACTTGCGCGCATCCATCTTGCCCTGTATGACCTGGATGACCTCGGACTCCACCACGGGTATGTCGCCCTTATACACGTTGCCGGTCGAGCCGTTGATGGAGAGGTGGTCGCCCTCTTTAAAGACCTGCGAGCCGATTCTGACGGTGGTGGCGTTTTCCACTTCCACCGCTTCGCAACCTGCGACGCAGACCTTCCCCATTTGTCGAGCCACGACCGCGGCGTGACTTGTCATTCCCCCTCTGGCGGTCAAGAAGCCGAGCGACGCGTGCATTCCATGAATGTCATCAGGGCTAGTCTCCTGCCGGACCAGAATGACGCGGTCCCCCTTCGCCTGCATGTCGACTGCTCGATCAGGAGTCAAGGCAATCTTCCCCGCCGCGGCACCGGGACCAGCCGGCAGGCCCTTGCCGAGAGCGGTGCATTTGGCTTCTTCCGCTGCGTCAAAGATCGGATAGAGGTATTGCGCCAGTTGATCCGGGGAAACGCGCAGCACCGCTTCTCGCTTGCTGATCAGGCCTTCTTTGACCATGTCCACAGCAATCCGGGCCGCCGCGATGCCGGTTCGTTTCCCCACCCGGGTCTGGAGCATGAAGAGCTTGCCTTCTTGAATCGTGAACTCGAGGTCCAACATGTCCCGGTAATGTCGTTCCAACTTCTGTTGCGTGGCCACCAGTTCCTTGTAAGCTCCGGGGACGGTATCCGCGAGGGCGCGTATCGGAAGCGGCGTGCGAATGCCTGCGACCACGTCCTCGCCTTGTGCGTTCATCAGACATTCCCCAAAGAAGGTTCGCTCACCTGAAGCCGGATCACGGGTGAATGCGACTCCCGTTCCGCTGGTCTCTCCCATATTGCCAAACACCATCGCGACCACATTGACGGCTGTTCCCCACGTGTCTGGAATGCTGTAGAGACGTCGGTACGTGACGGCCCGGGCGCCGAACCATGACGAAAACACCGCATCGATGGCCATCTTCAATTGCACCAGCGGATCGTCGGGAAACTCCCGCCCAGTCTGTTCGCGGATGAGTGCCTTGAACCGTCCCACAAGCTCCTTGAGGGCTTTCGCGTCCAGATGCGTATCCTGCACGATGCCGAGTTCCGCCTTCTTATGCTTCAGAGTTTCCTCGAAATGTTCCCGTCCAACGCCCATGACGATGCTGCCGAACATCGTGATGAAGCGCCGATAGCTGTCCTGGGCGAACCGCTCATTCCGTGTCTTGGCCGCCAATCCCTCGACCGTTCGTTCCGTCAGCCCGACATTGAGGACCGTGTCCATCATCCCCG
>VBOJ01000078.1 GCA_005877775.1 Nitrospirota bacterium | reverse complement strand
CAAAAGAAAGGAAACCGATTTTGGCTGCAAGAAAAACAACCAGAGGTGTGAAAGAAACAAAGAAGGGCGAAAGAAGACCGTTGGCTCCGCAAGGACAGAGCCCAATTGCGGGTGCTGTAACCAGGAAGGGCTCCTATAACCAGCTTGAGCAATCAGGCGATAAACTAGAGAGGAGATCGATGATGGCGACTGACACGAAGACGGGTACAGGCAGAGCGTTCGACGCGACGGAAATGGCGAAGACCTGGAAGGAGGGATATCTCAAAGGACTGGAAGCCTCCTTGGAGTGGCAAGAGCAGAGCGAACATTTGGTTAAGGACGCAGTCAGGCAGGGATTGGCGGCTCCCCGGCAATGGCTCGCCTCGAATAGGGACTTGCTTGTGATGCATTGGGATCAGATCCAAGGACAAACGAACGGGGTGCCGAATCCGTTCTTGGCCTTCACCCGGCAAGTCCTTCAAACCTCCCAGGACATGGCTGAACCGATGTTGAAGACCGCAGCCGATGCCTGTGAGACTGCCTTTGAATACTATGAGACTTCGATAGCTGGTCCGTCTCGGAAGTTTGCGCTTGAGATCAACAAGAAAGTGATGGATACCGTCATTCCCAACTAAGCCCTCTGGGGTGTAGGCACAAGCTCTGAGGGCTGAGGGCGGATGAGCAAGTTTCCGTTTTCTCAGTCCTCAGCTTCTGTGTTCCCTGTTCAATTGTCGTATGAAGGCCTGTTAGTGAGCAGTTCCCGGCCGCGATCTCCCCGAAGAGCGTTTCACCTAGAAATCGCTTGACCGGCTGGTACTCTCCCTCTTCTAGAGCCTCCGCGCACGCTATCACTTCCACTGTCAGGGTGTGGTGAAGCCGCATTTTGGTCCGCAGGTGTGTATGGATGGGGTGCCAATTTTTTGCCTCTTCCCTAACGACCTGTGAATGAACTACACTATGAGGCTCCACGACACATGAGAGGTCTCTAGAATGATTATTATTGAGATAGAGTTCATGGGGAAAGCATGCGGCAACTGACGAGTGATCGCGGATCATCTCTACCCACATTGCCAATTGCTGTGACTCCGGTGCAAGGAGGTTAGCCATGAGACAGGTGGTTATCGCTGGGGCGGTGCGGACTCCGATCGGGAACTTGAATGGGGCGTTCAGCACCGTGAGCGCCACGACCCTGGGAAGCTGCGTGATTCGGGAGGCACTACGCCGGGCTAACGTCCATCCTGAGGTGGTAGACGAAGTGATCATGGGGAATGTGCTCACGGCGGGCGTCGGTCAGGCTCCTGCCAGGCAGGCCGCTAAAGGGGCGGGGCTTTCGGATACGGTGAGTGCCACCACGATCAACAAAGTATGCGGATCAGGTCTTAAGGCCGTCATGCTGGCCTGCCAGGCCATTCAGGCTGGAGATGCCGAGGTGGTTGTGGCGGGGGGCATGGAAAGCATGAGCCGGGCTCCCTATCTGCTTGAAAAGGCCAGGTCTGGGTACCAGGTGGGGCACGGGGAACTCGTTGACAGCATGATCAAGGACGGGCTCTGGGATGTCTACGGGAATCTCTCGATGGGGGCGTGCGCGGAGCTGTGCGCCGCCAAGTATCAATTCTCACGGGAACTGCAGGATGACTTCGCGGTTCAAAGTTACACCAGAGCGTTGAAGGCCCAACAGGAGGGTTGGTTTCGCGAAGAGATCGTCGAGGTTGAGGTCCCTGGAAAACCAAAGCCACTGCAGATCCGGGATGATGAACGGCTCACCCGTTTCGACGAACCCAAGCTGCGTCGGCTTCCCGCGGCCTTTCAGAAGGATGGCACAGTGACGGCTGGGAATGCATCCGGCATGAATGATGGGGCCGCTGCGATGGTGGTCCTCTCTGAGGAGCGAGCTGACGCCTTGGGGGTTAAGCCGCAAGCGAGAATCGTAGGGTATACCCAGAAGGCAGTGGCACCTGAATGGTTCACGATCGCACCGATCCAAGCGGTTACAGCCCTTTTGAGCAAACTGAAACTCGATGCCCGCCAAATAGATCTCTACGAGGTCAACGAGGCTTTTGCGGTTGTGACCATGGCAGCGATCAATGAACTGAGGCTGGATCCGGACCGGGTCAATATCCATGGCGGGGCCGTAGCCCTTGGCCATCCAATTGGAGGCAGCGGTGCGCGGATCCTCACGACGCTGCTTTATGCATTAAAGCGGACGGGGGGGAAACGCGGGATCGCAAGCCCTTGCATCGGAGGAGGAGAGTCGGTGGCTGTTGCAGTGGAATTGATGGACTAACCCTCTGCGGGGGTAACGGGAAGGGTTCTGCTAGCCTCTCGACGGGAGGAAAGCCGTCGACGGGCTGGTGGAGGGAAAATCTGGGGAGCAGCAGATGGGAAATAATAGCTTAAAAGATCGGGTGGCCCTGGTGACTGGTGCGGTGGGGGGAATTGGACAGGCTATCTCTCTCCTTCTGGCTCAGGAAGGAGCCACAGTAGGCCTGAACTATCTCGTGGAGCCGGATGAGGTTGCAGAGAGCTTCTTGAAGGAATTTATCAAACAGGGATATAGCGGCAAGCTGTACAAGGCAGATGTCTCCAAGTTTGAAGACACAACGCAACTGGTCGAAAAAGTCTCGAAAGATTTCGGCCGGATCGACATCCTCGTGAATAATGCTGGGATCACGATTGATAGGACTCTCAAGAATATGACTCCTGACCAGTGGGAGAAGGTGCTTGCGGTCGATCTCTCCTCGGTCTTTCACTGTTCAAAGGCAGTAATTGGTCAGATGCTCGAGAGAGGCTCCGGACGGATCATCAGCATCACTTCGGTCGTGGGACAGAAAGGAAATTTTGGACAGACCAATTATGCAGCGGCAAAGGCCGCGATTATCGGGTTCACCAAGTCCCTTGCCCTGGAAACAGCAAAAAAAGGGATCACCGTCAACGCCGTTGCCCCTGGGTTTGTGAAAACAGCAATGACAGGCCAGATGCCCAAAGAGGTTCTGGATAAGATCGTGGAGAGCATTCCAGTTGGACGGATGGCCGAGCCATTGGAGATCGCCCGAGCGGTCTTATTTTTAGCGGATGAGAAATCCTCCTACATCACTGGCCAGGTCTTCAGTGTGAACGGTGGACTGTACATGTGAAGCGTGGTGCCGCGGTCGCTCTTTCTTGGTGCGGCTTTACAGTCTGTTGGTGGCGGCATACTCCGGTCAATGAAAGATCCAGTCGTCATAGAAGCTTGGCTTCGTCTGATGCAGGAAACCATGCAGGGAGCTGGCCGAGCACAGGAGGCGCTTCGCGGGCTGGGTGAGGCATGGAAGTCCCCAGAGGAGTTGAACAGATGGATGGAAAGTGTTCCTCCTTTGAGAAGTGGTTTCTCCAGCTCAGAGGAATTTCGGGAATGGATGGAAGAATGGTGGAAGATGATGGGCGTCGTCCCACGCTCTCGGTACCTCGAACTTCTGGAAAGATGTGACGTCCTGAGGACTAGGCTTGAAGAGGCGGAGGCGACGATACAGCGGCTGCGGGCCACCCTGGGAGTCAAAGGGCAGGAGAAGAAAGCGAACGAGATTTTGGATCTTTGGGAGACAGCTACTCAAGCGGCCTTGAAGGCGCAAAGCGAGTGGCTGCGGACTTGGACAGACATTTCTGGCAAATCACAAGAACCAACATAAGAAAGGAGAGGTGACACCATGGAAGGGACCAAGCAGGCTCAAGAGATATTCAACAGCTGGATAGACACTCAGAAGCAGATGTGGGATGAGTGGTTTAAGGCCACCCAGGGGTTCGGGAAGGGACAGGGTACGGAGGCATGGAGGAAGACCGTTGAAGCTTGGGAACAGTCTCTCAAGAAGAACCTCAATCTTCAGATGGAGTGGACCAAGCTCTGGGCCGATGGATTCACCAGTGTGCGCGGTGCCCCTGAGGAACTGCTTGGGTGGGCGCAACAAGGTCAGGACATGATGAGGCGGTGGGCCGAGACCCAGATGCAGCTCTGGGCGGGATGGTTCGAGATTATGAAGAAGCTCGACCCATCCACGCCGGGTGGGGGCTGGCAGCGAGAGTCAGAGAAAGTCGTGCTGATCTGGCAAGAGGCCGTGAAGAAGGCTCTCGACGCTCAGGTAGAGTGGGGCCGTGTCTGGACCGCGGGAGAAGCCAGCAGAAAGCCAAAAGATCAGGCGAAGATATAGGCCTACTGAGAATGTAGGGGAACGGGTCGCTATGTCCTGGAACGAACAGGCTGACACTCTGGTCAAAGCCTTCACTGAGGCACAGACCAAGATGTGGGAGAGTTGGTGTGATCTGATACGGACCGCACCGGCGCCAACAATGCCATCTTACTCCGGTGTGGTAGACCAATGGCGGGAGATTGCTTCACAGGGGCTGAAAGCCTGGACTGGCGAATCAGAACAGGTTGTCAAGGATCTGGCCAAGCAACTCCTGAGCGCTCAGGATGTCGGGATGCGCTTCTTCGAGCTGTCACTGAGCACCTGGAAGGCAATGGCTCCAAAGATCGAGTCCGGGCAGGATTGGCAGACGGTGCTTGACAGTTATTCTGCTGAGTTCCGTCAGCAGTTCCTTCAGGCTCCTCATGGGGGGGTGGCGGCTGTTGAGAGTATAGCCGAGCTGTGGCGACTGTATCAGGAACAATGGCAAAAGCTGGGACAGCCGTGGGTCGAGTCATTGCGGCGGACGCCAAGGCACTTCGGCCAAGCCGCGATGGGTGATGGTTCCGCCCCGATTGAATTGATGAATCTCTATTGGGACACGTACGAGCGGACCTTCGGCCGACTGCTCGAAAGTCCAAGCCTGGGATATTCTCGCGAACTGAACGAGCGACTGCTGAAGGGATTTAATGCCTGGCTCGAGTTTCGTCGGGCAAGTTACGAATACCAGGTTGTGCTGGCTGAGACTTGGGCCAAGGCTTTCGAACAGTTGAATCACAAACTTGTTTCAGTAGGCCAAGCCGGAGACAAAGTCGAAAGCCTTCGTCAACTGCTCTTCCTGTGGATCGACGTCATTGAAGAGGCCTTTCTGGGAGTATTCCGTACAGAGGCGTACATCCAGCTGCAGGGACGGTTGGTGGATACGGCGATGGCCTATCGGATCCAGGAGCGGGAAATCGTTGAAGGGTTTTTGAAGGTCAGCCATGTGCCCTCTCGAAGTGAGCTTGATGAAGCCTACCGGAGAATCTATGAGCTGGGCAAAGAAGTCAAAGAGCTCAAGAAAGCATTGCAGGAAGTCAAAGGAGGTCGGTCCGCCCACAGGAAGGTTCAAAGCTGAGTGGGGCATAGCACAAGCCCCTAGCAGGCTGTTGAAAAGCTCGCCTGACGCTCGCTTGAAAGACAAGCCGAGAGGGCAGCGACGATCTCGACAGCCCATCCGGGATGAAAAAGACGGCCCAGCGCGGCCGATCGACGCGAGAACAAAGCTGGAGGCCTTTTTCAGCATCCTGCTAGTCGATGAGGCGATGTTGAGCGAAACGATCAAGGACATGAGTCACGACCAAGGAAGGAGCAAGCAGGAACATGATCCCGTTTCCGTTACTTCTCAAGCCTGAGGAGGCCTTTCGTCAGCTGACGGAACTGAACCGAAAGGTTGTCCAGGGGATCGAAAGCCTCAGCCGTATCCGACATGACGAATTTCGGGTCGGTGTGACAGCAAAGGAGGAGATCTACCGAGAGGACAATATCGTCCTCTACCGGTACACCCCAATGGTGGAGCGTCCTTTTCATGTTCCCATGCTTATCGTGTACGCGCTGGTCAATCGTCCCTATATGGTGGATTTGCAGGAAGATCGATCACTCGTTCGTAACTTGCTCAAGTTGGGCATGGATGTCTATCTGATCGACTGGGGCTACCCGACGCGGGGGGACCGTTGGCTGACGCTCGACGACCACATCAACGGCTATATCAACAACTGTGTTGATGTCGTGAGTGAGCGGCACGCGTTGGATCAGATCAACCTCCTCGGGATTTGCCAGGGAGGCACGTTCAGCCTCTGCTATAGCGCGATCTATCCGGAGAAGGTCAAAAACCTGGTGACCATGGTCGCCCCAGTTGACTTTCATGTGGAGGAGGGATTGCTGAATTGTTGGACCGGCTGTGCCCCCGGGCAAAAGAATATTGATATCGATCTGCTCGTCGATGCGTTTGGCAATATCCCCGGGGAGTTCATGAATTTCGGGTTCTTAGTGTTGAAGCCATTCCAGTTGAGTATTCGAAAATACTTTGAGTTAATCGACATCTTGGACAACAAGGAAAAGCTGCTGAATTTCCTCCGCATGGAAGAATGGATCTTTGACAGTCCAGACCAGGCCGGAGAAACGTTCAGGCAGTTCATAAAGGACTTTTACCAAGACAACAAGTTGATTAAAGGTCAGGTGAAAATCGGGACAAAGCAGGTGGATCTGAGAAAGGTCATCATGCCGGTATTGAACGTCTACGCCGAGCAAGATCACCTGGTGCCGCCGGCGTCCTCCATCGCGCTGGAAAGACATGTAGGGACTGCCGACTACACGGCGCGCTCCTTTCCGGTCGGACACATCGGGATGTATGTGAGTGGGAAAGTGCAGCAAGATCTGCCCCCCTTGATTGCGACCTGGCTTAAAGCCAGGGGGTAAGCCCCTTCCTCCGGGCCGCAGGATGGGCCACGCCGGCGCGATCATCACGGGCGGAAAGGGCACGGCCACTGAGATGATGGCCGCCCTCGAGGCCGCCGGCGTCCGCGTCGTCCGCAACCCAGCCGAGATCGGCTCCACAGTCAAAGCGTCGTTAGGACGTTAGCGCCACTTCCTACCGGAATTCGGCTGAAAACCCTTGGGCATAGCCTTCTGTCAACCTCTGCTTGTCTCAACCGTTATTCTGTGGCAGAACATGTATGGTCCGTGAATCAAGCTGCATCACAGTCCACGGGGAGGAGACAATATGAGCCACTCACGACCCTGTTGCTGTTGGCGGTATGCCCGGATAGTCGTGGCTGTCTCTGGGCTTGTGGTTGGGGCGGGACTCCCAACGACCGAGGCGAAGAAGGAGCATGACCCGCCCGTTCCGCTGTCAGGGCTCACGAAGGAGGAGCAGGCCCGGTTCGAGGAAGGGCGGCAGCTCTTTGAATTCCCCTTTACACCTCGTGACGGGCTCGGACCGATCTTCAACGCGAGAGCCTGTGAGGCCTGTCATCATATCCCGACCATCGGCGGACATGGACCTGGATACCGAGGCAATATCCGCTATGCGGAGGGAACCCAAGGACCTGCTGGCAGATTGTTCCATGAACGGGCCGTTCCCGGGGTCTCTCCCGAAACGCTCCCAGGCAACGCGCTCCTCTCCAAGCGACGGCCGCCGACGCTGCTGGGACTGGGTCTGATCGAGGCGATTCCGGAGGAGGCAATTCTCGCCAATGCCGATCCGGACGACAAAGACCATGACGGAATTCGCGGCCGGGCTTCGATGCGGGATGGGCACGTGCAGCGGTTTGGCTCTCAGGCACATGTGGGGAGCCTCGTTGAATTTGTCTCTGATGCCCTGCGGCAGGAAATGGGATTGACGTCGCCAACCCAGGGATTCGACCGGGAGACCAGTCCCATCGAACTGCCGATCTTTCTCCAACGACGAATCCCTGAGCCGAATGTCTCATTGGAAACCGTTCGGAAACTGGTGGACTTCGTGGCCCTGCTGGCCCCGCCGGCTCGTGATGCAGAGTTCGTCGGCGAAGCTCATCAGGTGACACGAGGCGAGCGGCTATTCCGCGAGCTCGCCTGCGCAAAATGCCATGTTCCCGCCTTCCGGACCGGCGCGAAACCCTTTATGAGGATGGGCGATCCGACGCCCGTGACTTTCTCCGTGCTTCTGGATCGAGAAGTGTCGCCCTATTCCGACTTTCTCCTTCACGATTTGGGTCCGACGCTGAATGACGGGATCGCGTTAGGCGTGGCGAAGCCGGGAGAGTATCGGACCCCACCGCTCTGGGGCGTGCGGTTCCGAATACATCAGTTGCTGCATGACGCCAGGGCCAATAACTTCGAACAGGCGATTGTCTACCATGGAGGCGAGGCGGCTGCTTCGCGGAATCGCTTCCTGCGCCTGCCTAACGAGGATCGTCAGGCGCTGATCGAGTTTCTGAAAACGCTGTAGAGTTTACACTTCCTAGGGCATGCAGGAGGATGAAGGTCTTGGACAGTGCCGCCGTCCCGCTGTTCGCACAACCCATTCAAAGTCGGCGCGACAGTCAACGCGGCCCTGGGCCGGTGATTCCCATCCGCCTCGGACGATGGTGATACAAAGGGTTCAACGGTCCTTTGGATTATTTCCTTCTCATTCGTGCGTAATTGTGCTATCCTCTCGTCCGTGAGTGAGATGCCACCCTCAGCCTATCTGCCCCAGAACTACGCAGCAGATTAGGACACAGAAGCCTTCTCTCCTCGGAAGTAGAGCATAGTCCTGCGGCGTCACTGAAGGGAACTCGAACAAGGGCGTACAATAAGCGATCCGATTATTCAACGGCATGGAGTGGTAAAACGCCAGATACTCAGGTCCGAGGCGCTTGCTGCTCCGGAGAGGAAATCCTCATGCTTGTGTTCCTGATTCACGTCCGCGATCCTCAGTTTTACGCCCTGCCGGCAGCGACTCGCGCCGAAAACGGACACATTCGGGTCATGGGATTCCCCCCGATCGGTATCATGTCGCTCTCAGCTGTGCTGAAGCGCGCAGGCCACGAGTGTGTGATGTTCGACCAGGCGAATCCGGAGACACCCAATGAGGTCATCGTTGAGGAAATCAATCGGCGGCAGCCCGCCCTCGTCGGCTTGAGTTTCCTCAGCACAACCAGCTACCCGTACGCGAAGATCCTCGCTCGCCAGATCCGCGCCGCCAATACAAAGGTGAAGCTGGCGTTCGGAGGGGTGTTTGTCAGCCTCAATGCTCAGTTGGTCAAGCACCAATGCCCGGAAGTAGACTTTGTCTGCCGCGGGGACGGGGAGCAACTCATTCTTGATCTCGTCGAGCGTGTGGACGATTTGGCCGACGTCGCGGGACTCACCTGGGCGAAGGATGGTCATGTGATCACCAACCCCAACCGATCGATGGAGCGCCACCTTGATCAGTGGCCGTTTCCCGATCGGGAGGGCCTGCCGTTGGACTTCGTCGAATCCATGCCGCTCGATGTGCCGGCCGTCCTGTCCATGGAGCGGTTCACGACCATGCAGACCTCGCGCGGATGCCCCTGGCCCTGCGTCTTCTGCGATATTCCGATCTTCAACGAGGGGAAGTGGCGTTCCCGCAGTCCGCAGCACGTGGTGGAGGAATTCAAGTATCTCCAGGACCTCGGGTATGGTGCCGTCGCCTTCGTTGACGACCACTTTCTGCTGCAACCTAAGCGCATCGAGGCCATCTGCAAGGGCATCATTGACAATGGCATTACGATTCAGTGGGGTTGTGAAGGGCGAGTGGACTCGGTGGCCCAGCACTTATTTCCCTTGATGGCGAAGGCCAACTGCCGCACCTTGATGTTCGGGATCGAAAGTGGGAGTCAGAAGGTATTGGACAGGCTCAAGAAGGAGCAGACGTTGGCGGAGGTGGAGGCCGCGGTGACGAATGCCAAGCAGGCGGGCATCGAGATCGTGCATGGATTCTTCGTCGTCGGCAATCCGGATGAAACCGTCGAGGACATGAAAGCGACGTTCGACTTCGCGTCAAAGCTGCGCCTCGATACGTTCGGCTTCAACCGCCTGTGTGTCTATCGCGGGACGCCGCTGTGGCACGAGTATGTGAAACGGGGGTTGGTGAGTGAACAGACCGATTGGTACAAGTATTTCAAGTGTTCGGAAATCGATCCGACCTGCCTCCCCGGTGAGGTGATCAACGACGAACGCCGCGCAGGGTTGCGACGCCTGTTCCTCTACAAGCTGCTGCATTACCCGGTGCAAACGTTCAGGCTGCTGCGGCGCTTCTTGCGTTACATGCCCGTGCGGGATGTGGTCTATCTGATCGTCAAGCCGTTCCTTGGGAAAAAGAAGGGGGCCACGAAGGCCGAAGTTCTGACGCGCGCCGTCGAGCATGGAGCGATGAAGGACGCGGCGGCCAATCTGACACAGCTGACCGACGAGGTGCTCGAACATGTGCTGCAGGAGTCGAGGGCCGAGCGCCTCCGGATTCAACAAGAAGCAGAAGGTTCACGAGAGTTGCCGATGATCTCCGCTCGGTAGGCGCCCGATCCGTCAGACCGAAACCCCCCACAGATTCTTGGCCACAGTCCCGATCGCGTAGGTGATCCCGACAGCCGCGGTAATGATGATGAGGTTCAGCAGGACGCGCCGCCTGACGTTCATGCCGGACAGGAAGGCCAGGAGCGTGGAGACCAGGATGACCATGCTGCCGGCGGCCACGAGCGAGAATAACGCGTTCGTCGCGCCGAGCAACACCGGCAGCACAGGGACCATCGCGCCTCCGAAATAACTGCACCCGACCACCACGGCTGAACTGAAGGGCTGTTCCTCCATCTGCGATGAGCCGATCTCCTCACCCAGGAATTGCTTCTTGTCGAACTGCGTCGCTTTGACTTCCTTCTCGGAGTTCAGCGCGGCATAGGCGCCGGCGCCCATGGAAAGTGCTCCGGCCACGGCCGTGGTCGAGGCGGCGATCAGAACCGTGACCGCATCGCCGAAGGCGCCGAAAAAGCCGCTCACCGCACCCAGGATCTCGACCAACCCGTCGTTCAATCCAAGGAAGATGTTACGAATCTTCTCCGGATTGATTTTCCGCTCTGTCAACCGGGTCACCAGGACGTCCTCATGCTTGAATTCGTCCATGAGGATGTCCTTGAGCGCGTCCCCGAGCGGTCCGTCCTTGTACACCTTCCAGAGCGACAGGTATTTCCGAACTCCGTAGACCTCGATCGCTTCCAGCACCAGATGCACGGCGGTTGATCCGAAGATGCGGCAAATCTGCACAAAGAACCAGAGCTTGAAGCGGCGTCCGAAATCGAGGGCAGTGAG
>VBOJ01000266.1 GCA_005877775.1 Nitrospirota bacterium | reverse complement strand
AAGAAGTGGAACGCATGATTGGCGAATCATTCAAATTTGCGGCTGAAGACCTGAAGGCGCGCCAACTCATTGACGCGCGGACAGAGGCAGAAGCCATTCTCAAGGCCACCGAGAAGGCATTCCGGCTCGGCGGCCACTTGATCAGCGCCGAAGAGACCGCCGCGATCAGGGCATCCCTGGCCGCGCTGGAGAGCGCCAGGACAGGCGAGGACCACCGGGTCATCCGGGCCGGCATCGGCGATGTGGAGAAAGCCACGCACCACCTGGCAGAAGTCCTGATGGACACGACCCTGAAGGAAGCGCTTCAGAATAAAAAACTCTCGGACCTTTGATATCACAACACGAGCTTTATGGCGATCAAGAACATCCCTGTCCAGCCGATCGTTGAGCAGCCCCGTCCAGCGATGGAAAGGGGACCTCTGGTCAGGATCACATTCCGTCCGCTCAACGTCACGGTGGAAGTGCCGGAGGGGCAAAGCATCCTGGAGAGTTGCGAAACCCACCGCATCCCGCTCGAGCACAGTTGCGGTGGAAACTGCGCCTGCTCAACCTGTCACGTCATCATCCGAGACGGTCTTGACCGCCTCTCCCCCCCGGAGGACGACGAACTGGATCAATTAGATGAAGCAGAGGGGCTGACCTTGACCTCTCGGCTCGGATGCCAAGCGAAAATTTTCGGGGACGTCGAGGTTGAGATCCCGCCTCAGCAGCAGACCCTCAGCGCCGGTGCCGAGGAGATGTCGAGGCTTGCTCATCAACCGTAAGAAGGGACCGAGCAATGGATTTGACCTGGCATGATGCAGAGGACATCGCGATCCGGTTGCTGGAAACACACCCGGATACCGACCCGTTGACCGTGCGGTTCACCGAGATGCATGCGTGGATTACAGCGCTGCCGGAGTTTAGAGACGATCCCAAGAAGTCGAACGAGAAAATCCTGGAGGCCATCCAGATGGCCTGGCACCAGGAGTACCAGGACTCGCATTCCTGAGGCGTTTCCTCCGAGAAGCACACCTCTTGCATTGTCCCGCTGCAGGATGTTCAAAAGGCGTTGTTTTCACCCTCCCACCCCAGGCGCGCCAAGACGCGCCCCTTCCCGTGACGAGGCCGCAGCGAGCGAAGAGGCGTGACCCCGTTGCATGAGAGAGCAACGGGTACCCAAGACGTTGAGCCTCTGACGGGTACCCCTTGCTTGGCCGCGTGCAATGGGTGAACGAGAACAAAGCTGGAGGACTTTTTCAACATCCTGCTAGTGCGGCACCTCGGCCGCCGGTACATGACCGTCCTGCACCTGATCAAGCTTGTAGAAGTCTGTCGGATCAATCCGCACAGGCGCAGACTGAGTCGGCTCGGTCCCCTTCGAGAAAAGCTCCACGACGGCTCGATCCCCTTGATCCGAGGCCAAGAGACCGGTGCTCGGATCAACCCGTACGAACTGGATGTCATCCGGAATCTCGAACGGCATCACCGGCAATTGTTTCAGCGCCTCCGTCATGAACTCGATCCAAATAGGCAAGGCCGCATGGGCGCCGGATTCCGTCTCTCCCAATGTCCGAACGTCGTCAAATCCCAGCCAGACGCCGACAGCCAGATTCGGGGTATAGCCGATGAACCAGGCATCCGTGTAATCGTTGGTTGTGCCTGTCTTGCCCGCGATCGGCCTCCCGAGGGATTTCGCCAACTGGCCTGTTCCTCTCTGAATCACATCCTCCAACATATTGGTGATCAGGTAGGCGGTTTCCTTCGACAGGACCTGCCGTGGTTCGAACAACGTCTGCTCCAGCGTCTGGCCGTTGGCATCTTGGGCCGTCGCGATCGAGTAGGGCTCGAGCCTGATCCCCTGGTTCGCGAAGACTCCATAGGCAGAGGCCAACTCGAGCAACCCGACGCTGGAGGATCCCAAGGCCAACGACAGATCTTGATTGAGCGGACTGGTGATTCCAATCAACTTCGAGAACTCGATCACGGGACGGATGCCGACCCGTTCGAGCAACCGGACCGTGGCGAGGTTGCGGGAATGGATTAGCGCCTCGCGAAGGCTGATGACGCCGAAGAAGCGTTTTTCGTAATTCTCCGGTTTCCAGATCTTCTCGGAGTCCTCCTCTTCATAGACGACCGGGGCATCCACCACCACAGCGGACGGGCTCGAACCCTGATTGAGGGCCGCCCCATAAATAATCGGCTTGAACGCGGACCCGGCCTGGCGATGGGCAATGACAGCGCGATTATATTCGCTACGCCCGAAATCGTACCCCCCGACCATGGCCCGGATCGCGCCGGTGCGCGGATCAATGGCCACCAGTGCTCCCTCAACGACCGGCGTCTGCTCAAGCCGAAACTGCACGACGCCATCGCGTCCCACCTTCTTGACCGCGACCTCGATGACGTCTCCAGGTTTCAGTACCTGCTTAGGACTGGGCAGCACGACGATGTCCTTCGTCAGATCCCGTCCCTTCAGCCGGCGTCGCGCCCAGGCCATGTCGTCGAACGCCAGGCGTCCCTCGGTGGAGCCGGCGAGCACCAGTACATGATCCTTTCCCACTTTGGTGACCACGCCCTGCAGCAAGTCACCTTCCCGAGGCGCAGCAACCGGCGTCGGCGCGGTCTTGTCTATCAGCGTCAGCATCGTGAGGTCCTTGGTGTCGAGGGGACCACGCCATCCTTGCCGCTTGTCCAATTGGCGCAGTCCGTTCAGAATCGCCCGCTCCGCCGCCTTCTGCATCTCGACGTTCAAGGTGGTAAAGACTTCAAGCCCCCCCTTGTACACCATGGTTTCGCCGTACTTGGCGACCAGGTGCTGGCGCACATTCTCGATGAAGTAGGGGGCGATTTGCTCGGATCCAGGGTGGCGGAAGGATAGGAGTTGTGCGGCGGCCTCCTGCTGTTCGGCCGCGGTGATGAAGCCACCCTCTTCCATCCTGGCGAGCACATGCTCCTGGCGCTTCTTGGCCCGTTCTGGATATTTGTACGGAGAATAATTATTGGGGGACTTTGGCAGCCCGGCCAGCAAGG
>VBOJ01000262.1 GCA_005877775.1 Nitrospirota bacterium | reverse complement strand
AAGATGAGCTCAGCCACAACTTCGTCATTGAGCCGGAAGCACGGAACACCGCTCCGGCGATCGCCCTGGCGGCGATCGAGTTAATCAAGCGGGACCCTGAGGCCGTGATGCTGGTCCTGCCGGCCGACCATGTCATCAAAGGTGACAAAAAGTTTCAGGCGGCTGTGGCGCTCGGGGCGGAGCTGGCGACGGAGGGGTACCTGATCACCTTTGGGGTCAAGCCGGTCAGACCTGAGACCGGCTATGGCTACATTCAGCCGAATCGACGCGCTCGACTGGCATCGAGGGGTGGGCTCGTGGGATACCCTGTCGCTCGCTTTGTTGAGAAGCCGGATGCCAAGAAGGCTGCCCGCTACCTGCAAGCTGGGAACTATTATTGGAACAGCGGAATTTTTGTCTGGCGCGCCTCGACCATTCTGGATGAGCTAGCACGCCACCAGCCGGCCCTGGCTCGTGGGATGAAAAAAATCGGAGAGTTGAAGAAATCCGAAGAAGGAAGCAGCGAGATGGCACAACTATACCAACGGCTGACCCCGGTTTCGATTGATCACGGGGTAATGGAACGTTCTTCCCGCGCCGCCATGATCCCTGTCGACTTTGCCTGGTCTGATATCGGCAGTTGGAGCAGTCTGGGGGAGGTCGCGCCGCGCAATGACTCAGGCAATCTCGTCAGTGGCCGAGTCGTGGATCTGGACAGCCGAGACTCGATTTTGTACGCGGACCGGCGGCTGGTCGCCACGATCGGACTGTCCGGCATGGTCGTCGTGGATACTCCGGATGCCACGCTGATTTGTCCGAAGACCCGTAGCCAGGATGTGAAAAAGGTGGTGGAGATCCTGAAACGGCAGGGTGCGCCGGAGCATCTGGAACATCTGACTGTGTTCCGCCCCTGGGGATCCTATACGGTGTTGGAGGAAGGGCCTGGTTACAAGGTGAAGCGGGTCACAGTGAACCCCGGAGGGCGGCTCTCGTTGCAACTGCATCATCAACGCAGCGAACACTGGGTCGTCATCACAGGGACGGCTCGCGTGACGCGGGGTGAAGAAGTGTTCGATCTGCATGTCAGCCAGAGTACGGCCATTCCCGTGGAGACGAAGCACCGGCTCGAAAACCCTGGCTCGGACACGCTCCACATTATAGAGGTCCAGAACGGACCATACCTCGGCGAGGACGACATCGTCAGATTCTCGGATGACTATGGCAGAGCTGAACGTTAATCGTTAACCGTGAATCGTTAATCGTGAAGCAGAGAAAGCCGGGTATTGACTGTGGCCATTGCAGATGGAAAAAAGCTCCGGGCCAATCAGGATGTTGTTCGAACCTTTGAAGATCTCGATGCTTGGAAGGTCTGTAGGAACCTAAGGTTGAAGTTAGCGACCCTCTCGCGAGCATTTCCAAAAGAGGAAAGATATAGGTTGTCTGATCAACTTATCCGAGCGGCACGATCGGTGACAGCTAATCTTGCAGAGGGGTATGGACGATTTCATTATGCAGAGAACATCCAGTTTGCTAGACAGGCTAGAGGGTCACTCTATGAAATCTTGGACCATTTAACCGTCGCTCGAGATGAAGGATAGGTCACAGAGGAAACGTTTAAGTCTGTACGGGAAGATGTGTTGAGAGCAGTGCTTCTTGTAAACGGATTCATCCGATATTTGTCAAAGGCTAAAGCTTCCCCCAGCGGTTCCCGATTAACGGATAACGGTTAACGATTCACGGAGCGTATGGCGCTCTTTCGCGAATATGATATCCGTGGCATCGTCGGCGAGGAGCTGACAGAGGAGATTGCCGAGCAGATCGGTAGGGCCTTCGCGACCATCGGGCGAGAGCAAGGAATGAAAACGGTCAGCGTCGGCCGGGACGGACGGTTTAGCTCTCCGGTCCTGCGTGATCGCCTCATCCGTGGCCTCACGACCGGTGGTCTGAGCGTCCTTGACATCGGGGTCTGTCCGACCCCCGTGCTGTACTTCTCGCTCTTTCGCCTCCCGGTGGACGGGGGCGTGATGATCACCGGCAGCCACAATGCCGCCGAGTACAACGGATTCAAACTGTGTGTCGGCAAGGAAGCGCTCCATGGGGAAGAGATCCAGCACCTGAGAAAGGTGATGGAGGGTGGTCGGTTCTCCACCGGCTCAGGGACTGTGACCGATCACCCGCTGTTGAAGGACTATCTCGCCTATCTGAAGCAGAACTTTTCTTCCGTAAAGGGTGAGCGTCTTCATGTCGTGATTGACTGTGGCAACGGTGCTGCTTCGCTGGTCGCCACGCAGGCTCTGGAGCAGATGGGCTGCCGGGTGACAGGACTCTTCTGCGAGTTGGACGGCCGGTTCCCCAACCATCATCCTGACCCTACCGTTGTGGAGAATCTCCAGGACCTGATCAAGACCGTGAAAAAAACCGGGGCGGATGTGGGGATCGGCTATGACGGGGATGCGGACCGGATCGGGGCCGTGGATGGACAAGGGAATATTCTCTGGGGTGATCGCCTGATGGTCGTGTATTCCCGCGACATTCTGGCAAGCCGCCCCGGGAGCACTATCATCTCGGAGGTCAAGGCCTCCCAGACCCTCTACGATGACATCGAGCGGCACGGAGGGCGACCGATCATGTGGAAGACCGGCCATTCACTGATCAAGGCCAAAATGAAGGCTGAATCGGCTGTCCTGGCCGGCGAGATGTCCGGCCACATGTTTTTCGCCGACCGGTATTTCGGGTATGACGACGCGATTTATGCCTCCTGCCGACTGATCGAGATCCTGGCCAAGACCGGAAAGCCCCTTGCGACCCTGGTCTCGGACTTGCCAGCTACCTCGGTGACGCCCGAGATCCGCGTGGACTGTCCGGACACGATTAAATTCGCTCTA
>VBOJ01000263.1 GCA_005877775.1 Nitrospirota bacterium | reverse complement strand
CTTGCGCGAGCATGCTGAGATTCTGAAAGGGTTGCAGGCAAACGTAGCGCGGCAGCCGGTTACGGCCTTGGCCCACCTTGCGCGTGGTGCCTTAGGACACAACCTCGACGGCCAGTTAGAGCTGATCCGCGCGCCGACGCTGGTGTTAGCCGGAGAAGAGGACCTCCTGACGCCTCTCCGTCACGCCCGTCGCCTGTCCCAGCAGATTCCGGGCGCGCAATTGATCGTGATCCCCGCCTGCGGACATGTCAGCCCGTTGGAACGCCCTGCTCTGTTCAACGAAGCGGTCTTTCAATTTCTCCGGCGGCATGATGGCCTGCTAGAATTGTAGATGATTGCAAGCCGGCGAGACGAACAAGACGTGCAAGAGCCAGTCGAATGGAGTACCGTGAACTCGGCAGCACCGGTCTCAAGCCGTCGGTCATCGCCTGGGAACATGGGTGATCGGCGAAAGGATGTGGAGCGGCGCAGCGGACCGAGAGTCGCTGGCCACGATCAGACGGGTCATCGAGCTCGGCGTCAATCTCACTGACACCGAGATAAAATCGAACCGACGCAGGAGGTAAGAAGATGCCACATGACTTCATGCCGGGGTTGGCTGGAGTGCCAGCAGCCAGGTCCGCGGTCAGCGATGTTGACGGCCAGCGCGGCGTTCTGGAATACCGAGGTATCCGGATCGAGGACCTCAGTGCCAGGTCTACCTTTTTGGAGACAGCGTCTCTCTTGCTGTTCGGCCGCCTTCCAGCCAAGCTCGAGCTCGAGCGATTCACCAGTGACATTGCTCTCCATCGCCGGATCAAGTATCGCATCATCGATCTGCTCAAATGTCTGCCAGAACAGGGGCATCCAATGGATGCGCTCCAGGCTGCCGTGGCGGCCTTGGGGATGTTCTATCCTGGACGGAACGTACAAGACATCGACAACAACTACTGGTCCGCCGTCAGACTGATAGCCAAGCTGCCCACGATCGTGGCTGCTTACGCCAGACTCAGACGAGGAGATGACCACATTCCACCACGAGATGATCTCAACTTCTGCGAAAACTTCCTCTATATGCTCACGGACAGCGTCCCGCAGAAGGTATGGAGCCATACGCTGGATGTTTGCCTGATCCTTCACGCAGAACACACCATGAACGCCTCAACGTTCACGGGGATGGTCACCGGGTCTACTCTTGCCGATCCCTACACGGTGGTGGCCTCTTCGATCGGGGCGTTGAAAGGTCCCTTGCACGGCGGCGCCAACGAAGCAGTGGTGCATATGCTGAGAGAAATTGGCACCCCTGCGCAAGTCCGCCCTTACCTGAAGAAGAAGTTACAAGCCAAAGAGAGGATCATGGGATTCGGCCACCGGGTTTACAAGGTGAAGGACCCGCGCGCCACGATTCTTCAAGGCCTGTGCGACCGGCTGTTCCGGGAGTGCGGGGCATCACCGCTCTATGAGGTCGCGTTAGAGGTGGAGCGAGTCGCAGCAGAGCTACTGAGGGGAAAGGGTGTGTATCCCAACGTGGATTTCTACTCCGGGATCATTTATGACAAGATGGGGATCGAGGTGGAGTTCTTTACTCCCATCTTTGCCATAGCGCGGGTGGCTGGCTGGCTGGCTCACTGGTTTGAGCAACTCCAAGAAAATAAACTCTTCCGGCCGGATCAGATTTATGAGGGCGAGCACGACCGCCCCTATGTCCCGATCGAGAAACGATAACCACGCCGCGTCTTACACAGTCATCTGGAGACGAACACAGGCAAGCAAGAGGCGCGAGCGCCGACTCTGGCTCCTCTTGCTTCCTGTTATTTTACCGTTACTAGTTAGGCAGCCTGCCGACTGGAATCCTGCCCCGAACGAGCTTCTGTTTCGGTCTCATCGCTGAAAGATGCCCAGATAGCAGCACCCCAGGTGAAAGCCATCAGCCCCAACAGAGCAGCCACTGCGATCATCTTTGTCACCTTCCTTCCATCATTCTTCAGTCATGAAGCGCGCGGGGTTCATCCCGCGCTCACTTCAATCGCCTTGGGCTTTGCCTTCTCGGACTTCGGCAAATGGAGGTTCAAGATTCCCTCCTTAAACTCGGCCTTGACCTTCGCGTCATCCACATAGTCGGGCAACGTGAAAGAGCGGACAAAGCTCCCGTAGGATCGCTCTACACGATGGAACTTTTTACCTTTCTCCTCCTTCTCCTGCTTGCGCTCCCCTTGGATCGTCAGCACTCCGTCCTGCAGCATGACTTTCACGTCTTCTTTCTTCACTCCAGGTAGTTCGCCCTTGATCAGGTATTCGCTGTCTGTTTCGCTGATATCCACACTTGGCGCCCAGTCGGCAATGGTCAGGGCCTCTTTGCCATTACCGGTCCGCCGCGCTGGACGATGGAAGATTCGGTTGAGTCGATTCGACATTTCTTCTAGTTCACGGAATGGATCCCAACGTACCAGGTTCATGGTCAGACCTCCTTTCATATTTTCTGCCGTCTCCGGCGCAATCAGCGTTACACACTCACTGCGCGTAGGATGAGTAATCCGGATCTGGGAAAAGTCAAGACCCGCTCTCTCGCCAGTCAGCGCCCTAGACCCTCTTGACAGCCACCGGACCGGTATTATCTCTCGGCACGAGTTGGCACGCTGTGCCGGATGGAAGGGATGCTTACCCTGCGTTCCCAAAGGACGAAGAAACTAGGGCTCCCCGCATTTTGGTCGAGACGTAGGAAGCGAGTCGCACTGTGCGCGCCGCCGATCCTTCGCCGACGGCGCGCGCATGGGAAGGGGGTGAACACGATGATGGATATGAGTTCTGTCATTGATGCAGTCTTAGCTTTGGCAGGTGCGGTGGGCGTTCTTCTCATGGGACTCGGAACACTCTCCATTGAGTCCACCACCGTGTCTACCGTTCCGGTGCTGCCAAAGGAAAGTTCCGTCTCTGAAGAGAACCGCTCTTCACTAAACGCAGCCTAAGATCGGGCTATTGCTTCTGAAGGCCCGCCGCACCGGCGGGCCTTTTTCATTTCTGAAGAGTTACTTGGCGGGGTGAATAGAAAAGAAGATGGTTACATTCCCTCTATTCAAACGCAGGAGCAGAGGGTGGATTCTCACGCATCACCAATTCCCAGACCTGCTCGTCCGCTTCGTATCGGAGGATGTAGCGGTGATCATCGTCTGCGCATAGCTTGAAATAGCTGTGCCGCTCGGTGGACCAGCGCTCAGCGATCTCCCGCACCTCGCGCCGCACTCCGTCATGAATGAACGCACGCGGGGTCTCCTCGCCCTTGTATCCGGCGTAGGCTTCCACCAAGACATTGCCCATGTTCGCTACCGGCTTCTTACCCATGGCTGCACGATACTGCCTGGGCACAGGCCTGTCAACGAACCGTGATGGCAAGGGACTTGTGCGCGTCAGTACGATAGATTAAGATGGCCCCCGCCAGCGGCGCTGCACCTTTCACACTCTTTCCCTTATCCGAAAGGAGGCCTCCATGCCCGTTTATGTCAGCCTCGTCAAGTTTACCGAGCACGGGATCGCGACCATGAAGCAAGAGGGCATTACTCGTTCAGAGAAAGTCCAGCGAAACGTGGAATCCTTGGGCGGACGATTGCTGGACGCCTATTATTGCCTTGGAGAGTACGATGTCGTGGCGATTCTGGAATTCCCGAACAACCGTGCTGCGATGAAGGCGGCCGTGATCAACTCATCACTCGGGCATATCAAGATCACGACCATGCCGGCGGTTTCCAGAGGCGAATGGCGGGATTTACTCCGAGAGGTCTGGGGGAACAAGTCGAAGGGAAAATGAGCGGGAGCGCCATGCACGTTTCTGAAGAGTACAAGCGACCGTGAGATGAGCAAGAGGCACGACGTGGGAACCAGAACAAAGACAGCCAAAGGTGCGCGGGAGGAACAGACCGGTCAGCAGGAGAAGGCCCACCGTTCCGATTCAGGCGCCACGCGTATCGAAAAAGATACCATGGGAGAGGTGGCGGTGCCGGGCGAGGCCTACTACGGGGTCCAAACCGCGCGCGCGATTCAGAATTTTCCTATCAGTGGGCTCCGGTTCCCACGTTCCTTCATTCGGGCGCTCGGGCTGATCAAGTGGGCAGCGGCCACGGTCAACGAATCTCTCGGTTTGTTGGACAGAAAATCAGCCGACCCGATTAAGAAAGCCAGTCGGGAGGTCGTGGAGGGGCGCTGGGATGCTGAATTTCCGGTGGATATTTTCCAGACCGGCTCCGGCACCTCGACCAATATGAATGCCAATGAAGTCATTGCCAACCGAGCGGCTGAACTCCTCGGCGCGGCACGAGGGAGCAAACTCATCCACCCGAACGATCATGTCAACCTGGGTCAGTCCAGCAATGACGTGGTTCCGACCGCGATTCACGTGGCCGCGGCAGAAATGATCGAGCGACAACTGCTGCCAGCTCTGACACGTCTGCATGGCGCGTTAGCGGCAAAGGCGCGCGAGTTCGACAAGATCGTCAAGATCGGGCGCACCCATCTCCAGGACGCCACGCCGATCCGGCTCGGCC
>VBOJ01000077.1 GCA_005877775.1 Nitrospirota bacterium | reverse complement strand
GCGCTTGATCGAGGGATTTGACCATGTCCAACAGGCGCGCCCGTCCTTCCTCGGAAATCTCCGTGAACTGGACTCCCATCCCCGGAAAGAACGCGTAACGCTCCTCCCGAGGCCGCACCCAGGCCACTTTGCCTTTTGCGTTGATCGGCACGGTCGGATCATCGGGCAGGACAAGTTCCAGCGCGAGGTCGGTCCCCACTCGCGGTGGGAGATTGCTCTCGATGAAGACCCCGCCTCCGCCGATCTCGGCGGTGATGCTCTTGATTTGTTTGTTGTCCGGCGTCAGGTAACTCACCTTTACTGCGAGCCGAGAGCGAGGGAAATTTCGGACTGCTCGATGAGACCGAGACTCCTCGACATAGCCCTGGATGAAGTCCATGACGGCATCCCAGGACACTGCCCCCAGCGGCTCACCCTTTTGGCCGATCAGCTTCATCGTTTCCGAATCACTGTCCAATTCCAAGGCTTTCCCCCGGTGCCGCAACGATCGCTTGGCTAGTAGCTTCATCGCACCCTCTCGACGTGCCCGCTTCGCGCCACTCCTCCCGACTGGACTCCTGCGGGCGGGGGTGGCGCGGTCTTCTGTCCCACGTGGCGATGCAGTGTAACTAAGTTGAAGCGTCTTGGGAAGTCTTGGTTTTAAGCCTTTCGTGAATCAGTACGTAATCGTCTTCAGCTCTGGCGGCTCTCCCTCTCGCGGCTCTACGCGAAAGTTGACGCGGCCGATGACCCGGCCATCCTCTGTCTCCACATCCACGCGCCAGTCGCCAGGCGTCAAGCGCTGCTTGACGGTATAAGCACGATAGCCCGCTTCTCGCCCACCTGAGATAGAGATGGGAATCCGATCCGCCGTCATGAACGGTCGAGCCTTTTTCCCACCCACAGGACGGTACTGCCAATGATGGTACACATTCGTTTGCAGAGCGACCGGGGCAAAGACAGCGGTAAAACAGTAGGCGGGCTCTTCCCCTCGGAAGGGATTATCCGACCGCTTCCAGAACTTGTACCAGGTCCTCTCGAACGATAACTGATACGTGTCATCCACCTTACCGATCTTGTGGTAAATCCCGCCGAACTTCAGCGACAGAGGGACCGGCGGAATCCAGTTGAGAAAATAGAAGCCCACCAGCACCCCAATCAAGGCAACGGCCGGGAGGCTGGTCAGCAGGATCTCTTTTCGTGGCGGGTTTGGGACTCCCCCATAAACCAGTTCCACCACCCGCAGCGCCACGAGACAGCTCAGCACCGCGCCGAGCAGGAACACGATGGTGTTCATCAAGCCGGTTATGACTGGAAGGAACAGGGTAAAAAAGCTGAAACAGACCAGGGCGTAGAGGCTCACCAACAGTCGCAGGTTGGACAGGCGGTCGTGCAGGAACTCGTTCGCCACGAGGAACGCGACGAGCACGCCGAAGAAGACGGCCGTGCCGGTCAGCGAAGCACTCTTGGAATAGAAGATCATGTAGGCACTGAACAGCCCTCCGAGCAGAAACTGGATGGCCTTCGGAAAGTATGGCTCCGCGCGCGCGAAGAGCTGCATGGCGCCCGATCCGCCTCCGAGGAGTTCAGCCGGGTTTTTTCTGCCAAGATCAGACCGGCCCGTGAGCACGATCAGCAGCCCCAGAAGGCTCAAGTACAAGAGCAGGATCAGGTTGTCCCGCAGGCGATCGATGCGGGTTAGGGTGATCGTGTCGTAGGTCACGCCCGCGAAGAAAAACACGACCGGAAGGAACGGCTTAGCGAGGGCGGCTCGGACTTTGGCGGCAGGCAGCATGGAACGTGTTTCAGGGGAAAGGGGGAAGGGGGGAGTAGGTGACCGGGAGACCGATTAGTTTCTCCAGCCACCCCGGCATGTCGTCCTCCGAGAGCGGCGCCCGGTTTAGCCTGACTTCGATCTGAAATCCGTCGCCCCTCCCCAGGATGCCGACGATCGCGTAGGCCTCTGCCCCGTCAGGCAGAAGGGGCTGGGTCTGGAACTCGCAGAGTGTCGCATACAGCCGGCCGGCCGGCGCGATGGCCTGCAAAATTTCCGGCAGCTCATCCAGGGGGCAGTGTGCCGAACACCGATAGGCAGACAGGGCTCCTGGTGCCACCGCTTGAAATTCCTCCAACGCCGCTTCGGAAAACCCCGTCAGATAAGCGCGAACAGTGGCCGCCTCGCCGTCATAGGTGGCAGCCAATCGGCTGGCCGGCACCAGGAACTCAAAGGCGTCGGACGAATTGTATTCGAATTGGCAGGGCCCGAATGAATCCGGCCACGAGCAAAAGAAGGCGACACTGCGGTCGGAGGTGTGTAACAACAGGCTCCCATCCTTGACCTCTGGCTCAATCGGCAAGTCCAGGAGTGTGATGGCAGCCAGAAACGCGCGCTGTCGCTCGTCAATCCAGAGATCGCGTTGGTCGTCCGCCCGTGTTTCACCCGGCGTGATCACGTCGGTGGTATGGAGGCGCACCCGGATGAACCCATGCGTATGACGGAACCCGAGCCAGAACATGCCACGTGGATGATGCGTGCGTAGGACCTCCTGAATTCTCCAGGGATGGCTGACGGAGCAGTAGGTCCCGACCGCCTGGTGCCGCTGATAGACCGTATGGTACCCGCCAGCCAGCAGGAAGAAATCCCCGCGCCAAGCCTCCCGAATCTGCACCAGCGTCACGTCCTCCGTGGCCCAGGGGTCCAACCGATCGAAATCCTCCGGCGCCTGCACCATCCATTCTTCAATGTAGCAGATAATGTCCCTTGCCGGGGCAGCAGGTTCCAACCCCAGTCCTGCCAGCCGCTCCCCAATCGCCAGCACGTCCCCAAACTGCAGTTTCGCCGGGGACTCCCACCGTCGCTCACGCATCGTTGTGGCTCCGCAGCAGCCAGGCGGCCAGCCTGGCTCCGTTCATTCACCCCGTACCACAGGAGTGGACCCCGTTCTCCAGTGGAGAAACGGCGTGAAGCCGTGGTACGGGGTTCACCGCGGTCGCAAAGCTCGTTTCTCGACCTTGGTGTCAGCCGTCAGTTTATCCAGACTTTCCTTCAGTGTCTCGTTGACGAGCTCTTGCACATCCTTGGGCTCGAACCAGAACACGCTGTCTGTGCTGGCCCCTTCCAAATTCATGCTGGTTGTGCTCCCATCCACGGCATTTCGAGCCAGGACCGCCAATTTGGACTTGACCGTCAACTTGGTAAAAAAAGCCCCACTCTTGGCATTGGCCGAGAAGTCCAGGATCTGCCCCGTCAGGACGACGTCCGGATCACCCTCCGGTGCCGGGCTGCCGTGCCTTCTCACCCAGACCCGCCAGCCCTTCTGTTTCAGATGGTCGGCCACCACTTGCGCGACCACGTCGCCGGCCTTGCCGCCCATGAAGTTGAAGCGAGTCACGCCGCCCCACAGATGCGTGCGGAACCCCAGAGGACTTTTTTCCGGCCGCAGATCTTCAAAAGCCTCGATTGCCACCTTGATCTCTTCCCTTTCTCCCCCATGCTGTTTGGCCGAGTGCGGAGCAGCCGGTACCGCCTGGATCTCCAGATAGACAACGTCTCCTGTGCCAGCACACCCCGTTAAGACGAAAAGACCAACGATGCTCCCGATGCCCAAAACGAGGCGAACGGTGTGGGGTTCCACGAGTCCCTCCTTTGCGTGAAGGTTGGCGTCGCTGACCGCCATTTCCAGGTGGCGAGTGTAGCGTATGAACGGCAGTACGTCCATAGTCTCAGTGCGGAGTGCTGAGGACCGAGTAACGAGGACTGAGTCATGATCGCGTCGATCGCGTCATCGCGTCTGTCGCGATAGACGCACCACGCAAGGGACGAAAGCAGCACTCAGTACTCAGTCCTGAAACTTGTTTTTACGGTGTGATAATAGGCAGGACAGCCCGAAATGTGTCCCGGCCGATCTCGACGATCCGGCCTTCCGAGACGGCAGGGTCATCCGGACTGACGAACCTCGCCACCTTGACGAATGGACGGTCAGACAGGACGGCCGCCACTTCCGATTTGCGATCATGGGTCAACGGCAACGTATAGCCCTCCCCTCGTTTCCACTCCCAGGGGGAGGGCCCCAAACAGAGGCAGAGGTGGCGGCCGGCCACATCATGGTACCGGTTGATCAGGTTTCGCTTGTAACGCAAGAGTCCCTCCCCTTCCAGGATGAGGGCAAAGACGAAATGGTGGCCCCACCAGAACAGCGAACGGAAGGCAAACTTGTTCTCGTCGAGGAAGTGTTTGGGAAAGTCGAGATATTGGTAAGGGAAGTCCTCCAGATGCTCCCCTTTGACGAACTGGAATCTTGAAGGATCGAAATCCTTGGGAGCCAACAGATCCGCGCCTGCCAGTTCGATCTTGAGCGCGGCATAGAGCCCATCCAGCGTGTTCCGCACCTTCTTCATGAGCCTGGCCTTGGCCCGAAAGAATTTCTCGTCAGCGATCAGGCTGAGTTCTTCTGGCGTGAACTGAATCAGCTCGTCCATAGTGTCATGGCAATGATGAAGGTGGAACGCTGAACGATAAATGCTTTAGTCTTGAATGTTGAGTTTTTAGTTTTGAGTTTGACCTCAAAACTCAGCACTCATAACTCAGCACTCAGCTTTGTATTCATCATTCAGCACGAAGAAATGGGGTCGGCAGACACACGAACGCTGTCCCAGAGGGCCTTACGATGCCAGCCGCGCAAGGGCCACGAGCGCAAGGGCGCCGATCGTGTACGGGATCACGCAGGAGAACAGGAGTGCGTTGAGACCGCGGTCATTGGATGGACCAGGCCATCGCACACCCTGTTCCTTGTATACGAACTCATAGGAGAGCACCACGAGCGTGATGGTCAGGACAACGATTCGGCTGGTGCGTGGCCAGGTATACACGCCGCTGAAGAAGAAATCGGCGGTGAAGAATCCGCTCGAAAGCAGAACCAGGGGCGCGATCACGATGCGGACCGCTTCTGCAAACCATGCAGGCTGACCCCTCCCAGCTTCAGCCTGATCGGAGGGAGAGTCAGTTCTCACGTGCTGACCGCCAGCTTGACCGTCTCGGGGGCCCCCAATCGTTCCTGCTCCACCCGGCACATTTTGCACACTCGAGGGCGAACTTTGAGGAATTTGAACTTGCCGCTGACCAGGCAGCTATAATGGACGAACTCGTCGCAAACCGTGCAGCGCGACCACCCACCCCGAAACAGGGTGACGTTCCGATACAGACCCTTGCCGCAGACCCTGCAGGTCTGGGGTTTGATCCCCAGGAGCATCGGCTCCCAGTCGCCACCAGCCATCCGTATACTCATGGGCGGCAGTATAGCCAAGCCACCGGCACGAGGCAAGGGGTAAAACCCGTAAGGCGTAAGGGGTAAGGCGTGACCTTCATGAAACCTGAGGCGTGAATAACCTTTCCTCACACCTAACGCCTCACGCCTAACGCCTCACGCGACCTCGTTTGACACGTTTGAAAGCCATTTGCTACTCTCGCCGCGTCACGATTCAAGAATTTCGGGAGGAGGCCCAGGCTAAGGTTAGCAATTCCTCGGCCTTACCGACCCTTGCTCGACCTCAACCTTGGGGCCACATTGAAGATGGACATTCGTCTGTATCTTGACCGGAAACGCCAGGAAGTGGACCAGTTCCTGGACAGCGTGGTCCCGGGCACAAAGACAGTCCCGATGACGCTACATGAAGCGATCCGTTACAGCCTGTTCGCCGGCGGGAAACGCATCCGTCCGATCCTGGCCATTGCCGCGGCGGAGGCAGTGGGAACCCCTCCGCAGGCCATCCTGCCGGTGGCCTCCTCGCTCGAGCTCATCCACACCTATTCCCTTATCCACGACGACCTCCCCGCGATGGATAATGATGATTACCGTCGCGGCAAGCTCACCAACCATAAGGTCTATGGCGAAGCGATGGCGATTCTGGCCGGGGATGCCTTGCTGACGCTGGCGTTCGACCTCTGCAGCAACCCTGATCTCGTGAAGGGCCTCGAACCGGTTCGGCAGGTGCAGCTTATTCGTGAGCTGGCGGTGGGAGCAGGCAATCTGGGAATGGTTGGCGGACAGGTGCTCGACATCCAAGCCGAGAACAAAGACATTGATCTCGCGACGCTCCAGGCGATCCACAAGCACAAGACCGGTATGCTCATTCGTGCGGCGGTTCGCATGGGCGCAATCGTCTCGTCTGCCACGCCCGCACAATTGGATAACCTCTCCGGGTATGCCGAAGACGTGGGCCTCGCATTCCAAATCGCCGATGACGTGCTCAATGTCATCGGCACCCGCGAGGAACTGGGCAAGGACCCCCAGACAGATGCCAAGCGCGGGAAGAAGACCTATCCCACCTTCTATGGTGTCGAAGGCGCCCGGGCACTCGCCGAGCAATGCGTCAAGCGAGCGATCAGTCGGTTAGAAAGGTTCGACGCAAAGGCCGATCCTTTGCGGGAGCTCGCCGAATACATCACGGCTCGGCGTAATTGAAGAGCATATAGCTGATAGCGTATGGCTAATGGCCAGTCCGAAGAGCTTATAGTTTATGGCAAGAAGTGGGACTTTCCGGCCATTCGCCATCGGCTATACGCCATCGGCTCTTGTCCTCCGGCTATACGCTATATGCCATCAGCTCTCTAGACTCGCTATACGCCATTAGCCATTTGCCATAGGCTCTTGCCAATGAAGGTTCTGGTGACCGGAGCAACAGGATTCGTGGGGGCAGCCGTCGCGCGTGCACTCAACGCGGCCGGCATGGAGGTGCGCGTCCTCGTTCGACGCGACAGCGATCTCCGGAACCTCAGCCACCTGAAAGTCGAGCAGGCCTATGGCGATCTTCGGGACCGGGCCTCCCTCCGCCGCGCGCTCTCCGGCTGCTCGCAGCTTTACCATGTGGCAGCCCACTACGCCCTCTGGGCCAAGGACCCGTCGGTTTTCTACGAGGTGAACGTCACCGGTACCCGCACATTGCTGGAGACCGCTCGCGAACTCAGCACCGGGCGGATCGTGTACACCAGCACCATCGGGGCAATCGGGCTACCGGCTCACGGCGGGTTAGGAACAGAAGAAACGCCCGTCTCGCTTTCTCAAATGGCCGGGGACTACAAACGGTCCAAATATTTGGCCGAGCAGGAGGTGCTGAAACTGGCTCGTGCGGGGCTCCCTGTCGTGATCGTCAACCCGAGCGCGCCGGTGGGCGAAGGGGATATCAAACCGACGCCAACCGGCCAGATGATCGTGGACTTCATGAAAGGTCGCATGTGGGCCTATATTGACACCGGCATGAACCTCGTGGATGTGGACGATGTGGCAGTGGGCCATCTCCGCGCCATGGAACGGGGTCGCGTGGGTGAGCGGTACATCCTGGGGAATCGGAACCTGTCGCTCAGAGAGATTTTCGAGATCCTGAGCGGACTGACGGGCGTGCCGGCACCTCGCATCAAACTGCCGTGGCAAGCGGTCCTGCCGCTCGCGCACGTGAACCGCTGGATGGCGGACTACCTCACACATCGGCCTCCCAGGATTCCGTTGGAAGGGGTCCGGATGGCCAAATACCGGATGCACTACGACTGCAATAAGGCGGTCCGCGAACTTGGCCTCCCGCAGACCCCGGCCGAGACCGCGTTGGAAAAGGCGGTCAAGTGGTTCCGCGCCTACGGGTACGCATAAAGACCGTAAGGGGTAAGGGGTGAGGGGTGTTTTGCGTCACTTGCGTCCCTCGCGACAGACGCGATGACGCGACCGACGCGACCTGACTTTCTCACGCCTCACGCCTAACGAGTGCGCCACTATGGATTTTCCTCTCCTCCTGATAAAAACAATCCTGCTTCGGCCGTATGTTTTTCTGTTCCTGGCCGTGTTTGTGTTCTCCGCCAAGCGGCTGCTGGGATGGAAACGAACGGGCCTATTCTTTGCCATCACCTGGATCACCGCCTTCCTCTGCGAATTTTCCTCGACCCGCACGGGGATTCCATTCGGATGGTACCACTACACCGGTTCCACGGTGGGCCAGGAACTCTACCTGTCAAACATCCCGTTCATGGATTCGCTGTCGTTCACGTTCCTCCTGTACGCCAGCTACTGCCTGGCTCTCTTTTTTCTCCTCCCTGTCCATGATGTCAGTATGGTTGAATGGCCTGGCTCGGCCAGAACCAGCATCACGGCGCTTGTGTGGGATCCAAAAGTCCGCACCTCCCGATCGGTCCTGGGCCTGACGGTCCTGTTCTTCGCCTTCATCGACATGGTGATTGACCCGCTTGCCCTTCGAGGGGACCGGTGGTTTCTGGGCAAAATTTATTACTACCCTGACCCCGGGATCCATTTCGGCGTACCAGTGACGAATTATATCGGCTGGGCCATTGTTGGACTGATCGCCTTGACGGGCTACTCCCTTCTTGACCACCGTCTCCAGTCCATAAGGCAGGAGTCACCCGGCAATCGGCCGATGACTGGGGAAATCCTGCTCGGCTGTGGGTTGTATTATGGCGTGCTGCTGTTTAGCCTTGCAGTCACCTTTTGGATTGGTGAAGCCCTCTTGGGTATGACCGGCGTGCTCATCTACCTGCCAATCACAGCTCTGATGCTGCTCAGGCTCCGGGGACGGCTGGCGCCACACTCCATGCGACCCACTGACTCATAAACGTCGCCCGAAAGAGTGGCCCCAATAGCAGTGGCGAAGCCCACGTGTGCGACTGTATACTGTCCGTAAATCCGTTCGCTTCGTTGGAAGCGTTGTGCTCAGCAGAAGTCAGGAGAGACGAGGAGAAAGCTGCCGAGGATGACAAACCCCTTGAAATTCTGGCTGTCTCTGTCAGTCGCCGCGATCGTCATCCCCGCCACCGCAGCTCTCAGCTGGTTCGCCTATGACTCGTTCTCCAGCGGCTTCAGCGCCAAAGCAGAGCCAAGTGATGTGGAGATCTGGCTTGCGCGGCAGGTCCGCCGCATCGCCATCCCGAGCAAGCGGCGGGAGACACCCAATCCAGTCCCCCTCAATCCGAATGTGTTGGCGGAGGCCCGCGCGCACTTTGCCGATCACTGCGCCATATGTCATGCCAACGACGGAAGCGGCAAGACTCCGATCGGACGGAATGTCTATCCCAAAGCGCCCGACTTGCGCGACGCGGCGATCCAGTCCATGTCGGATGGAGAGCTGTTTTTTACCATTCATCATGGCATTCGCTTTACCGCGATGCCGGCCTGGGGCAAAGGGAAACCGGAAGAGGATCGCGACAGTTGGGGACTGGTACATTTCGTCCGTCACCTGCCGAAGCTCACTGCCGAAGAACTGGACGAGATGAAGAAGCTCAACCCGACGACTCCAAGGGAACGGGCGCAGGAACTGGAATTCGAACGGTTCCTGCGGGGCGAGGACAGTGGCGGGCCTCCGCAGACTCATTCGCATTAAGACGGCATCATGGTGAAAAAGGAGACGAGCATGGCGCCTCGAAGCAGTTTGTTGGTTCTCATCCTGGTGGCATTCATCGCAGCGCCGGTCTCAGCCCACGAAGGTACCTCCCACGTGCTGGGGACTGTGACCGCGTCAGGCGCAGACCAGCTTGTGGTCCAGGCAAATGACGGCCAGTCAGTCTCCATTCGACTGACACCGGCAACACGGTATCGCGCAACCGGCGCGACCACCAGCAGCATCCCTTCTGTCGGTGATCGTGTGGTCGTGGAAGTGACGGGAAATTCGGACGGTATGACAGCCATTGAAGTACGGTTCTCTTCTGTAGCGCCGAAAAAGACACGGAAATGAGCACTCTATCCTTTTGCCTTTTGCCCTGACCCTGTTCAGCGACGGACCCATGACGATTGACCCATAACCTCCCATGATTGGCCTTCTAATCCGTTTCGTGGTCACCGGCATTGCCGTGTTCCTGGCCACCGCGATCGTCCCCGGCATCGAGGTGCAGAGTGCCCCGGCCGGCATTGCCGCCGTGATCGTGCTCGCGTTGCTGAACGCCGTCGTCCGACCCTTCCTATATCTTCTCTCGCTTCCTTTCATCATCCTCACCCTGGGCCTCTTCATGGTCATCATCAACGCGCTGCTCCTCCAGTTGGTGTCCCTCTTGGTCAAAGGGTTCGTGATTTACGGATTCTGGCCAGCGGTGTGGGGCGCTGTGCTCATCAGCCTGGTGAGCAGCATCCTGAACCTCTGGATCTCTGAACGGGGTCACGTGGAAATCGTCATTCACCGCTCGAAGCCTCCTCGCATTGTCAATTGAAACATCTTTCCGACGTTGCTACAATGCGGACCCGTCGCTCTTCGGAGGTAACGGGTACGCGGAGCAATGGGCACCCCGCGAGAAGATCAACTGTCGCAGTACATGTTTCATGAATAATCCGGGCTAAGGAACCAGCAAATGAGAAATGCCGCTGAGCAGGCGCGAGTCATCAAGCAGACGACCCTCCAGAAAACGTTGACCACCGCGCTCAACGAACTCGGGCTGGATCCCGCGCTCGCCGCGATTTTCGATCGGGAAGACGGCCCTTTGGTGGCACAGGTCTCCCGAGGCTTTTCTCCGCGCGAGGTGCAGGCTATCCTGGGGGCCCTCTCCGCACAGGAGGCCGGCTTGTCACAGCTTCCCTCCGGCAACGGGGAACCGCTCAAGGTCATCCGCTTGCGTCTGATCACTCCCGGCGCCAAATCTCTCCTCGCAGTCCCCTTACGACACATGGAGCGGACCTACGGTGTCCTTGTCATCACGAGAAAAGAGAGCGCGGCCTTCGCCAAGAAGGAAAAGACGCTGATTGAGAGCGTCGGAGAGGACATCACGAAGGCCCTCGAACGGCAATCCCTCTTCGATGGCACGGTATTGCTGAGCCGCCCATTCGTCGCCCAGGAACCGCTCACTCCTGGCTCCACGAGCCCAGAGTCCTTTGCGGCGCCCCCCGCTTCTGTGAGCCCGGAGAGGGAGGCGGAGTTTACTTCCGTGCTGAGCGAGGCGGCACAGGTCATGCCTTTCGACCGGGCCTGGGTCACCAACTATGATCCGCTGGCCGGCGCTGTGGAGGTCCTCGGTATCGCGGGTGAAAAGGGAGAGCATAAGAAGGACCTCAAACCGGGACAGCGTCTGACCCTGGACGCCTCCGCCTCTGGGTGGGCAGTTCGCCATCGAAAGCCTCGCGTGGATCATGACCTCGCTTCGACTCAGGGACGATTCCTGGACCACAAACATCTGTACAAAGACCGGTTCCGGTCGGCCATGGTGGTGCCGTTTTTTGTGCGAGGGCAAGTCGGAGGGACAATCACGTTCGCCTCCAA
>VBOJ01000268.1 GCA_005877775.1 Nitrospirota bacterium | reverse complement strand
TCCACATCGGGGTTGGGCTTCAGGACAACCTGGGCATAGGTTGTTGGATCCAGTCTCACTGGCTGAATCTCTTCCGGCATAATAGCTGTCCTCCTTTCTCCGGTCACTCCATCTCTACCCTATACCTGGGCATAGATGATCGTCAACTGCATCCCCAAATATCTTTTGTTTGTGGGCCGACGGTACCACACTCATCACCGTTCCACTATGCCGAAGGAGTAGGGATCCCCCCCCCCTCTTTGGTGGGGGGTGGGAAATATCTTCACGATC
>VBOJ01000267.1 GCA_005877775.1 Nitrospirota bacterium | reverse complement strand
TTGGCATACAGCCCATTACAGAGCATGAGCTCATCATGGGTTCCGCTTTCGACAACGTGTCCTCCCGCAACGACGTAAATGCGATCGACCATCTTGACCGTTGAGAGACGGTGGCTGATCAGGATGGCCATCCGGCCACGCGCCAGCTCATGGAATCGCTCGAAGAGCTCGGCTTCCGCCTTCGCATCCATGGCGCTGGTCGGCTCATCGAGGATCAGTATCTGTGAATTACGGAGGAATGCTCGCGCCAAAGCGACCTTTTGCCATTCTCCCACGCTCAATTCCTGACCCCCTTCGAACCACTTCCCCAGCATGGTTTCGTAGCCCTGCGGCAGCCTTTCGATGACCTCATTCACCCCGGCCTTCTTGGCCGCCTCGGTGATTTGTGCCAGGCTCGGAGGAGACGACACGACTCCGAGCCCGATATTGTCACGGGCCGTCATCTGATACTTGACGAAGTCCTGGAAAATCACGCTGATCGAACTGCGCAGATCCGTTATGTCGAACTCCCGGAGATCTATGCCGTCTATCGTGATCCGTCCTTCGACCGGATCGTAGAGCCGGCAGAGCAACTTCACCAAGGTCGTCTTTCCCGCGCCATTCTCCCCCACGATCGCGATATGTTCCCCCGGACGAATCGCCAGATGTAGATTGGCGATGACCAGCCGATCTTCCGCGGGATAGCGAAAGCGGACGTGGTCGAAGGTCAGGCCCTGAAGGACCGGTCGAGGCACCTGCCGTGGGGTGGCCGAGACAGCCAGTCGAGATTTGACGTTGAGAAATTCCTTGAGTGAGGTGAGGAATAGACTGCTTTCATATAACCTAGAGAGGCTGTCCCCCAAGCTTTCTAAGTATCCGGCTCCTCGTTGCACAGCTTGAAAGTACATCACGAGGTCTCCCATTGTCAGGGCACCTTGGAGCGTGCCGTCCACGACGAACCAATACACCCCGAACACACCCAGCAGGCCGATGGCCTTTGCCCAGAGGTCCGCGAAGGCCCACCGTTGTTCTAGGGACAACCGCTCTTCCCGCAGCGTTGCTCTTACTTCTTGGAACCACTGACGAAATCGAGGGCCAAGGTTGAACAGCCGAATCTCTTTGGCATGCGTGTCCCTCGTCAACATCCAGTTTAGATACCAGGCCTTCCGCTCGAACGGGGTGCGGTCGCGTTCCCAGGCATAGAACTGATTCGAATGTCGGACCCGTACCAAGAAGTCGGGCAAGGCCGCGATCACGAGCAAGGGAACCACTGCCCAATGGAACCACCATAAGACCCCAACCATCGCTAGCAGTGAGACGATGTCCTGTCCAAACTGGAGCAAAGAATTCAGGATAGCTGTTGGGCGATAAGGAGCCTCCTGTTGCGCTTGATGCAACATATCGTAGTACCGAGAATTCTCATAATATTCGAGATCAACCTCGACGGACTTGGCATGCAGAATGGCATGCATGTGGTCGGTCACGACCTGAGACTGCATGCGAGAGACCAGTGTGGACAGCGTGCTACAGATCACGCTGAGCAATCCAGCGCCCCCCATCACAATCAGCAGCTTCGTCGCATGTTCCAGCGCGAATCCAGCGCTTGGACTCCGAAGCCCCTCAGCGACCGCGTCAACCATGAGCTTGATCAGGCAGAGAGTAACCAAGGGGAGCAGGCCCTGAACCACCCGGAGTGCAATACTTGCACTGGCCAGCCCCGGTCCGCTCTCCCACACAAACTGAAGCGCCCGACGGAAGTTCACGAGGAAGGGGCGTATTCTCAGCAAGACCGTGTCCATGAGTTTAGGCGACATGTTGTTATCCGCTCCAGGCAGCGGAGCTGATGGGAGCTCAGTGGCCTTCTAATCAAAAAAGATGGTCCTCCTGTTTTTGCCCATGATGTCCGTCTCGTATGGAGACTTCCGAGACGCTTCTGGAAATGAGAAGGTGACGGCAAAACTCTTCCACTGATTCGAGGGCTCCGAGAAAGGTTCACCGTCGAGCGTTAACCAGGCATGCCCATGCAACGCAGAGTCTACGCTCTTGACCCCGCAATGAAACTGCACCGGAAAGCCATTGCGTCTTGCAAACCGGTACAGGACGAGAGAACGTGGCAAACAGTTGCCCCTAGGATTCGAGGGAAAGAGCTGAAGCCATCGGTCCGTGTAATAAGCGACAGTTTCGACTGTGTCTCGATCTTGTGCACGAGCCACCGAAACTGCATGCATCCAAGTCAGCACTCGAGGCAAGCCCACCACACGTAAAGAGACTCGAACGGCCACTAGCGCCACTGCCACCTGCGTGATCAACCAATACTTTGTGAATTGCATTGCCTTAGTGTCTCAAATAGTCGTCCAGGGTCAAGAAAAATACGTCTCTAGCTCCCTCATTTCTGCCTGTTCTCATTGCCTGAGCACCATCATCCCGGCTACCGCCAAGAAGCAATACACGAAAAGCACGTCA
>VBOJ01000017.1 GCA_005877775.1 Nitrospirota bacterium | reverse complement strand
AGGGCAACATCATGATGATCGGGTCAACCGGCACCGGCAAAACCCTCCTCTCGCAGACCCTCGCCAAGATCCTGCACGTTCCCTTCGCGATCGCTGATGCCACTACCCTGACCGAGGCCGGCTACGTCGGGGAAGACGTCGAGAACGTCGTGCTGAAACTGCTCCAAACCTCGGATTTCGACGTCAAGCAGGCGGAGACCGGGATTATATACATTGACGAGATCGACAAGATCAGCCGCAAGTCCGAGAGCGCCTCGATCACCCGCGATGTGTCGGGCGAGGGAGTCCAGCAGGCCCTGCTCAAGCTGGTCGAAGGCACGATCTGCAACGTGCCTCCCAAAGGCGGCCGCAAGCACCCGGAGCAGGAATACATCCGGGTGGATACCACGAATATCCTGTTCATCTGCGGCGGCGCGTTCGTAGGGCTGGAACAGATCGTCAGCCAACGTACCACGTACCGGCGCATGGGATTCGGCGCCGGAGCCACGGCGCGCGAGGCCCTGGGTCCCGGCGGGCTGTTGGCGCGCGCGCAGCCGGAGGACCTCTTGAAGTACGGGCTGATTCCGGAATTCATCGGCCGGTTTCCAGTGCTGACGACGCTCACCGATCTCGACGAGGCGGCGCTGGTGCGCGTGCTGACCGAACCCAGGAACGCGCTGCTCAAGCAGTACCAGGCGCTGTTCGAGCTGGAGCATGTGGAGCTTCAATTCACGGAAGCCGCGGTCAAGGCCGTCGCGCACCGGGCCGCCTCGATGAAGACGGGGGCACGCGCGCTTCGCTCAATCCTCGAAGACGTGATGCTGGACCTCATGTACGAAGTACCGGCGCTGGAAGGCGTCAAGGCGATCATGATCACGGATGAGGTGATCAACGGCACGGGGGAGCCGCAAATAGTCCAGTGATGAGGTATGAGTGATGAGTGTTGAGTTTGAGCGACTAAGAACTCAAAACTCACAACTCACAACTGATGAGTATGGCACCCAAGATTCTCGTGGTGGATGACGAGCCAAAGTGGCTGCGCATCGTGTCGCTCTATCTCGGCAGCCGCAATTGCCACGTTGAGACGGCCCTGAACGGAGAGGAGGCGATCCACAAGGTTTCGTCGGAACATCCAGATCTGATTATCGCCGATATCGGCATGCCGGGCATGGACGGCTATGAGCTCTGCAGCCAACTCCGGCGCGACGCCTCCACGCGCACAATCCCCTTCATCTTTTTGACCGCCAGAGATCAGGACCAAGACAAGATCAAAGCCAGAAAGGTCGGCGCGGACGACTATTTGACCAAGCCCTGCCCACTCGAGCGGTTGGCGCAGAGCGTCGAGACGGTGATGGACCGGATCGAGCAGGCCAGGAAGATCCCGCTAGACCGGATCGGCATGAGCGGTCGCATTGAAGAAGTGGACCTGCTGGACATGATCCAGACGCTGGAGCTCGACCAGAAGACCGGCGCGCTGGTGCTCAGCCATGGCGAGCGCACCGGCACACTCTATTTCCGCAACGGCGTCATCGTGGAAGCCGATCTCAGATCGCCGAAGCGCGAGGAACCTCTGTTCCGGCTGTTGGGATGGAAGACCGGCAGGTTTCTATTCATTCCGGACGCAGTGCCCGAGCGGATGCCGATCACCGCCAGCTTGGCCAATCTGCTGTTTCAGGACCTCCGCGAGCTGGAAGAGCACGAGCAGGAAGCGCTCCGTAGCGCCCCGCAGGAGGAACCAACCGCCCATGCGTCGCCGGAAGCAGGCCAAGCCGGTCAAGTGCTGAGCCGTCTCGAGAGGGTCGCCCAGCAATTCAGATCCAAACACATGCCGACGGCCGACCCACAGGTATTGCGCATCCTGGTGGTCGGCATCGCCAGGTCAGGGAAAAGCGAATTGATTCAGCAGTTGGTGAAAGACCTGTCCGGATCACGATGGGCCGCGGTTGGCATCGAGGAGCCTCGGGCCAAGTACCAGATTGACGTGGGCCGTGTCATGATCTCACGAGGCACGGTGCTCCATCTGATCGCGGTTCGCGCTGAGAAACGTTTCTGGCCGATGTGGGAACAATATCTGCCTGGGGCCCTCGCAGCCATTTTGCTGATGGACTCCGCGAGTGAGGACACGTTGCGTCATCTGCAGGCCTTTCTCAAGGCCAGGGACACGTTGGCCCCAGCCCTGCCGGTCCAGGTTCTGCTTTCGGCTGATGGCCCAGGCAATGGAGAATCGAAGCCCGGTGCCGACCCTGCGACCATCGGGAAGACGCTCGGGGTGCTCGCCTCCGATGTGTCGTCAGGACAGATCCGGGACCAAACTCTGCGGCTGACTCTCCTGGATCGTCTGCTTCAACAAGCCCGCGCCGTAGACTAGTACAACCAGCAGGGCATACACAAGGCAGTGGCTTCTTTCGGTTACCCTTTGCTCAGCTTAGTGAAGCGGTCGCCCAGCATTACCCCGGTTGGTTTTAGGCCTTCTGACTGCATGACCTTCTGGACCGCCTCGATTCTGGTTGAGAAGTTCGGATGGGTTTTGAAGAAGGCGCGGTCGTCGCCCTTTAAGGTCTTGAGTCGGTTCAGAAGCCCGACGTACGCTGTAGGATCGTAACCAACGCGTGCCGCAAAGACATCCCCGAGTTGGTCCGCTTCGATTTCCTTCTCCTGGTCGAGTCCCTCATCCAGCAGCTTCTTGACAGCCGCATCAATGAGTCCCTTGAACGCTTCAGGATTCTGATGGGCGTATGCAAGTCCTGCCTCGGTGACGCCCGCCAAGCGCTTGCTCCGCTGGATCACCTCTAGAATGTGCTTTTGACTGACATGCGCGATCTCGTGTCCTAGTACGGCCGCGAGTTCCGCCTCGTTTCGGACCTGCTTCAAGAGACCGCGCGTGACGAAGATGTAACCGGCCGGCGCGGCGAAGGCATTGATCGACTCGTGATTGAGTATGGCGAAACGATAGGGAATGTCTGGCCGGTCGCAGGTGCTGGCGACAGCCCGGCCGACCAAATTGACGTACTTCGTCAGGTCCGACTGGTCGGACACCCCGCCGTAGCGAGCCACGACCTGCAGGGCGATGGCCTGGCCGATGGATGATTCTTCTTCATAGCCGATCGGCAGGAGACCGCTAATCAGGGTCCCGCCGCCATGAATCGCTCGGGCCAGCCGTTCATCGCCGGATTGCCGAGCCGCACCCTCTGCCGCCCGTTGCATCTCCGCGCATCCTCCAAGGGCCACGGAAAGGGCAACCACCGCGATCGTGCCGACAATCTTATTTCGCATATTCCCCGAGTCCTCCCTCTTTCAGAAAGTCTTCGACCTCCTGGTCAGCAATCTGATAGGCCGTCATCCGATCCACAGCATCCCGATGCTGCTGGGTAATGCCGGCTTTGTTGGCATAGGTCTCCGAAGCCTTGTCCAAGCCACGGGCTCCGGCTGAGGCGGTCACCTCAGAAGCTTCTGTCCGTCGAAAGCTCTTGCCTAGCTTGGCCAGGGCATCATCGCCGCCTGATGGCTTGGTGGTCGTCGTCTTGTTGGCGAAAATCCAACCTTTGACTCCCGCGGCCGTGCTGACCTCAAGCCAGTTGCCTTCCTTCTTAAGGACCTCCAAGGCCTCGCCAAATTTCAAGTCGGCCACGACGCGATCCAGGGAGGTTTTCCCGGCCCGGAGCTTCGCCGTTTTCGCCTGGACGAAGACCGTCTCCGCCAGCGTGATGCTGCTGAATACCCCGACGGTAACAATCACCGTCCCCACCCACAGCGCCCACCACGGTTGTCGTCTCACAGCAACCTCCCCTTCATCGCGTGCAGCGTCTGTCGCGTCAATAGCGTCTGTTGCGTGGTGCGTTGGTCGCGTCTTTCGCGTCGCTCGACCCAGAGGCTCTCGACGGGAAGGACGCAATAGACGCTAGCGACGCGTCTTACCCCTTACCCCTCAGGCCGGTCACTTCGACTTCAGTTCATACACCCCGTCCCAGTCAGACGGAGGCGGGGTCGCCAGGCAGGTCTCGGCCCGCGCTCGATAGACCTTCGAAGGTCCATCGGAAGGATCCAGCGCGAGGGCCTCCTCAAACTTCAGTTTGGCTTGAGCAAAGTCCCGGCGCTTGTAGGAAGCCAATCCATCCAGATACGCCTCCACAACCCTGTGTTTTTCAGGCCCAAGCCCGCCTTTCCGCGCCAGCAACTCATAGACCACGACCGGCTCCCGTTTCCCCTTCACACGCAAGAGATCCACCTCCCGCGCTTCAATGTCACGCTTAGTGAGCTCGTAGGTACGCGGTCCCAGAAGAATCAGAGTGTCGTAGAATTTGTTCGCCCCTTCCAAGCGGGATGCGAGATTGACGCTGTCACCCATGACAGTATATTCCATTCGCGCCTGCGACCCCATGTTCCCTACGACCAGAGGTCCGGAGTTGATACCGATCCGCGCGACGATCTCCGGATGGCCCTGCGCCTTCCATTCCTCTCGCAGGCGGGCGAGTTCTACCTGGCTGTCCAGAGCCGCATAGCAGGCCAGCGTCGCATGGTTGGGATCGCCGCGAGGCGCGCCAAAAATGGCCATGATGCCGTCGCCGAGATATTTGTTCACATTTCCCCGATGCTTGAGAATAATGTCTGTCATCGCCGACAGGTACTGGTTCAAGAGCTCGACGAGCGCCTCCGGTTCCAGTTTCTCGGAGATCGTCGTGAACCCTGCGATGTCCGAGAAGGAGACGGTCAGCTCCTTCTTCTCTCCTCCGAGAGTGATGCCCTCGGGATTCCGCATGATCTCTTCGACGACCTCCGCGGCCATGTACTTGTCGAATACGGCCCGCAGTTGCCGGCGCTGCCGGCCTTCCGTGAGATATTCCACCGTGGCGGTGATGGCAAAGGTCACGGCCAAGGCACCTTCGGGAAACGCAAGCTCCAGCCAGAGGCCGTGAGAAGTGAAGGCATGCACGGCAAGACCATAGTAGGCCATGGCAATCCCGGCAATCAGTGCGAGTTTGAGCGTCTGACGCTGGAGCAGCATGAAGCTCCAGGCAGTGCCGAGACAGAGTGCGAGGGTCGCCAAGGCAAAGACCCAGTAGGGCGCCGGTTGCATAGAGCGGCCGCGCAGCATATTGTCCAAGGCCGCCATGTGGATCAGCACCCCCGGTGTAAATGGCGACAGCGGCGTGACCCGTAGTTCATAGGTGCCGGCGGCAGTCGTGGCGACAAACACGATCTTGTCTTTGAAGAGAGCCGGATCCAAGAACGGCCGCTCACCGTTCCGCATCTCGGCAAACGACCTCAGGACCGCCCCCATCGAGTACGAAGGATAAGTCTTCCCTTCAAGTGTTCCATGCCAATCAATAACCATGTCTCCCTGCGATGTGAGAGGAATGGTCGCCTGTCCCAGACGAAGCCAGCGTAGCCCCCGCTCTGCCCTGTCCGCCCCGAGCACGTACCGGGCTACCGCCGCACTGATCTGCGGAAAGGTTGCTTTCTGCGCCTGAGCGAGGAGCGGAATCCGGCGCGCGGTCCCGTCCTCATCGGGAAACAGATTGATGAACCCGAAGCCGCGAGCAGCCTCCGCTAGCGGCGGAATGGGGAGCTTGACCCCTGGATAGTTTTGTAGAAGCGCGGCGGACCCGCTGGCCTTGTCCTCCACTGGAATGCCGGCTTTGGAGAGCAGCTCAGGAGGAAAGGACTGGGGGGAATCCTGGAACAGAATCGGAAGAAAGACGTTCCCGGCTGCGCGGACTTCTTCGGCGAAGGTCTGATCAAATTCCTCCGAGTCTTCGTCCGGCTCGAGAAACAGGATGTCAAAGACAATGGCCTTGGCGCCGGCCTCTTTCAGGTAATGGACCACGTAGCCATGACGATCGCGCGGCCAGGGCCAGCGGCCGAAGGCTTCCAGGCTGGCTTCATCCACAGCCACCAGCACGATGTCTTTGCCCGCCTTCGCAGGATCAGCGTACCGATAATATCGGTGGTCCAGGGTCTTGAGCTCGGCGATCTCCAACAGTCCTGATCTATGGATCGCCACCGCGAGGAGAAAGACGGCGAGCCCCACAGCCGTGGCGGCAAGTCGTTTCTTGACTGGTTTAGACAATTCCATACAAGCCGAGCCACCGTGGACAGACTGTGACCCCGACAAGAAGGGCACCTTCATAGGGAACATGAAAACGAGGATGGAGGACCAAACTCGGGCAAGCGGAACATTCAGCTGCGGATGGTACTTGCGGCCCCTGTCGAAGTCAAGACATGCAGACGATACGACTTGGTCTGGCCTAGCTTAAGCCGCGTGTTTACTGCCGGTGGGAGCTCGTTCCTCCCGCCCTGCCGGGGAGCCGGAGTTCCCTGTCAGGGGTCTCTTCGCGTTGGAGTAGAGGATCTCCATGCAGGCGAAGAAGATGGCGAGCAGTACCACCAGACCGGCCACGATTCCCCAATAACCCCACGCTCCCCAAGTTGACATGGTGACACCTTTCTTCATGACGGATTGCGCCCGGCACGAAGCCGCGCACCGGGCGCAACCGCGCTCATGCAGTTTTGCGATAGACCTGACCGGCCGGTTCTGGCCTGACCTGACTCACGGTAGGAGCCTCAGGTCTGACCGATGGCATGAAGAGTCCGGCAAGGAAGAGTCCGATTAACCCCGTCGAGGCGGCGAACAGGGCGCCGAGCGGAATCTCCGGCCACGACCGTGGCTCTGTCTGCCGAAGTGGCTGCTGCTGAGCGGTGCCATCGGCTGTGGCTAACCGAGCAAAGCGATCGGCCTGCATTTCGGTGTGGATTGAGGCGATGGCCAGGGCCGCGATCTGGCCCTGCATGGTTCCCTCCGCTTCCTGGTAGCCATCCTGGGTCTTTGTCACCCGAACAACTGCCGTCCCGATTCGCTCCTGGTTGCGATCCACGATCCGATCCCGGTCCTGGCTTGCCGTCACGATCGCCCACCCCAGATTGGCCTGATGATTGTTCTGGAACTCTTCGTCCATCTGATGTCCCGTTGCTTCCGCGAAGGCGATCATGAGTCGGTTGTACTCACCCGAGAGGCGATCAGGCGACAGGACTCCAGTCCGGACACCACGCGCGGTAAAGCCCACAATTGAGCGCCCCAATACAAACTGCACACGGGCGGCATGGTCCGCCTCAACATCAGCCGCATGGGTTCTGATGCTCTGGAAATGTTCGAAGGGCGAGTTCTGCAACCCGTGGCCGATCATGGTGGCCCGGTTGAACTCCGCTGCAGCGGCGATGTTCTGGGCGGAGACCTCGCGCCCGAGCAAATAATCGTCCACGATGGCTTGCCCGAGGGCCGGCTGGACCCACTCCATCGCGTCCATAATGTCTGCCGTCTGACCCATCGAGACGGACACCGGGGTCGCCGCTCCAGCTCCAATTGTCCCGTTTGTCGCCATATACAGCAGATAGCCCGCCAGCACCGTGGCGCAGATGCCTACCACGACCATTAAGTCGACCGGTTCGAACGTGCGCTTCATCGTGACCTCCCCTTTTTTTATTTACTCACGGCTGCTCGGTCTCAGTTAGCCGTCGTTCCGTGAGGAAGTAGGTAATGGTCTTCTCAGGTTGTTCCGTCTGGATAAAAGAAGGCAAAGGAGGTGCCATGTACGGTTGACAGAAGTCGTTGATCTGCGGAGAGATGCTCTTGGCCGACTTCGAAGTGATTGGTTGGTTTCCACCAGCAGCGGCGCCAAATCCACCAACGAGAGCGAGATCTCTTAAAAAATGGTGCCGGGCTCTCTTGAAGTACCCGAAGAAACAGAGCGTGAGGAATGTGACCTTGACCGGCCAAGTGAGAAAGGAGAATCGTGTGCTGCTGTGAACTATTTCACTTCCACGATCGTGACTCCATCCCCCCCTTCGGCACGCTCGCCGGCTCGGAAGGTCAAGACGTAGGGTGACGCATTCAGGTAGTCCCTGAGGACTGCTCTGAGCCGTCCGGTCCCGTGGCCGTGAATGATCCGCAGGAAGGGAGCACCAGCCAGCGCAGCCCGATCCAGCGCCGAGATCGTGAGGTCCAATGCCTCCTCAGCGGTGTGTCCCCGGACATCCAGCACCGTGGGAGCCTCTCGGTCGTCAGTCGCCACCGGGCGTAGGGATCGATCCGGTCGACTGCTCCGAGAAGTTCGTGAGTCTTCCCCGCTGGCGGTGCCGGCGAGGCCGATGAGGCCTGTCACGGCCACCGACATATCGGTTTCTCCCACACGGACTCGGACCCGTTTTTTCCCCTGGGGCGGTTCCAGCAAGACACCAGTCACGCCGAGACTGACGATCTCAATCCGATCGCCGGTCTTGAGCTGATCGACCGGCACCGATTCTCCAGCCGGTGCTATTCGGGCACGAACCTGCTCCTCAATTTCGGCAAGCCGCTGCTTCCCCTCCCGGGCCTTGATCAAGGTCCGTTCGCCTTTCAGCCCGCTCAGGATGCCCTGAACCTGCGCCCGGGCCCGGAGGAGTTCGTCGGCCAGCTTCTTCTTCACCCCTTTGCGCTCCTCGCGCTCGGAGTGGCGCAGCCGGTCCGCGATCTCTGTTGCCTCCCTCGCAGACCGTTCGGCCTCGGCTCTCAGCTCACCGATGCGCGCGCGATCCTCGTCCAGGCGACGCTGTTTATCCTGAAGATCGCCCAGCATCTGCTCCAACGCTCGGTCTTCCCGGTCGAGCAACCCCAGGGCTTGCTCCAGAATTGTCTCATCCATTCCCAGTCGGCCGGCGATCTCGATCGCGGAGGATTTGCCCGGCATGCCCATGATCAGACGGTAGGTCGGCGAGAGTGTGGTCACGTCGAACTCCACGCTGACGTTCATAAAGCCTGGCGTCGTCTGGGCCAGCGCCTTGAGCGAGTTGTAGTGGGTGGTCGCCACGACCTTCATGCCCAGGCGCGACAGCCGCATGAGCAAGGCTTCGGCCAGCGCCGCCCCTTCAGCCGGATCGGTGGAGGTGACGGGCTCATCCAACAGGACCAAGGCCTTGGACAATTCCTCCCCCATCGTAGACGTCTCATGGTTCGGCGGCGCCTGCTCCAGGAGCCGGATCATTTGAGTGATATGGGCCGAGAAGCTGGAGAGATCCTTGACCAGGTCCTGCGCGTCCCCGATGTCCGCATAGACCTCCGGAAACAACGCCATGTCGGAGTCCGCCCCGCAGGGAAGCTGCAGTCCGGCCCGGGCCATCAGGGCAAAGAGCCCCACGATTTTCAACGTGACGGTTTTTCCACCCGTATTCGGCCCGGAGATCACCACCACGCGCACCAGCTCATCCACCAGAATGTCGTTCGCCACGACCTGCTCTCTCGCCAGCATCAGTAAAGGGTGGCGCGCCTGCCTCAACGCAATGCGACCTCGGCTATTGAGCGCAACCGGCTGTCCCTTCACCAGACGGCTGAACGAGGCCTTGGCCGCAATACAATCCAGGGTCGCGAGCACCTCCAGCCAGTTCTGCAACGCCGGCGCATGACTCGCCACCAGCGCGGAGAGCTCCTGAAGAATCCGCCGGACTTCTCGCGCGACCTCCAACTCCGCCACTTTGATCGCGTTGTTCAGCTCCACCAGCTCACGCGGCTCCAGGAAGACCGTCGCCCCGCTGCCCGACACATCGTGGACGATGCCGGGAATCTTCGCACGCATCTCAGCCTTCACCGGTACGACATATCGACCCTCGCGTTGGGCGAAGTACTGTTCCTGGAGGACATCGGCATACCGTCTGGAAGCCAGGATCGTCTCAAGCCGGTGGCGCATCTGTTGCTTCAAATCCTGCGTCTGGTGGGTGAAGCGGCGCAATTCAGGCGTCGCCGACTCGCGAATATTGCCCTCCTGGTCAACGGCCCGATCGATCGCCGCCTTCACCTGTTGTCCCTGATTCATCTCGTCGAGCGTGGCTGCTACTGCGCAGAGGGCCGGGACGAGCTCGCGGCGCTGCCTGAGATACCGCACTGCTTCCGCGACGAGCCCCAGCACGAGAGACACATCCCGTAGCTCATGGGGCTCCAGCGGCGCGCCCTTGGCCACACGCCCGAGAGCCTGCCTTAGATCGGGGAATGGGAGAGAGGGAAAGGGATCACCACGTTCCTCCAAACTCACCATCTCGCGGGTCTCCTGCAACCTGGCCTCAGCCGCATCGAGTTCCGTTTCAAGCGGGAGAGTTCGGCACCGCTCGGCTCCCATGCTGGAGCGGGCTTGCCCAGCAAGCACCTCGAGGACACGCTCCCATTCCAACACCCTCATGGCTTGCTGCAAGAGAGACCGATCATCCATCGTCCAATTGCCTCCGGCGGCGCTCCGAAAGGTCAGAGGGCCGACACGATATGTCCGGGGGAACAGAGGGCTCTGAAGGGACAGATGGTGGACTCTACAGCAGAAGGAATACCCAAGCAAGCGGCCAGGAGCGGGCAGCCAGACACCATAATTCTGAGGCGGAATTGAGTCGCCCGGCGAGACTCCGACTGCTTGACAACTTTTTGTTGTCTGAGTAGTATGGCTCGCTCGATGCCGGTTGTTTTGCAGCCGGCATCTTTTTTCTCGGGCTGCAGCAGATCCACCATGGCAATCCGTATCGGCATCAACGGGTTCGGACGGATCGGTCGGAACGTCCTCCGGGCCTCGCTGAATGACCCAGCCCTCCAGTTCGTCGCCATCAACGATCTCACAGACGCGAAGACACTGGCGTACCTGCTGAAGTATGACTCGGTGCACGGTAGGCTCGAACCGGAGGTCGAGGCCCAGGGCGATCAGCTTGTTGTGGGCGACAAGTCCTTGACCGTCCTGGCCAAGAAGGATCCCAAAGAGTTGCCCTGGAAAGACCTCGGCGTGGATCTGGTAATTGAATCAACCGGTCGATTTACGGACCGTGAAGGGGCTGGCAGCCATCTCTCGGCCGGCGCCAAGCGAGTCATCATCTCGGCCCCGGCCAAGGACCCTGACGTCACCATCGTGTTGGGCGTGAACGAACAGACCTACGATCCCAACAAACACCAGATCATTTCCAACGCATCCTGCACGACCAACTGCCTGGCACCGGTCGCCAAGGTGCTCCTGGACCACTTCGGCATCCGCCACGGCGCGATGACCACCATTCATTCCTACACGAACGACCAGCAGCTTCTGGATCTGCCGCACAAAGACCTGCGCCGCGCTCGAGCGGCAGCCATCTCGATGGTTCCAACCAGCACGGGCGCCGCCAAGGCCTTGCACTTGGTGCTCCCCCAGCTCAAAGGCAAAATGGATGGCATGGCAATCCGCGTCCCCACGCCCAACGTCTCGCTAGTGGACCTGACGGTGGAAACGGAGAAGGACTGCGACGTCGCCTCCGTCAACGCTGCCTTCCGCCGAGAGTCCCAGGGCGCCCTGAAAGGAATCCTGGCGTACTCCGAGGCTCCAATCGTCTCGGTGGATCAGAACGGCGACCCCCACTCCGCGACCCTGGACGCGCCGTTGACCACAGTCCTGGAACACCGCATGGTGAAAGTGATTGCATGGTATGACAATGAGTGGGGGTATTCGTGTCGCGTCCGCGATCTGATCAAATTGATCGCGGCCAGGTCCTGACGACCTTTCCCCTCTCACAGTTTTCTCCGCGCCAACCGTCCGCAGGATCACAGGGCACGAGCCGGGGCCAGGGGTTGTGGTAAAGGAGCACTGATGAACCTTCGCAAACAGACGATCCAGGACGTCGAGCTTCGCAACAAGCGCGTGATCATCAGAGCCGACTTCAACGTTCCCCTCGATGACGCGCTCCAGATCACGGACGACACCCGCATCCGCTCGACCCTGCCCACCATCAACCGCGCTGTAGATGAGGGCGCCAAGGTCATTCTGTGCTCGCACCTCGGTCGCCCCAAGGGCAAGCCGGATCCGAAGCTCAGCCTCGCGCCGATCGCCAAACGGCTCCAGCGACTCCTGGGCAAAGAGGTCACTTTTGCCCCTGACTGTATCGGCCCCGCCGTGGAAACACTGGTGGCGAGGATGAAGCCCGGCGATGTCCTATTGCTGGAGAACCTGCGCTTCCATCCCGGAGAAGAGAAGAACGACGAGGACTTTTCGCGTGCATTAGCCTCCCTTGGGGATGTCTATATCAACGACGCCTTCGGAGCGGCCCATCGGGCCCACGCTTCGATCGTCGGCATGACGAAGTTTATCAAGGTCGCGGCGGCCGGATATCTGTTAAAGAAGGAGATCGAATACCTCGAAGGCGCTGTCGCCGATCCGGTTCGCCCATTCGTGGCCATTCTTGGAGGAGCCAAGGTCTCCGGAAAAATCGAGATCATCGAGAACCTGGGGAAGCGCGTGGATAAGGTCATCATCGGCGGAGGCATGGCCTTCACCTTCATCAAGGCAATGGGGCAGGAAATCGGTAACTCGTTGGTCGAGGATGACATGTTGGAGTTTGCCCGGGGCATCCAGGAACACGCCTTCTCTCGTGGGGTCAAGTTTTACCTGCCCGTGGACTGCGTCGTGGCGCACAGTCGAGAGCTGGGAGCCGAGACCAAGCTCGTTCCCGTTCAGGAAATCCCGAAGGGCTGGTATGCGCTGGACATCGGCCCCGCCTCTGTCAAGTTGTTCAGCGAAGCGGTGCAGAATGCGAAGACGATCCTCTGGAACGGACCGATGGGTGTCTTCGAGATAGACGCGTTCGCGCGGGGCACCTTTGCCATGGCCCATGCGGTCGCCAACGCTTACGCGCTGACCATCGTGGGTGGAGGAGACACGGCATTGGCTGTCCACCGGGCCGGCGAATCCGAGAGCATGACCTTCATATCCACTGGGGGAGGTGCGGCCCTAGAGCTCTTGGAGGGAAAGCAGCTTCCCGGACTTGTGGCGCTGCCGAATCGAGACAGTTGAGCCTCCCGCTCTTCCCCCCTTTCCTAATTTCACTGAGGGTACTGTGCCGCGACGACTCATCGTGGGCAATTGGAAGATGCACAAAACTGCTACAGAAGCAGCAGCGATCGTGCAGCAGCTCATGAAGTTGGTTCCTGAACCCGGAAACGTCGAGGTCGTCCTGGCCCCACCCTTTACCGCGCTACAGGCTGCCGGCCAAGCCATGCCTATCCCCCATCCTTTCATCCTGGCGGCGCAGAACCTGTTCTGGGAAGACCAAGGGCCCTTCACGGGGGAAATCTCGGCTCCCATGATCAAAGAACTGGGTTGTCAATATGTGATCCTCGGGCATTCGGAGCGGAGGCAACACTTCGGGGACCACGACGAAGGGATCAATCGAAAAATCCGGGCCGCCCTCCGTCACAGATTACGTCCGATTCTGTGCGTGGGAGAGTCCCTGGGCGACCGCGAGGGTGGACGAACGGAAACGGTGGTCACCGGCCAACTCCTCCGGTGCCTGGATGGGATCTCGAAGGACGAGCTCCGCATGATCACGATCGCTTACGAGCCGGTGTGGGCGATTGGGACCGGCCGCCCGGCTTCGCCTGCCCAGGCCGCGGCGGTTCACAAAACCCTGCGCGCCACTTTGGCCAGCAGTTGGGGACCAGAGGCCTGCAAACCTGTTCGTATTCTCTATGGTGGAAGCGTGACCCCCGAGAATGCCGGGGAGTTCCTGGTGTCAGACCAAGTTGACGGCGCCCTGGTCGGAGGGGCTTGTCTGGATCCTCAGTCCTTTGCTAAGATGATAGGCCTCGCGCAGAACGTGGCGGGATAGGGAAGCGACGGAAAAAGGAACGGAATGTACACTTTGGCTGTAATTGTCCACGTCACCGTATGTTTATTGATGATCGCTGCTATTTTGCTTCAGGCGGGCAAGGGAGCCGAGATCGGAGCTGCCTTTGGAGGGTCGAGCCAGACGGTGTTTGGTAGCCGAGGGCCTGGCACATTCCTCAGCAAAGTGACAGTGGCAGCGGCGATCATTTTTATGTTGACCTCGCTCGGCCTCGCGGTGCTCTCGAGAGAACGGACCTTCTCCTCAACCGTCATTGACCTCAACAAAAAGGAGTCATCCGATTCGCAGCCTACCGCCCCACCACAGGAACCTTCGCAGACGCAGCCTTCCGGAGAAGCCAACCCTCCAACGCCCACTACACCCTAGCGCATAGAGCTATCAGCCGTCAGCCCTTGATCGCCTGGTTCGTTTGGTTCGCCTTGCTTGGTCTCTATGGTTTGAACGAGACAAACCGGATAAACCAAAAGAACTGGAGAACAAGCACTGACTCGCTGAAAGCTAATGACTGACTGCTGAAGGCTGAACGGAAGGGAGTTAAACGCGGGTCAACCAGCTTTCGTGCGAAGGATCTTCGCCGCGCACGATCTCGAAGAAGGTCTTTTGCAGATCCATCGTCACCGGACCGGGCTTGCCGGTGCCGATCAGGCGGCCGTCAATTTCACGGACGGGCGCAATTTCCGCAGCCGTACCGGTCAGGAAGACCTCCTCAGCCACGTACATCGCATCCCGGGTAAATCGCTCCTCCACCACGGGGATGCCCCGTTCCCGCGCCAGCTGAAGGACCGAGTTCCGAGTGATGCCTTCCAAAATAGACGTAAGCGGCGTCGTCTTCAACTGCCCCTTACGAACAATGAAGATATTCTCCCCCGAACCCTCCGAGACATAGCCATCTGCGTCCAGCAGAATCGCCTCGTCGTATCCGTCGGCCTTGACTTCGCGCTTCGCCAGGATCGAGTTCACATAGTAGCCGGAGATCTTCGCCCGAGTCATGGCGACATTCACGTGATGGCGAGTGAAGGACGACACCTTCGCCCTGATCCCGTTGGTGAGCGCCTCGTCCCCAAGATAGGTGCCCCACCGCCAGGCAGCAATCGCCACGCGAATGGGGTTCTCTCCCGGATAGAGCCCCATCGCACCGTAGCCAATGTACACGAGTGGCCGGATGTAGCAGGCCTCCAGCCGGTTCACGCGAACCGTTTCCACGATCGCATCCGTGACCTGTTTCTTCTCATAGGGAATCTGCATCATCGCAATGTGCGCCGACTCGAACAGGCGGTCAACGTGCTCGCGGAGGCGAAAGATGGCTGAGCCTTTGCGACCCTTATAACAGCGGATTCCCTCGAACGCGGCCAGGCCGTAGTGAAGCGAATGGGTCAAGACATGCACCGAGGCGTCCGCCCAGTTGACGAACGATCCATCCATCCAGATTTTTTCGCTTGGTTGCAGCATAACCCGAAAGGCACTATAGCAGTGCCTCGGAATTCATGTCAACGAATGCGACGTCGCGACAGACGCAATAGACGCCGCACGCAAGAGACGCATATCAGCGCCCCGGAATTTCTGTCAACGCGCGCCGTCCTCATGGCACATTCTTCAAGCACGAGCCGCGCTCAGCTTATAGGCCTCATACGCAACCTGCAACATGACTTGACACCCTTCAAATGCCCATGATAAAAGTCATCACTTTGCAGGAGATCTAAGGTATGTACGCGATTGTGGAAACCGGGGGCAAGCAGTATCGGGTAGAACCAGGGACGGTCCTCCGGGTCGAGACCCTGCCTGGTGAAGTGGGTGCACTGGTCGAGTTGAACCAAGTGCGGCTGGTCCAGAGCGATGCTGGTCTTGTGCTCGGGCATCCGTTGATCAAAGGGGCTCGCGTCAACGCCGAGATTATGCAACAGGCAAGAACGCGGTCCATCATGGTCTTCAAAAAGAAACGGCGGAAGAACTACCGGCGCACCAAAGGCCACCGTCAAGGGTTTACGCAGCTCCGGATCAAGGGCATCGAAACAGCGTCGAGTTAGCCCGGATTATTCATGAACGCTTCTGCTGCAATCGCGGATTCCCTGCTGGGCACCCATTGCAATCTTGGAGCAATGGGTCCCGGCCTGGTCGCTCGCTCAGGCGACCAGGCGGGCGGGCTCGCCACTCAGTCGGTCAACGTACTCCAGGGAGTATGCCTCCCTCCCTCGTGGCTCCGCGCGCCCGTCTCGCAACTCGATTGCCGGGTACCCGTTGCTCTTGGATTGCAACGGGTGGAACGCGACGAACCATCATGAATAGTCCGGGCTTAGAAGGAGCGAGGTATGGCAACCAATAAGGGCGGCGGTTCATCTCGGAATGGCCGAGACAGTAACCCTCAATACCTCGGGGTCAAGGCGTTCAGCGGAGAGCACGTCACGGCCGGTAGCATTCTCGTCCGACAGAGGGGAACCAAGTTTTTCCCAGGATTCAACGTCGGCCTCGGACGAGACCATACCCTCTTTGCGCGCCTTTCCGGCGTGGTCAAATTCGAAGGGGGGCGGGTCCGTCGAAAAGTCAGCGTCTATCCGCCGTCACCCCCCTCCTAATCCGACTTCGCACGCGGCGTCTTCCCGGCTCCACCTTAGTTACGCGTCACTTGCGTCTATTGCGTGTCTCGCTTCGTTGCGTCTCTCGCGATGACGCTATCAACGCTATAGACGCGACAGACGCACGACGCTTTGGGGTGTGCTATGTTCGTCGATGAAGTCCGCATATTTGTGAAAGCCGGCCGGGGCGGGGATGGTGCCTGTAGCTTTCGACGGGAAAAGTACGTTCCGCACGGGGGACCAGATGGGGGAGACGGCGGGAACGGTGGGAGCGTGATCGTAGTCGCCTCGCGACGTCTCACCACCCTTCTGGACCTCCGCTATCAGCAACACTATCAGGCCAAACCCGGCGGCCCAGGCGAAGGATCAAACCGACACGGACGCACTGCGCAGGACGTGATCATTCCCGTGCCAACCGGCACGGTGATCGCTGACGACACCACGGGCGAGGTCCTGGCCGACTTGACTGCTGAGGGACAGACCCAGGTGGTGGCACGCGGAGGACGTGGCGGTCGGGGCAACGCCCAGTTCGCGACTTCGACGAACCGAGTGCCGACCCATACGGAACCAGGAACAGCAGGGGAGGAACGGTGTCTCAGGCTCGAACTCAAACTGCTGGCAGACATCGGGCTGGTGGGATTGCCCAATGCGGGAAAATCCACGCTCATTGCGGCTATCTCCTCGGCGCGTCCCAAGATCGCGGACTATCCATTTACCACCCTCATACCCAACCTCGGAGTCGTTCGCTGGGGAGAGGACGGCAGTTTCGTGGTTGCCGACATTCCCGGCCTGATCGAGGGAGCCAACGAAGGTAAGGGGCTGGGGTTTCAATTTCTCAGACATATCGAACGCACCTCGTTCCTGCTTCACCTTGTCGATGTCTCGGAGTGGACGTCCGACGATCCGGTGGCCAGTTTCGAGGCGATGCGAAAGGAGCTTGCCGCTTACGACCACAACCTGACAGCCAGACCGTTCGCCGTGGCCGGGACGAAGCTGGATATCAGCGGAAACCAGGCGCGCCTGGATCAATTGCTGGCCTACTGCAAACGGCGCCGTCTCCGACTGTTCCCGATCTCCGCCGTCACCAGGGAAGGACTCGATACGCTCATCAACTTCCTGGGCAAACGTGTTGACGCCTTGAGGAGGGCGCCATGCGCGACCAACTCCTGAAGCAGGCCCGACGTATCGTCCTGAAGATCGGGAGCAGTTTGGTGGCCTCCCGAGAATCGGGGCTCAGGCTCGATCAGATTGACCGATTGACCAACGACATCTCCGCCCTTAAGGACGGGGGCCGCGAGGTCGTCATCGTCACCTCGGGCGCGATCGTTTCCGGCATCAAGAAGCTGGGGCTCAAGGGCTATCCCAAGAGCCTGCCCGTCAAGCAGGCCGCGGCTGCCGTGGGTCAGAGCCGTCTGATGTGGGCCTATGAGAAATCGTTTGAGCGACTCGGCCGAACCGTTGCCCAGATCCTGCTCACGCACCAAGACCTGGCGGACCGGCGGCGCTTCCTGAATGCACGCCATACGCTGACCACCTTGATCGAATTGGGCGTGATTCCCCTCATCAATGAGAACGACACCGTCGCCGTGGACGAGATCCGCGTCGGCGACAATGACACGCTGGCGGGAGAGGTCGCTCACCTGGTGGATGCCGATCTGCTGGTGATTCTCTCCGATGTGGATGGCCTGTTTACCGAAGATCCCCGCCGGAACCCTTCCGCCACCCTGATGCCGCTGATCACTGAGATCACCCAGGACATCGAACAGCGCGCCGGCCTCTCCCAGAGTTTCGAGGGCACGGGGGGTATGGCGACCAAGATCCAAGCCGCTAAGAGAGCCGCCGAGTACGGCCTCGCGACGCTGATCATGAACGGGGAAACACCAGGGCTGCTTCCAGCGGTCTTTGAGGGAGCCAGCGCCGGGACCTTCATTCTGCCGCGCAACCGTCGGTTGACCAGCCGGAAACATTGGATCGCGTTTACCCTGCGCGCCAAAGGTCAGGTGGCCCTCGATGAGGGCGCCGTGGAGGCGCTCGTCCGTCGGGGCAAAAGCCTGCTCCCCTCGGGGATCATCGCCGTCACCGGAGACTTTGACCCAGGCGATGCGGTCACCTGTACCGACCGGGAGGGGAAAGAGTTCGCAAAGGGTTTGGTTAATTTTTCCTCGGTCACGTTGAACCGGATCAAAGGACTCAAGACAGCCGAGGTTCACCGGGCACTGGGACAACAAGAGTATGACGAGGTCATCCACCGGGACAACCTCGTCATTTTGTGATTTGGTGATTTGGCGATTTTGAAGTTGTGATGTCCTTCGCCATGGACCCACCCACGCCTCACACCTTACGCCTCACGCCTCACGCTTTATGAAAATCGGCCTGTTCGGCGGAACGTTCAACCCCATTCACCGTTGCCACCTCGCGATCGCGGTTCAGACTCGGGATCGGCTCAGCCTCGATCGCGTCGTCTTCATTCCGTCTGGTGATCCCCCGCACAAGCCGTCGGAGTCCCTGGCGCCAGCCACACACCGGTTCGAAATGGTGCGCCGTGCCATCGAAGCCGACCCCTCCTTCGCGATTTCCGACGTGGAAGTTCGACAAGCCACGAAGTCGTACTCCATCGACACGGTTTATACGCTCCAGGAAGAATACGGAGCAGCGACGGAGCTGTTCTTCATCATCGGGCTTGACGCGTTTCTGGAGTTGCCGAGTTGGAGACAGGCACCGGACCTCCTCCGGTCCTGCCATTTTGTCGTCGTCTCGCGCCCCGGCGTTGAGTTTCTCTCCCTCTGCCACATGCCGCTTCTTCCCGCCATCGAACGAGCCTCTCTCGCAGCGCTGGATGCCCGGATGCAAGACCGCCTGGACATCCCGATCCCGAACGGCATCGGGCTCACCCTGCTCCGTCTCCCACCCTGCGACGTCTCTGCTTCTGAGATCCGACGCCGGCTGAAAAACCGACTCAGCCTCTCCGATCTGTTGCCTGCCCCGGTCGAATCCTATATAATCCGCTTTGGCTTATATTAAAGGAGATACCGATCACACTGGAGTCAAAGGCGAAAGCCCTTGCCATCGCCAGGGCGTCCCTCGAGAAGAAAGCGCACGACGTCCTGATCCTCTCTGTCGCCAAGTTGACCTCCGTCGCCGATTATCTGGTCCTATGCTCCGGTGAATCCGAGCGGCAGGTCCGGGCCATCGCCGACTACATCGACGGCGTGCTTGCCACCCAGCGCGTCTCTCCCCTCAGCATTGAGGGCGCCTCGACCGCGAATTGGATACTGATGGATTTCGGTGATGTCGTGGTCCACGTGTTCCTAACCGACATTCGTCACCATTACGGGCTGGAGAAATTGTGGGGGGACGCGAAGCGGGTGCGATTACCGACACAACTGTCCACTTCCGCGGTGGCTTCTCTGCGTCCGACCAAAACTCGCTCCGCGCGGGCGCGAGGAGGGAGATAGGGCATGCTCCGGTTTCTGCTGACAGTATTTCTGGTCATCGTGGCCAGTTTTATTTATGGGTACTTCCACGAGCTGAATCCCGGGGAAATCAGCATCAGGACAGGCCCGACTTCCAGCGTTGACCTCAGCCCCGTCTCTCTGGTCCTCCTCTCGATGGCAACCGGCGCGCTGATCGTCACATTGCTGGTCGGAGTGCGCGAGACGAAACACCTGATCGCAAACTGGCGGCATACCAGGCTGCGCCGGCGGGAGGAGAAGGTCGATGCCTTGCATCGTGAGGGGACCCACGCGTTCCTGTCGAAGCGGACCGCCGAGGCGATCGGCCTGTTCCGAAAGGCGCTGGCGCTTGATCCCAACCGCATCGACTCGTTGCTCTGGCTTGGCAACATCTACCGGGCTGAAAAGAACTATGCGGAGGCGATCCGGCTCCATCGAAGCGCGCGCCGGCTCGAAGAGCGGAACGTCGAGGTGCTCCTGGAGCTGGCGAAAGACCTGGAAGGGGCCAAACGGTTCGAAGAAGCCCTGCAGACGCTTCAGGATATCCTCAACCTGGACCAGGCCAATCTGACGGCATCAATGCGCAAGCGCGACCTGTTCATCCGACTGGAGCAATGGAGCGACGCGCTGGAAATCCAGCACCGCTTGGTGAAAGCCAATCTTTCCGACCAAGATCGGCGCGCCGAGGCGAGCCTGCTGGTCGGAATCACCTACGAGGTCGGTCGGCAACTCCTTGAGCGGGGACACCCGGAAAAGGCCCGCCGCTATTTCCGCGGAGCCATCAAACGAGACAGAACCTTCCTGCCCGCGTACATCGGCCTGGGCGAGATCCTCATTCGCGAGGGCAAGACGAAGAACGCGGCGGAGATTCTTGAAAAGGTCTATCGCAAGACTGGAAACGTGATTATCCTCCACCGGCTGGAGGAGCTCTACCTGGACTCCGCAGAACCAGGGGAAATTATCCGAGTCTACCAGGAAGCCGTCCAACGGGATCCGCAGAACCCCGTTTTGCAATTCTATCTGGGAAAACTCTACTACCGGCTGGAGATGATTGACGAAGCATTCGACCTTCTCTCGACCCTTGAGGGACCTCAGGATCAGATGGCGGATTATCACAAGATCATGGCCAACCTCTATCTGCGGAAGCAACTGATGGAGCAGGCCGTCGAAGAGCTCAAGAAGGCGTTGGGGTTCAAAAAGCGCGTCGTGGTGCCCTATCTCTGCACCAATTGCCGCGACGAGTCTCGCGAGTGGTCTGGCCGATGCCGGCGTTGCGGACTGTGGAACACCTATGTGGCGCTCCCCTGGCTGGACACCGCCAGCCCGGAATCCCAGGGCAACGGCGAGGCTTCACGCGCTCGATCCATTCCGTACCAGGGCATCGCCTCACCGTACGAAACCGTCTAGGGAAGGCACGAGGCGAGAGGCACTAGGCAATGGGACAACGAGACGAGCAGAACGGAGAGAGATGATGACGGACTTTCAGGTGCTGGCAGAGAGAGCCCTCCTCGACGAAGCGTTGACGCGCGATGAGTGTTTGGCCGTGCTCGGGGCGCCGGATGACCGACTGCTTGAACTGTTGGACGCTGCCTTCAAAGTTCGAGCGCGCTATTTCGGAAGAAAAGTCAGACTGCAGATGCTGCTCAATGCCAAGAGCGGGGCGTGCCAGGAGGACTGTCATTACTGCTCCCAATCCGCGGTCTCCACCGCCGCGATCGAACGGTATGGCCTCCTGCCTCCGGAGCAGATGCTGGAAGGAGCCAGGCGAGCCGCCGCAGCCAAGGCCCAGCGCTACTGCATCGTTATCAGCGGCCGGAGCCCCCTTGACCGAGAAATCGCCGAGATTGCCGATGCGGTGCGGGCCATCAAGCAGGAGGTGCCGATCCAGGTCTGCTGCTCACTCGGGCTCTTGAACGAGGAGCAAGCCAGAAGGCTGAAATCGGCGGGCGTTGATCGCATCAATCACAATCTCAACACCAGCGAGGCCTATCATCCGGTGATTTGCACGACCCATACGTTCCGGGACCGGCTGACGACTATCGGCCATGCCAGGGCGGCCGGCCTGGAAATCTGCTCCGGCGGCATTATCGGCATGGGCGAGAGCGACGACGACGTCATCGAGCTTGCCATGGCGCTTCGAGAGGTAAAACCGGACTCGATTCCGCTCAACACACTGCATCCCGTTCCGGGGACTCCCCTGGAGCACTGCCAGCACCTCACGCCGCAGCGATGCCTCAAGGTGCTCTGCCTCTTTCGGTTCCTCCATCCCCGCACTGAAATTCGAATCGCGGGGGGACGGGAGTTCAACCTCCGAACGCTGCAACCGCTGGCCCTGTACGCTGCTGATTCCCTGTTCGTCGGCGGCTATCTCACCACTCCCGGACAACCAGCCCGCGACGTCTGGAACCTGATCTCGGACCTGGGGTTCGAACTCGAAGTCGACTACCAACTCCGTGAGGCGTGAGGCGTCAGGCGCCAGAATGCGTCTTTCGTGGGGCACCCATTGCTCCAGGATGCAATGGGTCCCGGTCTTTCGCGACAGACGCGATGACACAGCATGCGCTGAACGCTCCCCTCACCCCTTACGCCTCACGAAAGACGACCTCCTGGTCGTCGGTCATTCATAGCGAAGACCATCGACAACCGGCTGCTTGGCGGCCCAGCGAGCCGGCAGGTAGCCGGCGGCGAGTGCCGTTGCCAGGGCAAGCCCCACCGCTTCGAGGAACAGCCTGCCGGGAAGCTGAAACTGAATGGTCCAACCAAAAGATTGCTTGTTGATCACTTCAATCAACAGCACGGAGAGAAGCACTCCCCCGACCACCCCCATCGCCGCGCCCAACAGACCAAGGTAACAGGCCTCCCACAGCACCAGTCGTCTGATCTGCTGTGCACTCGCACCGACCGCCCGCAGGGTGGCCAGATCCCGTTGCCGCTCCAGGACCGAGGTCAGCAGCGTATTCACGATGCCCAGCAACGCGATCACGACCGCAATAAACTCGAGCGCATAGGTGATCGTAAAGGTCCGGTCGAAGATGGCCAGAATCTCTGCCTTCAACTCCGCGTTGCTGATCACGACCAGAGGCACTTCTTGCCCCAGTCCAGCTCGTATACGTTCGGCAATTTGGCGCCTCACCACACCAAGATCAGCTCCAGACTCCACATAGACCGGAATCACCGTGACCGTATCGTCCTGCCAGAGTCGGCGATAGAGGGTGTGATCCAGCACGACTTTCCCCCCGTCGGTGGCATAGTCGTAAAACACCCCCATCACCGGGAACGGCTGTTCGCCTGATGGCGTCATTAAGGTGAGTGTGTCGCCCTGGCCGACGCCCAACGTCTCCGCCAACACCTCGGAGACAATCACGCCGCCGGCAGCGACCGTCCGGTGTAAAGTCGCGGCAGAGTCTCCGGCGACAAACAGGTAACGGCTGCGTTCCGCGTGCAGGCGCAGGTTTCGCGAAACGAGCGACAGCGGCCGCCCCTTGATCTCGATGGTCAACTGACGGTAGGTGTCGGCCGCTGCGACGCCGGGAACCGACGCGATGGCCCCAGCCCATGACCGTGGCACTCGCTTCGCCAGCATTCCGCTTTCGTCCTCCTGAGGCCAAGCGGTCGGCGCGACAACCAGATCGGCCATGATGGTTTGATGAATCCAGATCTCCACGGTGTGGCGGAAACTTTGGATCATGATCCCCACGCCCATCATGATGGCGATCCCGATCATCAGCGCCGAGACCGTGACGGCGGCGCGCCCCGGCGCGCGCCCAGTCTGCTCGATGGCGATGCGACCGAGCATGCCAATGCCTCGCCCTGTCTGCATCCGCTCTCGGTTCAAACGGACGAGTGCACAGGCCCCGCGCACAACCGAAGGAGCCAGAAATGACAACCCGAGCAGTACACACAGCGCGGACGCATAGCCGAAGAGCGGCAGTTCCTGGACCGGCCCCGGCAAGGCCAACGCACCGGCCAGGACCAGGCACCCACAGCCGACCCAGGCCAGCGGGGCGACGCGCGGTTCCTGACTGTCCTGGTACTCGCCGGGCGCCAGGGCCCGAGCGGGAGCCGTCCGACTCGCATCTCCGGCAGGACCCATGGCACCCAGCATAGACACTCCGAGGCCCAGCACGAGTCCGCTCACCAATAAACCAGGAGACACAACCATAGCTCCGTCGGACGTTGACGCGACGGGCACGTAGAGGTCCGAGACGGTTCGACTGAGAACAGTCACCAGCGCGCGCGCCAGCAGGACTCCGGCTTCACTACCGACTAGACCGCCGAGAAGACCCATGAGCGCCGCCTCCCCTAAGAACAGGACGCTGATGCCTTGGCGCGACATACCCAGGGCACGGAGAATTCCGATCTCGCGCCGACGCTGAACCACCGCAAAAGACACCGTGTTATAGATGAGAAGAAGACCGACCAACAGTCCAACCCCACCCAATGTCGCCAAATTCAGTTGAAAGGCCCGCACCATCCGTTCGACCTGTTCATTGCGGTGTGAAGGGCGGCGCACCATCAAGGACGATGGGAGTAGCCCTTGCAACTCTTCTCTGACCTTCTCCACAGGACGGCCGGCCTCGGTCACAAGATCAATCCGGTCCAGTCGGCCTACCAGTCCTAAGAGTGCCTGTGCCGCCGCGATGTCCATCACCCCCATGTGCTCCCACGCCGAGGGGAGTCCCGATTCAGACTCAAGCAAGCCACGGATCACGAGGCGGTGCGCGCGCATCCCGACGAGGAGGTCCAGAGCAGTCCCCACCTGGAGTCCCCATTCCGCAGCCAACCGCTTTCCCACAAAGATCGTATCCGCCGCAAGCAGGCTCTCAACGGGTAGCACGTCGTCACGGCCGTCGCCGCGGACTCTGAGTCCCTTGGCCTCGCGTGCTTCAAGCAGATCGAGTCCCATCACGATCAGCGATTTACCGTCATTCGGTCCACCAACCACCTTGGCCGACTGATGAAGAATCGGGCTGGCGGAGGCCACATCGGGGTGGCTTCTGAGAACAGCGATAATGTTCTCGTCCAATCCGAGCTCCCCACCGGACACTTGCAAGGTTGCTCGACCAGCCACCATATTGACGGTGTCTTCGAACGACCTCAGTACATCAACGTTCGCCGTCCGAATGGCAACCGACACCGATACACCAAGGGCAATCCCCAAAACAGTAAGAGTGGTGCGGACGGGCCGCTCCATGAAGTGACATCGGCCGATGATACGAAGCGCTTCAAGCATCCGTCAGCCCCTGACGAAACTGCTTAGAGGAATAAGTTTACAGAGTGGAAGCGTATCTGCTAGACTGTATGGCAGTCGTCGGGTTTTCTCATAGGCCTAGGCCTTCGCCACAAAAGACCAACCACAGGCCGGATCAAACACCATGCGGAGTTCACAGAAAGGACGTCTTGCAGTGAAGGGCAACGCAAGCCGGAGCTTGACGCCGCGTCAGAAAGAGATTCTTCGCCTGGTCGCGCAGGGACTCACAAATCGCGAAATTGCTCAACAGCTTGCGATCAGCGTCAGGACCGTCGAGGTACACCGGTTCAATTTGATGCGACGCCTGAAAGTGCGAAACGTGGCTCAACTCCTGCGTCAGGCCCTGCTCCTGCGCCTCTTACCCAAAAGCTTCGCCTCACGATAGCAGCCTCAGAGTTCCTTCAGGTTCCCACGGCAGGCTAAGGGAGACGCGTACCCTTTCCGGGCCAGCAGCATCGCGAGTTCGTTCTCCAACCGTTCGAACACCCCCAGCCCTTCTTCAACCAGTGCTGTCCCGACCTGCACCGCCGAGGCCCCGCACAGGAAATGCTCAAAGGCATCTGTCCCGTTGACCACGCCGCCGACTCCGATGATCGGAAGCCGGCCGCCGAATAGCTTCCAAAACGCGCGCACGTTGGCCAGGGCGACCGGCTTGATCAGCGGGCCTCCCAGTCCGCCGAACCCGCCTTTCGGCTTGATCGCCACGCGCTCCTCGTCCGGATTCACGACAAGACCATTCCCTACCGAATTGATCAGCGAGAGGAACTGCACGCCGACTCCTTCCAGCACCTGCGCCATCCGTTCTTGATGGGCCGGATCAAAATAGGGAGGCAGCTTCACGCCCATGGGCACAGACACCACGTTCCGCACCCTTTTCAGCAGTCGCGCCGAGACGTCCGGGTCATAGCCGATCTGCGGCTCCCCGGGAATATTGGGGCAGGAGAGATTGACTTCGATCAGATCAGGCCGGCTTTCGTTGATGACCTTGGCGATGATCACGAAGTCCTCTTCGCTGAAGCCGGCCACACTGGCAATGATCGGCTTCCCGAATTTCCGGAGTTCCGGGATGATACGAGCGTAGGCCAGGTAACCCAGGTTGGGCAGCCCCATGGAGTTGATGGAACCAGCCGGAAAGCCATAGTATCTGGGTTCAGGGTTGCCGTCGCGAGGTGCGAGCGTCATCGACTTGGTCACGATCGCAGCGGAGCGAGAGCGACCCAGCGCGTCCAGTTCGTCCCCGGTCACGCAACGGGCTCCCGCGGCGTTCATGAAGCAGCTTGGAAACCGAACTCCCGCGATGGTGGTCGAGAGATCCATACGTTCCTGAGCCTATGGCTGATGGCTGATGGACAGGTCGAAGAGCTTAGGGCTTATAGCTGATACGCGTCGTCGCGTCCCGCGCCTGCCCGCCGCACGGCTTCGGCAGGCGGGTCTTTCGCGACAGACCGGGACCCATTGCATCCTGGAGGGCACCCGTTGCAGTCCCGGCGCAACGGGTCCCCGGTGCCACGCAAGAGACGCACCACCCACATGCTATACGCCATTAGCTCATACCTTCCACTTGACCGTCCCGCATCAGATGCACAACATCGGCCTGCCGCGCCGCCTCCTGACTGTGGGTAACCAACAGGACGGTCTGCCCGAATTCCTGTGACAGGGTCCGCAACAGCCCGATCACTTCCCCCCCGCTCTTTGAGTCCAAATTGCCGGTCGGTTCGTCAGCCAGGATCAGTGCTGGCCGGTGCACCAACGCGCGGGCAATTGCCACACGCTGCTGTTCGCCTCCCGATAACTCGCTGGACCGGTGGTGCGCCCGCGGTTGCAGGCCGACCGTTTCCAGGCTCTCGGCCACGCGGGTCCGAACCGTTTTTCCGGTCTCACCCTTAAGCCACAGCGGAAGGGCGACATTTTCCCAGGCGGTGAGCCCCGGGATGAGATGAAAGGTCTGGAAGACCATCCCGATGAGATCTCTGCGCAGCCGCGTCCACTCCGCATCGCAGAAGTTCATTGTGGATCGGCCCGCAAGGACTATTTCACCCGAGGTGGGAACATCGAGCCCTGCCACAAGGTTCAGTAGGGTGCTTTTCCCGCACCCGCTCGGCCCCATCAACGCCCCAAACTGCCCCTTCGGTACTTGAAGGGTCACGTCCCGGAGAGCCACCACCACGGTGCTCCCCTTCACATACTCCTTACAGACATGGTCGAGTTTGACCACACTCTTGCGCGCCCATATATCGTGCGTGTCATGTCACCGGCGCGTCATTCCCGACGGCCGATGCCAAGAACAGCCGGGAAGTCCTATATCACAACCTACCAACCGCTCACAAGAACCGTGACTCACCCTCTCCCTCACTGGTTGCGTCGCTCGTCACTCGCGCCACGCGTCCTTTGCGTCTATTGCGTCATCGCGTTGGTGGCGCGCAGCAGGGCACCCATTGCATTCTTCGGAGCAATGGGTCCCCGGTCTCGGTCCTTCGCGAGAGACGCGAAAGACGCTATCCACGCGTAGTCGCGGCACGCGATAGACGCTTCACGAACGTCGAGTAACGCTGGAGGTGCGCGCGCCCCGGGAGGGCAGTTCAGCCATCCTCTTTCCCCCTCTCGGCGTGCACGCTTGACAGCGCGAACGGGAATTCTTTAAAAACACCGGCAAGGAGTACACTTCTGACCTTGTCAGCCCTCATATATTCCGCCAAGCGAATCACCATGCCAGCCATGGCCGCCCTCATCAGACGGGTGCTGAACGTGGTCTTGCCGGTTGAGTGCGCAAGCTGCGGGAGGGCTCTAGCCGACGATTCGGTCCCCTTCTTCTGCCAGCCCTGCTGGGAGAGCATTCATCCCCTCAACGGACCGTCCTGCCCTCGATGTGGTCGTCCGTTTGCTTCGACGGTCGCGCTGCTGTACAGTCCCCATCACCTGTGCGCCGCCTGCCGGATACGCCGCCCGGCCTACACGCAAGCCTGGTCGCTCTACCCCTACGAGCCGCCGTTGCGGGACGCCATCCGTCTGTTCAAGTATCACGGGAAAGTGGCGCTGGCCGATGCATTGGGCTCCTTGATGAGCGCGGCTCTTCCGCTTCCTCTAGAGGTCGATCTGTTGATGCCCGTTCCACTACATCCTTCTCGTCTCAAGGAGCGAGAGTTCAACCAGTCGCTCTTGCTGGCAGATCGAATCAACTGTCGGCTCCGACTCCCGCTCTCGTATGGCAACCTGATTCGGGTCCGCCAGACTCAGCCGCAAACCGCGCTGAGCCGGAGGGCTCGTCTGAGGAACCTCCGTCGCGCATTCGTGGTCCTCCGCCCTGAGGAAGTGGCCGGAAAGAGGATCTTGCTCGTGGATGATGTCGCGACCACGGGAACAACCGTCAACGAATGCGCCAAAGCGCTTCGCAGAGCGGGCGCCGCCGATGTCTATGTCGGAACATTGGCCCGCACGATCTGAGCGAAAGAGCTAATGGCCGATAGGTGGTGCGTCTCTAGCGTGGCACCGGGGACCCGTTGCTCCGGGACTGCAACGGGTGCCCTCCAGGATGCAATGGGTCCCGGTCTGTCGCGAAAGACCCGCCTGCCGAAGCTGTGCGGCGGGCAGGCGCCGCACGCGATGACGCGCATCGGCTATAAGCCATACGCTCTTCGATCTGTGCATCAGCCTTTAGCCATAGGCCATAAGCTCCCTTCTTGCGAGGAAGACCATGCCGATCTATGAATATCGCTGCACAGACTGTGGAAATCGGAACAGCGTGCTCATCCTCAGCCTGAGCAACCAAACGCCACCGGCGTGCAAGTATTGCCACAGCGCGCGACTTGAGCGGATCATGTCCAGGTTCGCCGCTCCAAAATCGGAAGAAGCCCGCCTCGAGGCTCTCGCCGACCCGAGCCAGTTCGGCGACCTCGACGAGAATGATCCGAAGAGCATGGCTCGCTTGATGAAGAAGATGGGGCGCGAAATGGGAGAGGATCTCGGCGATGACCTCGACGAAGCCCTCGAAGAAGGCGGGAACGACATGACGGAAATGGACTCTACTGACATAGATTGACATGCAATGTCATCAAAAATCACTTGACATTTTTCGGGCCTCTTCCTAGGATGGCGGCAGGGTGATTTTCATTATTCCGGTAGGATTTCTATTGCTCGTTTCCCACGTGATCAGCGATGCCCCAACAATCCAAGGACGAATTGCTCACTGTGGCCGAGACCTGTCGGTATCTCAAGATCGCCCCTCGTACACTGTACCGATATATCCAGACTCGTCGAATGCCCGGGTTCAAACTTGGGAAGGAATGGCGATTCGTGCGTTCAGATTTGGAACAGTGGCTCCGGCAGCGGCCCACCGCGCGTCGTCGAGGAAGCTGAAGAGGGAGGCACACCATGTTCGCAGGTGAGTATCTGTGCAAAGTGGATGAGAAGGGCCGCTTCATTGTTCCCCCTCCTATCCGAGAGCAACTGGAGACCGAAGGAACGGGCGTCGTCTTTCTAAAGGGACCGGAACAGTCGCTCTGGATCTATTCCTCGACCGAATGGGTGAAAGTGCTCGAACGCACCAAAGCCAAACTGGACGAAGACCAGAGCCGCCTATTCATGCATTTCGTAGTGTCCGAAGCCGGCACGTCGGATGTCGATAAAGCCGGCCGGGTTTTGATCCCAGGACGGCTCCGCAAGGTCGTTCAGGTCGATGAGGAACAGGAAATCGTGCTGGTGGGCCTCTACCACCGCATGGAAGTCTGGAACCCCGCCGAGTGGCGGCGGTACGTCAGCAAGACCGAAGACAAGTACGAGCAGAATCTCAGCAAGATCTTGAACCTCCTCTAGCAGGATGCTGAAAAAGGGGGACGGGACGGCTGGGATGCTCCCCGTGCTCCCGCACCGCGCACACTCAGAAGGTGCTCGGTGGACGGCCGCAGTAGGGACCATCCCACCCACTCCGGAGGATGGACTGCCCTGCGGCCGCGTTGGATAGCCTTTTTGAGCATCCTGAGGTCGCTGGTTGGTGCCACACTCGTCTCGCAGAAATCTATCCCGTTCCAAACCGGTTCCTGTCCGCCTGACGTCCTACCGTTCTCCTCAGACTACAGCCCACCTTGCTCAAGCCGCCCCGCATCAACGTCGCCTTGCAGAAGCACCCCTCAAGCCTGTCCCTCGCCAGCCCCGACGCCCTGTTTTGACGACTGTCTCCCACATGCCGGCGCTGTCGCCAGCTTCACTTGCACAGGCTTCCATTTCAACTGACCGGCTGGCCGTGACCTTGCCGGTCCCGCCCAGCATCAATCACCAGTACGCCACGGTGAACGGTCGGCGCGTCCTTTCAGCCGCTGGTCGAGGGTATAAGATGTCGGCAGCTCGACAAGTTCTCGTGACCCTTGCACGTTGCGCCCACCGGAATGACCTGCTCAGAACTCTTCGTTCGGACTCTCTCGCACTCGCCATTCACTTCTATTTCACTTCGCCGCTGCGCCGGGACGTGGATGGCGGGCTCAAGATCGCGCAAGATGCTCTCTGCGAGGCACTCGGCATCAACGATAATCGGGTCCTGGAAATCCACCTGTACAAGCACCGGGACCGTGCTCATCCCCGCATCGAAGTGTCGCTCCAGTCCACCTCTGCACCGGACCGAACCCGATCACGCCACTAGCTTCTAAACATGCCTCCCATCGATCCGACAAGGTTGGTGAGGCGGAGCACCATTGCGAGTTCTCCACGCTGATGCAACGGAGACCCGCTGGTCCTCCACCCCCTCTCCCTTAGGCTGGGATGGGAGGGATGAGCCTCGAAGGCCGCCGGGATAGCGGGAACGACAGGTAGAGTACGAATGAGGCTGTCCCTGCGCCGTTCCGCCTAGTCCGATAAGGCGCAGGGGCCAATAGTAAGACCGGAAGCTGAGAGAGGTCAACGCATTATCGCGATTCACCCGTTGCATTCAGCTGAGCAACGGGTACCCGGCAGGGTCGCCCTCCGTCAGACCAGCCGTTTTCTTTCTATTCGTACCGCAGGGCCTCGATCGGATTCAGGCGCGCCGCTTTGTTGGCAGGATAGAGACCGAAGAACAGCCCGATGGCAAGCGAGAAGAGGAACGCTGCCAGGATGGATTCTGGCGAGATGATCGTGGGCCAGCCGGCGACAACCGTCGTCACCCGGGCTCCCAGGATGCCAAACCCGATGCCTACTACCCCGCCGACCAGGCTCAACGTCATCGCTTCGATCAGAAACTGAATCAGAATATGGCGCCGCTTGGCACCCACCGCCATTCGCACGCCGATCTCACGGGTCCGCTCGGTCACCGACACCAGCAGAATGTTCATGACGCCAACTCCACCGACGAGCAGTGAAATCGAAGCGACGACAAGCAAGAACAGGGTGAGTGTCTTACTCGCACCTTCGTAGAGCTTTTCGATTTCCAATTGGGTTCGAATGACGAAATCGTCTGGTTGTTCTGGCTGCAGACGGTGACGTGTCCGCAAAACTTCTCGGATTTGTTCAGCAGCCTCAGGCAAGTCCTCACGTCGGTGAGTTGATGCGGCAATTGTTTCCACTGCTCGAGCACCTTGTACCTTTCTCTGAGCTGTTGAGAACGGAATAAAAATAATATCGTCCTGGTCATATCCTCCAGGAGCACGGCCTTTGGGAGCCAAAACTCCGATCACCCGAAACGGCACATTCTTAATACGAATGGTCGATCCAGTCGGCTCTTCGTCCGCTTGAAAGAGGTTTTCCACTACGGTCTGTCCAAGCACTGCTACTGTGGCCGCTGAATCCATATCGGTTTGAGTAATTGGGCCACCGCCGACGAAAGACCAGTTCTTGATTGCAAGGCAGCTGGGAGAAATTGCGAAGATGCCCGTCTGCCAATTCTGGTTCCCGTATATGACTTGCGTCGGGTCGCGCCTCGACCAGCACGTATCCAGCAGGAGTGGCAAATTCGCCTTTAATTCCTGCGCATCCTGCATCGTCAAGGTAACCATGCTCCCTAACCCGCTTCGAACTCCACCGAGCGTATGAGCACCTGGAAGGATGTAGATGATGTTGAGTCCCTCAGTCGCTACGTGAGCTTGAATGCTAAAGCGCGCCCCCTGTGCAATGCTCACGATAGTAATAACAGAACCGACGCCAACAACGATCCCCAACATTGTCAGGCCTGCCCGTAAACTATTACGAGCCAGGATACGGAACGCACCAAGGACAATTACAAACACGTATGAGCTCACCGACATGCCTTACCTGCTAGGCTTGTGTTCCCTAGCAATTTGGAGCCACTACCAGTAGGACCATGACCACGAGGCGTCCTTGACAGAACCATTATCATTCATGGCTGCTACAACGACATCGCTTGAAATTTACTCGTACCGCAGGGCTTCGATCGGATTCAGGCGCGCCGCCTTGTTGGCGGGATAGAGACCGAAGAATAGCCCGATGGCAAGCGAGAAGAGGAACGCTGCCAAGATGGATTCAGGCGAGATGATCGTCGGCCAGCCGGCGACAGCCGTCGTCACCCGGGCCCCCAGGATGCCCAGCCCGATGCCTACTACTCCGCCGACCAGGCTCAACGTCATCGCTTCGATCAGAAACTGAATCAGAATATGGCGCCGCTTGGCACCCACCGCCATTCGCACGCCGATCTCACGAGTCCGCTCGGTCACTGACACCAGGAGAATGTTCATGATCCCGATCCCACCGACCAGCAGCGAGATCGAGGCCACGGCAAACATCATGATTGTAAGGGTCTGGCTGGTGCCCTCTTGCACCTTGCCGATATCCACCTGGGTGCGGATGGTAAAGTCATCCCCTTGTTCCGGCTGAAGACGGTGGCGGGCCCGCAATACCTGACGGATTGCTTCCACCGCCTCCGGCAGATCCTCCGGCCGGTCGGTTGACGCAAACAGGGCACCCACCGAGCCCAAAAATAGAGTGCCGAATACTTTCCGCTCCGCAGTCGAGAAGGGAATAAAAATGATGTCGTCCTGGTCAGACCCTTGAGCTGATTGACCTTTCGGTGCCAAGACTCCGATCACTCGGAACGGCACATTCTTGAGTCGGATCGTCGCGCCAACGGGGTCCTCTCCGGTCTCAAACAGGTTCTCTACCACCGTCTGTCCAATCAGCGCGACACGGGCAGCGGAATCCATATCGGCCTGAGTAATCGGCCCGCCGCTCATGTAGGACCAGTCCCTGATCGTCAAATAGCCAGGCGAGATCCCGTTCACAGGGCCGTTCCAATTCCGGTTCCCATAGAGGATTTGCATCACGTCCCGCTTCGCCCAGGCGGTCTCGCTCAGTAACGGAATCTTCTTTTTTAACTCAAGCCCATCCGACACGGTCAGAGTCACCGCCCCACCCTGCCCGCCCCGCACGCCTCCAACCGTGGTCGCTCCCGGCAGGACAATGATCACGTTGGTGCCCATGCTCGCAACCTGCGCACGGACCGCGGCTCTGGCTCCATGCCCAATACTGACCAGTGCGATGACCGCTCCCACGCCGATGATAATCCCCAGCATCGTGAGGCCGGCTCGCAGTCGGTTACGACCAAGGATGCGGAACGCGGTCATGACCGTCATCAGAATGAACGCGTTCACGGTTTCACCACCCCCCCCGAGGCTCGGGCGGAATGAGCGGAGACCCTCCACCGGTCACGCACAATCTGCCCATCCGTCATCAGGATCTCACGCGAGGCGTAGGCGGCGATGTCGGTTTCGTGAGTCACCAGGATGATGGTGAGACCATCTTCCTGGTTCAAGCGCTGCAACACCTCCATAATGCCTCGGCTGGATTCTGTATCCAGATTCCCGGTCGGCTCATCGGCCAGCAGGATCGACGGGGAAGACACCAGTGCTCGCGCGATGGCTACTCGCTGCTGTTGACCTCCAGACAACTGGGTCGGATAATGATCTTCTCGCCCTGACAGCCCCACCCGGGCGAGCGCTGCTGCTGCCCCTGCCCGCTGATTGCGGAGAGGCATCCCCCTGTAGAAGAGCGGGAGTTGGGCGTTTTCCAATGCGCTGGTTCTTGGGATTAGGTTGAAGTTCTGGAATACAAATCCGATCCGTCGGTTCCGGATCTCGGCCAACTCATCCTGCCCCTCTCGCCCCACCTCCCTTCCATCCAGCCAGTAACTGCCAGTCGTGGGAGTATCCAGACAGCCCAGAATATTCATCAACGTCGATTTTCCCGACCCGGAGGGACCCATGACTGCGACGAACTCGCCACGTTGGATCTCCAGGTTGACGCCTCGGAGCGCCGGTACTTCCACGTCGCCGAGCCGATAAATCTTTGAAAGATCTTTACAGACGATCAGCGGGGCTCTGGCCGGGTCAGAAAATGGCTGATGGCTGACGGCCCCTCGACCCAGCTCGGGGCGGTGAGCCTGTCGAACCGCTGATGGCTGATGATCAATGCTCTGATTTGGTCCCTCTGCCATTAGCCATCAACCATTGCTTGTCACAGGCCACGGTCGCGTGAGCGCCGCTGCCCCGATCCAAACCCGGGTGGCAATGCTTGAGGGTTTCGGTCCGCCCTTGACGACTCAATCCCGACGATCACTGCGTCAACCTCCTTCAGATCGCCACCCACGATCTCAGTCACGCTTCCGTCCGAGATCCCTGGCTGGACGGGCACGGCCTCCGGATCGCCAGAGAGCCCCACCTTCCACACCGTCTTCGACAGCACAGTCTCATTTCCACCGGTGAGGAGTGGGCGAGCGCTTTTCGAGCCTGGGTCGCTCTGGGCCACGTTCGCTCCTGGCGCTCCACTGATCGCGTACTCTGATTTCGGCGGTGTGAATCGGAGCGCCGCGTTCGGTACTTTCAGCACGTCGTCCTTGCGAGCCACGATGATCGCCACATTGGCCGTCATCCCCGGCTTGAGCCGCAAATCGCGGTTGTCAACGCCGATCACAACATTGTAGGTCACTACATTCTGCACGCTGATGGGGGCATTCCGAACCTGCCGAATCCGACCCTGAAACTGTTGTCCCGGATAGGCGTCAACGGAAAAGGCGGCCTCCTTGCCCTCCGCGATCCCTCCGATGTCGGACTCGCTGACATTCGTATCCACCTGCATCTTTGTCAGGTCGAGCGCAACGAGAAACAAGTTGGGGGTCGCGAAACTGGAGGCGACTGTCTGGCCGACCTCCACGTTCCGCGCGATAACGATGCCGTTGACGGGCGACCTAATCACGGTGTACTTCAGATCCAATTCAGCCGCGTTAAGGGTTGCCTCAGCCTGCTTGACCTGGGACTCCGCCAACTCGAGCTGTGCCGTCGCCCCTTGATGGGCCGTGATCGCGACATCGAGCTCATTCTGTGACACGAACTGCTGCTTGATGAGCGACTGGGTACGGTCCAGCTCGCGCTTTCTCTGAGCGAGATCGGTGCGGGCTCTTGCGACGTTGGCCTTGGCCATTTGAAGATTGGCCGCTGCTTGATCCCGTCGAGCTTGAAACGGAGCAGGATCGATCCGAGCCACCACGTCGCCGGCTTTTACGATCGTGTTGAAATCGGCGTGAAGGCTTTGAATCATCCCTGACACCTGAGTTCCGACCTGAACCAAGACGACCGGATTGATCGTCCCGGTCGCAGTGACCACCGAGACCACCGGTCCCCGTTCGACAGGCGCGGTCTTATACCGGATGGGGACTTTTCGTTCGCCACTGAAAAACACATAGCCCGCAATGGCAAGCGCCACCACCAAGACGCTTACGATCCAGCCTGCCTTACGCATGCGACTCCCTGATTGCCAGAGGATAGCCCGCCCGGATTTCCAGGTTCATTCTACCAGGAGCCTGCCGGATATTCACCTCGGTTTCTCCTAAAGCAAAAGGCCATTCGCCGTTCCAGGCGAATGGCCTTTCCTTTTCATATAGCTGATTATAGTCGAGCCGTGCCCTCCCTTCTCCGGCAAAACCGGTTAGGGGGCGACGGTAATCTTGTCCTTGATCAGGTCGAAGGTCTCTTTGGGCAAGGCGTTCTTGGCGACCAACTCCCCTTTGATTCTGTACGGGCGATTGGCCACCACCCGGTCCGCTGCCTCTTTCGTGAGTCCAAGAAACAGCACCATATCGTTCGCCGAGGCGGTATTGACGTTCAGCTGAGCAAGGCTGGACTTCGGAGGAGGCGGCGCTGGCATCGGCGGCACGCCAGAGTCCCGGTCGGACGGAAGTTTCGCCTGGGCCCCCGGCACGCTGGTCGGCGCAACCCCTCCAGCAGAGGGGGGCGACGGGCTGACGGCAGACGGGCGCGGCGAGGGCGGCGCCACCACGCGCTGGTCCTTCAATTCCTTTTGGTACCGACTGACCAGAGATTTGAGCGTCTCATTGTGTCGTTTGACCTCCTCATAGTCATTCCGCAAGGACCTGTGTTGAGCGGTCAGGTCTTTAATCTTCTGCTCCAGCTCTTTCGTCCGTCCTTCGATACTCGCCCGCTCCTTGTCACGGCCGTACTCAATACGCTGCAACTCATCCTTGGCCGATTGGGCCTCGCTGGCCAGCTTCAAATTCAAATCCTTCAGGGTCTTCACCTGTTGCTCCAAGGCATTCTTGCGCGCCCGCGTGGTTTCCAGGTCGGTCTTCGCTGCTTCAGCCTCTGCGACAGCCTCGGTATATTTGCTCGTGCTGACACATCCGCCAGCCATCATCGCCACCACCAGGACGACTCCCATAACGACAGACAGCCTCATGCAAGCCTCCCCCTCTTCGATCTCTTTCGTCTCACAATTGGTTGTCTTAGGAATCGCGCCAGCCCGTGAAGGCCCTCGCTGGCACGCGTCTTCCTTCTCTAGTCCATTGGTCCCGCTTTGTCAACAGTTTTAAACCGTCGACAGGATGATCAGCGCAGAATATCTGCCTCACTTGACTCGGCGGTCGGAGTCTGTGATCATCCCGCCTGCTTTCTGGACATCGAGCGGATGTTTTCCTCTGAAGCCAGCACGTCCATGAAGGAATGGGGTCGCGAACTGGCGGTCTTGCTTGGTGTGGTAGAGGGGCTGACCGAATTTCTGCCGGTCTCCTCCACCGGACACCTGATTCTGGTTGGCCACGCGCTTGGCTTTACGGGAGCCGTGGCAGGCACCGTCGAGATCTCCATTCAGCTTGGTGCTATCCTGGCAGTCATTGCGTACGAACGCGACAAACTCGCTTCCTTCCTGATGAAGGCCGCACAGGAACAGGCCGCCCTTCGAGCCCTGATCAGGGCACATCGCAAAATGAGCGGCGGGAGACAAGGATGGCGCTCGCTCCTCCAACATTCGGCCGACAGGCAGCGCAATCTGTGGTTTCTCGTTGGGCTTGGCGTCGCGTTTGTCCCGGCCGGCATCATTGGGTATTTTGCACACGGCTGGATCGAAACCCACCTATTTAATCCCCGCACCGTTGCAGCCTCGTTGATCATCGGCGGGCTGATCATTCTGGGAGTCGAAGCCAGGCGAAGCCGTGTTCGTATCACACAGCTGGAGCAGATCGGCGTGACGACCGCCCTCTGGGTCGGGCTCGCCCAATGTGTCTCGCTTATTCCAGGAATATCGCGGTCGGGGGCAACGATTGTGGGCGGGCTGCTTGCCGGCATGGATCGCGAGAGGGCCACGGAATATTCGTTTCTTCTCGCCTTGCCCACGATGATAGCGGCGACTACGTACAAATTTCTGAAGTCCAGCGCACTCCTGACGACTGAGGATCTTGTGTGGCTGGCCCTGGGACTGCTGGTGTCCTTCATAGTTGCCTGGGCCGTCATCGCCGCATTTCTGACATTTGTCCAACGGCATACCTTGCGGGTCTTCGCCTATTACCGCATTGTGATCGGTCTCGCGGTGCTGTGGGCCATCCGATGAACCTATAGGCAGGTATCCACGTGAGGGGGCCACGAGCCGGGTGTGCTCCTAGGGTGGCGAGCTGGTGACAGGACCCGCTTCTTTTTGCTTCTCAAACATGAAGTGCGCGATCAGAAAGCAGACGCCAACGCTGATGGCGGCATCGGCCACATTGAAGGCGGGCCAGTGATAGGCATCGATGTAGAAGTCCAGGAAGTCGATGACTTCCCCAAAACGTACCCGGTCCAGCAGGTTACCGATCGCTCCCCCGAAGATCCCCGCGATGCTGAGTTGTCCAACCCAGTCATCGTGGCGCAGGCGGAAAAAAATGGTTCCGAGGAGTACCAACGCAAACAGCGAGGCGAACCCAAAAAACAGCAATCTGAACCCATTACTGCTGGAGGCCAGAATTCCGAAAGCCGCCCCAGGATTTCTGATGTACGTGATGCTGAAGAAATTCGGGATGACGGGAATGGACTCATGCAGGCGCATGGTCTGCATGATCTGGAGCTTCGTCGCTTGGTCCAAGAGAATTGTGGCGGCGCTCACCAGAGCCAAGAACGCATACCGCGTCGCCCCGGGCATCACCGGATTGCCTCGATGCACCGGTCGCACAGGGTCGGATGCTCCGGGAACGTTCCGACCGCCCGCCGATAGTTCCAGCACCGCTCGCACTTCAGGCCCTCCGCTTTGGCGACATCGACCCCAATTCCGAATGAAGGATCTGACAAGAGGTGGCCCTTCGTGGGTAAATTGGTCACCTGCTTCAAGGTAACTTGGGAAACGATGAACAGAGAGGGCAGGTCGGCCTCATATTGTTTAAGGAGGTCAAATATCTTCGGCTCCGCTTGGAGCATGACTTTGGCTTCCAGCGACGAGCCGATGACTTTCTCATGCCGTTGCATCTCCAGGGCACCTTGCACGACGGTTCGCACCGACAACAACCGTTCCCAACGCGGAGCCAGTTGTGCGTCCGCCCATTTTTGATCGGGCTCTGGAACTGAAGCCAAATGCACGCTAGGCGTCTCCGAACTCCTCCGCACGCCGTCCGGCAGCATCCGCCAGATTTCCTCAGCCGTAAAGCTTAGAATCGGCGCCATGAGTTTTGTGAGCGCGACCAGCACGTCGAACAGCACGGTTTGCGAGCTTCGGCGCAAAGGAGAATCATTACGAAACGTATAGAGGCGATCTTTCAAAATGTCCAGATAGATCGCGCTCATGTCCACCGCACAGAAGTAGTCCATCTCGTGCACAATCTGGCGGAAGTCGAATGCTTCGTAGGCATGACGAATCCTGGTGACGACGTGATGAAGCCTCATGAGGGCCCAACGGTCCAGCTCCGGCAAGCGCTCAAAGGGCACGCGGTGGGAAGCCGGATCAAAGTCATAGAGATTGCTCAACAGGAAGCGGCAGGTGTTGCGGATTTTCCGGTACTGCTCCACAAGCTGATTCAGGATTTCTTGAGAGATTCGCAGATCCTCTTGGTAATCCTGCGCGGCAACCCACCAACGCAAGATTTCAGCTCCCAACTGCTTAATGACATCTTGCGGTGCCACGACATTGCCGGCTGACTTGGACATTTTCTTGCCCGACCCATCCACGACAAACCCGTGAGTCAGCACCGCTTTGTATGGAGCTTTTTCATCAGTGGTGACGGAGGCCAAGAGCGCGCTGTGGAACCAGCCACGATGCTGGTCCGACCCTTCCAAATACAGGTCGGCTGGCCACCAGCCTGGCCCCCGAGGCTTAAGGACCGCAGCATGACTCACACCGGATTCGAACCAGACGTCCAGGATGTCCCGCTCTTTTTCAAAGGCCTTCCCGCCGCATTTCTGACAAATTGTTCCGGCCGGCATCAGTTCGTCTGCAGATCTCTGAAACCAGACATCCGAGCTCTGCTTGGCGAGCAGATCCGCGATATGGCTGATGAGCTTGGGATCGGCCAGCACCGTACGACATGCCGTGCAGCTGAAGGCAGGAATCGGAACACCCCACACACGTTGCCGCGACAGACACCAATCTGGCCGGTTCTCGATCATCCCATAGATCCGATCACGACCTCTGGCAGGGATCCACTTTACTCGGTCGATTTCCTCGAGCGCCTGCTTGCGCAAGCCTTTCTCGTCCATCGAGACGAACCACTGTTCGGTGGCCCGGAAAATCACCGGGTTCTTGCACCGCCAGCAGTGTGGATAGGAATGCGTAATTGCCTCTTCTTTGACCAACATCCCTCGACTATTGAGGAGTTTGATGATCTCAGCGTTCGCTTCGAAGACCTTCTGACCGCCAAAGTGCTCTACTTCCTTAACAAACCGTCCTTGCGAGTCCACGGGAGCGTAAACCTCCAACCCATACCGCTGGCCTACCTCATAGTCCTCCTGCCCATGACCGGGAGCGGTGTGAACACAGCCTGTCCCGTGCTCCTTAGTGACATGCTCCCCAAGCACGACAGGGACGGTCAGATCCAACCAAGGATGACGGCAGAGGACAGGATTGGGTTCCGCGAGTTCTAGCCCAGCGTACGCTCCTTTCGTGACTTCAAAGTCTCCCGTTTGGTACCCGAAAGCCTTCGTGCAGGGCTCAATGAGATCCTGTGCGATAATCAACTCGCCTACAGGGGTTTTGACCAGGCGGTACATGAAATGGGGGTTTACACTGATTGCTCGGTTAGCCACCAGTGTCCACGGGGTTGTGGTCCAAATTACAAAGTGTGTGCCCTTCGACTGTTCAATGCGGAACTTGCCCTGAGGATTCACGACAGGAAACTTCACATAAATCGAGGGGGAGGTGTGGTCTTCATACTCCACCTCGGCTTCTGCTAGCGCGGTTTGATCTGTCGCACACCACAGCACCGGCTTCAATCCCTTGTACACGCGGCCCCTTGCCACGAACTTCCCGAACTCTCGCAGGATCGTCGCTTCATACGACGGGTCCATGGTGAGATAGGGATGTTCCCAATCCCCTAGCACGCCCAGACGCTTGAACTCATCCCGCTGAATCCGAAAATATTTCTCGGCATACTCGCGGCAGAGCTTGCGGATCGCGAGCGTGTCCAAGCCCTTCTTCTTGTCGCCCAGCTCTTTCAGAACCTGATGCTCGATCGGCAGCCCGTGACAGTCCCAACCTGGCACGTATGGGGCCCGGTAGCCGGCCATCGTCTTGGATTTGACGACGATGTCTTTCAAAATCTTGTTCAGCGCGTGGCCGATGTGGAGGTGGCCGTTCGCATAAGGAGGGCCGTCATGCAGCACATAGAGCGGGCGGTCGCGTTTGGTTTCCTGGAGGCGCTCGTAGAGGTGTTCCTGCTCCCACCAGGCCAGCAACTCCGGTTCCCGCTGCGGCAGGTTGGCCTTCATCGGGAAGGCCGTGCGGGGCAGATTCAGTGTCGCCTTGTAATCCATAGGATCAGGAAGGTTGAGGCTAAGGCTGAGGTTAAGGGCAACGAGGTCAGGTATCCGGTAAGGCCTTAACCTTAACCTCGACCTTAACCTATCCGGTTAGCTCACCGCCATCATGCGATCCAGGGCAATCTTGGCCCAGGCCTTGTCATCGTCGGGCACGACAATGTGGTTCACGACGTGTCCTTCGGCCAAGTTTTCCATCGCCCAACAGAGGTGGGGGGCATCAATGCGGAACATGGTGGCACATTGGCAGACAGTGGAAGAAAGGAAAAACACTCGCTTGTCAGGCTGCTCCCGCTTGAGACGATTGACCAAGTTGAGCTCCGTCCCCACGGCCCAGACGGTGCCGGCCGGAGCCGCACTCACCGTCCTGATGATAAATTCGGTCGAACCGACCAGGTCGGCCTTATTGACGACGTCCTCGTGACACTCCGGATGCACGATCACTTTGATGTCGGGATCTTGCTTCTTGAAGTAGTCCACGTGTGCTGGCTGGAACATCTGATGCACGCTGCAATGACCTTTCCACAAAATGAGCCGCGCCTTCCGAATCGCCTCGACCGGATTCCCGCCGTTCGGCAGGAATGGATCCCAGACCATCATCTGCTCGCGAGGCACCCCCATCTTGTTCGCCGTGTTCCGACCCAGATGCTCGTCAGGGAAAAACAGGATTTTCTCGCGCCGACCCCAGGCCCACTCCATGACCGCCCGCGCATTCGACGACGTGCAGGTAATGCCACCATGCTCGCCGCAGAAGGCCTTGAGGACCGCCGCCGAGTTGACATAGACCACCGGCGTCACGGTTTCTTCCACCGGGATCAGACGAGCCAACGATTCCCAACACTGGTCCACCTGCTCGATGGCGGCCATATCGGCCATCGAGCAACCGGCCGCCATGTCCGGAAGTATGACGACTTGGTTGGAGCGGCTGAGGATGTCAGCGGTCTCCGCCATGAAGTGGACTCCGCAAAAGACCACATAGGGCCGCTCTGATCGCTCGGCCGCCAGCTTGGCGAGCAGGAGCGAGTCGCCTCGGAAATCCGCATGTTCAATGACTTCATCCCGTTGATAATTGTGGCCTAGCACCAGGACCTGCTCACCCAAGGCCCGTTTCGCGATCGCCGTGCGCGCAAACAGCTCCTCACGAGAGAGCGCTAGATAGTCAGTGATCGGAAGTTGTACGGAGCCTACTAACCTCACTCCTTAATCCCTCTGATGACAAAAAGTCGGGTAGTACCGGACTTCACCAATAGTCGTGGGCAGATATTGTACGCTAGACCCACGCGCACAATCAACGCCCCCATGGCCCACTCCGACGCCCCGTGCGAAACGATGGACCCACGTTCGTGGCATTCAGTCAGGCGACTGAGCCCGAGATGCCAGTTGACAACGTGGAAAATCTAGGTATACGATCACCACGCATAGCTAGGGGAGCCAGGTGGCGTTATTCGTTAACCGTGAACCGTTAATCGCGACGGACACTCTTCGGCGGTTAACGTTGAACGATTAACGTTTGACGTCTCCCAAAAGGCTGAGAGTCCGACAGACCGGACAACCCTCGGAACCTGACCTGGATAATGCCAGCGTAGGGAAGCGGGAACAGAGGTCGTCAGCGAAGACGACTCGGGCCGCAGCCTTACGTGGTGCGGCTTTTTTATTTGGTAGAAAGGACATCCTATGAGCAGCCCAGACTCCACACGAAAAGGGTCCGGCAACGGTAAGGGACAGGGCTCCGCTGACGCCACGTCCATGACCCAACCGTTCCCAGCCTCGCGGAAAGTGTACCTGGGAGGCACGAAACCCGGGGTCCGCGTGCCCATGAGGGAGGTCAGCCTGACCCCCACGAAGACGATGAACGGGGACGCGTCCTCCCCCAACCCCTCCGTCACCCTGTACGACACCTCGGGTCCCTACACTGATCCCAGCGAAAAAATCGATATCCGCGCTGGGCTGGTACCCAAGCGCCAACCCTGGATTCTGATCCGGAACGACGTCGAAGAACTCCCCCAGGTGTCCTCGGAATACGGGCGATTCCGTGCCAGCGATCCCAAACTGGCTGGACTCCGTTTCAAACACATTCGCAAACCGCTCCGGGCAAAATCCGGCATGAACGTCACCCAGATCCATTACGCGCGCCGGGGGATCATCACTCCGGAGATGGAGTACATTGCCATCCGGGAGAACCAAGCCTGCGAGTCGGCGCGCGAACTCGCATCATCCAAAGGTAATGGCGGTGGACAGCCAGGCGGTGATGCTCAGCGATGGGTCCAGCATCCGGGCCATGCCTGGGGCGCCCGCATCCCCGCTCGAATCACACCGGAGTTCGTCCGGGACGAGGTGGCGCGAGGTCGCGCAATTATCCCGCTGAACATCAACCACCCTGAGAGTGAGCCGATGATCATCGGCCGAAACTTCCTGGTGAAAATCAATGCCAATATCGGCAACTCCGCCGTAGCCTCCTCGATCGAAGAAGAGGTCGAAAAGATGGTCTGGGCGATCCGGTGGGGAGCCGACACCGTCATGGACCTTTCCACCGGCAAGAATATCCATGAGACCCGCGAATGGATCATCCGGAACTCCCCGGTGCCAATCGGCACCGTGCCGATCTACCAAGCCCTGGAAAAGGTGGGCGGCAAGGCCGAGGAACTCACCTGGGAGCTCTATCGAGATACGCTGGTCGAGCAGGCCGAGCAGGGGGTCGATTATTTCACGATCCACGCAGGTGTCCGGCTTCGGTACGTGCCGCTGACCGCCAAGCGGATGACCGGTATCGTGTCCCGCGGCGGCTCGATTCACGCAAAATGGTGCCTGGCGCACCACCAGGAGAATTTCGCCTATCAGCACTTCGAAGAGATCTGCGAGATCATGAAGGCCTACGACGTGTCGTTCAGCTTGGGTGACGGTCTGCGGCCAGGCTCTATCGCCGACGCGAAC
>VBOJ01000114.1 GCA_005877775.1 Nitrospirota bacterium | reverse complement strand
GTCGTTCATTTATCACCGGCGCTTGTGGGCGAAGGTGATCCCCGGCAGAACCGGATTGACGGTTCACATCGGCGGCAGCTCGCACAAGAGTCAGATTGATTTCCAAAAGGAGTTTCGCAAGGTGACGGATCGGATAAAGGCGATACAGACGTGAGGAGTAAGGTGTAAGGCGAGGGTCGGACTTCTAGCGTTTCATCACCCCTCACTCCTCACACCTAACGCCTCACCCCTAGCGCACGGAGGAGACCATGATGCGGTCGCTGTTCCTGTTCGACATGACGTTCTGGCTGTACCTGGCAGCCCTCTGTCTCTACGTGGGCTACATGGTTGCGCGACGGCCCAGCCTGCAGCTTGCGCCGGCCGGCTATCCCAGTGGTGGATCGGCGTTGGGCGAGCATGAGTGGGCGACGCAGATCGGCCAGGTGGCCACAGTTGTCACCATCTTTGGCTGGGTGGTCAACTCGCTGGCGCTCTTTACCAGGGCTTACGAGCGCATGCAGTTGTCCGGCACCTTCGCCCCTTGGTCGAACCAGTTTGAGGCCATGTCCTACGTCTCCTGGGCCATCATTCTCGGCTACGTCCTGCTGGAATTCCGGTACCGCATCAAGGCCATCGGCGCGTTCGTGGTCGGCATCGGCTTCATTGCGATGGGGGCTGCGTCGCTACTTCCCTACCGGTACCAGACGGCCGAGCCGCTCGTGCCGGCGCTGAACAGTTATTGGATTTACATTCACGTGTCGGTGACCTTGACCAGCTATGCCGCCTTTGCGATGGCCGGAGGGCTGGGGGTCATGTACCTGCTCAAAGAGTGGGCCGAACGGCGCGGCAGCCGGTCCGGTATCCTCGCCTCATTTCCAGACCTGGAGACCATTGATGAGCTGGGGTACAAGGCCATCATGGTCGGATTTCCTCTCCTGGCCTTCGGCGTCATCCTGGGGGCCATGTGGGCCAATTACGCTTGGGGAGGCTATTGGAGTTGGGACCCGAAAGAGACCTGGTCGTTGATCGTGTGGCTAATCTACGGCGCCTACATCCATGCGAGGATGACCAGAGGCTGGGAAGGCCGCCGGGCGGCCGTCTATGCCATCTTTGGTTTTCTGATGGTGGTCTTTTGTTTCTGGGGGGTGAATTTCCTCTTGTCTGGCCTCCACGCTTACGCGTGACGCGTGACGAGTAAATAGGTATGGCTGAGCAATCGATGACAACGCCCGTTGAACAGACAGCCCCTCGGGTGCAATCGAAGCTCGTGATCGTCCTGGTGTCGATTGCAATTCTGGCGCTGGTGTTCGGCGTCGTGTGGATGCAGAGTTCCAAATACGAGCCGCTCACGGTCGGCAAGGTTGCGCCCGACTTCACGCTTCCTGATTTGAACGAGAAAGACATTCGTCTCTCGGATTTCCGAGGGAAGGTCGTGTTCCTGAATTTCTGGGCGACCTGGTGCAAACCCTGTCGAGAAGAAATGCCTTCCATGGAAATCCTCTACAAGAATTTTGAAAAGGACGGCCTGGTCATTCTGGCGATCAGCATTGACCGCGTGACCACGAAGAAGGATATCCCCCCCTTCGTCAAGGCGCTGAATCTGACCTTCCCCATTCTGATCGATTCTTGGGGACAAACCGACAAGCGATACAAGCTCATGGGAGTCCCCGAGACCTACATCATTGACCAGCAAGGCATCCTCAGAGAGAAAGTCATCGGTCCACGGGATTGGACCATGCTCGACAATCTTCAGGTTGTCACCCAATTGCTGAAGAACGGGACCAAGTCCGTGCAGGCTGCTCCTCCTCTGACATGAACAGACCACAAGCCATGATGATCCGGGGGTGGATTCGGGCGACTCTGGCGGGAGCGTGCCTGCTGGCGACGGTTGGGTGTGAAGCCGAGCCGACCGACCCCTCCTCCCAGGCGTCGGCCGAGACGAGCCCCGTGCTGGAACGGATCGGGCCCAGAGTGGGGACCACTGCGCCCAACTTCCAGTTGTGGGATCTGGACGGCAAGCCGATCTCCCTGTCTCAGTATCAGGGAAGGGTGGTGTTAATCAATTTCTGGGCCACCTGGTGCGGTCCCTGCCGAGTCGAGATGCCGGCGATGGAGCAGCTGTACCGGCAGTTCAACGGCAAGGGCTTTGAAATTCTGGCTGTCTCAACGGATCAGCAGGGTGTCGCCGTGACCCGTCCGTTCAAGGAATCGTTGGGGTTGAGTTTTCCGATTCTCCACGATTCCGATTATCGCGTGGGAATCGCCTATGGGGCTCGAACCCTGCCGATCACGTTTCTGGTGGATCGCCAGGGCCTGATCAGACACCGGATCTTCGGGGCCCGGGACTGGGGGAGCCAGGAGGCACGCCAGCTCATCCAGACCTTGTTAAAAGCCTCCTAGTGCCGTTCCAACGCGTCAGAGCTCATTGCGCCTCACATGTGCTGCATGACACCTGAGTTTGGCTGTATGCAACAAATAGGTTGAGATAGTTGGAACGGTACTAGCCATGGTCGAGTCGATCCATCAGATTTCTCTCTTCGCCGCCTTTACGGCCGGACTGTTGTCCTTCGTGTCCCCTTGCGTGCTCCCCTTGGTTCCCTCCTACCTCTCGTATATTACCGGCCTCTCGGTCGAACAACTGGCGGATGCCACCCAGCGACAGAAGTTTCGCACATCCATCCTCCTGAACTCCTTGCTGTTTATCGCCGGCTTTTCAGCCGTGTTCGTGGCGTTTGGCGCATCGGCCAGCCTGATCGGTCAGATGCTCATCGTCTATCAAGATTACATTCGGCGGATTGGCGGCATTCTCATCATCCTCTTTGGTCTCTACCTCCTTGGGGTATTGAACTTGCGGTTCCTGCAGGTCGAAAGGCGACTGCATTTCAGCAGCCGTCCTGCCGGCTATCTCGGGTCGTTCCTGATCGGGGTGGCTTTTGCCGCCGGGTGGACGCCCTGTGTCGGGCCCGTGCTGGGCACGATCCTGCTCTACGCCAGCACCACCGATGCGCTGTTGGACGGAGTGACGCTGCTGACGTTCTATTCCCTTGGTCTCGGCCTTCCGCTCTTTGCGGCCGCTCTCGGCGTGGATCGGTTTCTCGATTACTTCAAACAGGTCCGGAGTTACCTGTGGGGCGTGTCGGCCATCAGCGGGGTGTTCCTTGTGGTGGTGGGGGTCATGATCTACGCCAACTCCCTCACCTTGATTACGAGCTTCCTGGAACAGTACGGCATCGGCTGGTATGTGGGGCAATAGAAAGCCGTGTATCTGGTGAATTGGTGAAGTTCGATTTGGTGAAGTGACCGCTGTACTTCACCCAATCGCCCAATCACAAAATCGCCAAATGTCCACTAGATGCCTTGCGAGATACGAGCGGCGAGCTAGACACTTCACGAGAAACGGGATACGCTTGATGACATACGAGAGACGAACGACGAGATACAAGAGACGAGATACGTAAGCATTGAAGATCGAGGCGACATTGCCTGAAGCCAAATCCTACGACGTGCTCGTCGTAGGTATGGGACCGGCCGGTGCGACCGCTGCCTACGAGCTCAGCCGGGCCGGCATGGCCGTGTTGGGGTTGGACAAGCAAGCCCATCCGCGGTACAAGGCATGCGGCGGCGGGCTTTCGGTCCGGATCGAGCAGATCCTGGAATCGGATTTTAAGACGGTCATCGAGCATACGATCTACGGAGTGCAGTTCACCTACCGCGGTGAGAGACCTTTCCTTCTTGAGTCCTCGCGGCCGATCGCCTATATGGTGATGCGGGACCGGTTCGACCATTTGCTCGTCGAGAAGGCGCGTCGGGCCGGTACCGAGGTCCACGAAGATGAACGAGCGATCGAATTTCACGAGCGTCCGGATTGGGTCGAGGTCGTCACGGACAAGGGACGCTATCGGACAAAGGTCCTGATCGGCGCGGACGGGGCGAACAGCGTCGTCGCGCAGCGCCTCTTTCCTGAGCGGCGTTTGCGCAGGATGCCGACCTTGGAGAGCGAGATCGGGATCGGCCAGACGCCCGTCTATCCGGGTGAGGGAAAGGTCCTCATTGATCTTGGCGCGACAGAGAGAGGCTATGCCTGGATTTTTCCCAAGAAAGAGCGGTTGTCGATCGGGGTCGCGGAGTTCCGCGGACGGCCGGCCAGTCCGAAGGGCATCTTTGAGCGGTTTGTCCGTGATGAGAAAGGACTCGCCACCCTCACGGTCCCGCAGCCGTTTGGTCATCCGCTGCCCCTCTATGGCTCGCGAAACGGCGCCGGAGGGATCGCTGCGCCGACGGCCCTTGTCAGGCATCGGGCCTTGTTGGTCGGCGACGCAGGCCACCTCGTGGACCCGCTCTTTGGGGAAGGCATCTATTACGCGGTTCGAAGCGGCCAAATGGCGGCGGCCAGCGTGCTGGGGAGTTTTCACGATCGGCAGCGATCCCTGCTCGACTACGATCTCGCCGTGAATCGCGAGATCTATCCCGAGTTTCGGATTGCATCCCGGATGGCCAGAATCGTCTATACGGTGCCCCGCCTCTGCCACAGCCTCATGCACCGGTCCCAGGAGGTCATCAGGCTCTATTACGATGTCCTCCAGGGACGGGAAACCTATCAGACGTTTTTTCTCAAAGCCAAAGGGCTCATCAAGGCGTCATTCCGCGAGCTCCTGCGCGAAGCCCTTCCGTTCAGCTAAAAATCGTAAAGCGTCGTTCGCAGCGCGTGCCGCGGCTATCGCGTCTGTCGCGTCTTTTGCGTGGTTCGACAAGCTCACCACCCTGAGCCTTGTCGAAGGGCAAGAGACGCTATCGACGAGCTGTGCGTTTCACGCGCCGGTCAGCACCAGGTGCCGAGACGGCAGAGCGTGGTCTGGGGATCAAGCTGGTTGTGCGAGGTGGAAGAGGCCTGAGGGGACGTGGATAACGCGGCGCTGACCGGTGTCAAGGAGACGACCGGGGTGATGGTGACAACCGGAGTCAGTGCCGCTTGAGTTGTCGCTTGTGGTGAGGAACCGTTTGATCTGGAGAGGCCGCTGGCAACGACAGCATTCTGCGCAGCGGGAGTGCCGTTGGATGAGACTCCGGCCAGCGCGACCGGGGTGGCCTGCTGTTCCGACTGGAGCTTGGCGAGCAGCCGCTGACTTTCCGCCTGGTACTTGTTTTCGGGGTACCGTTGGGCGAGGGCGAGAAGGTTCTCCTGCGCCCAGTCGTTTGCGCCGATTTCGTGATAGGAGAGGGCTAAATAGTACATTGCGTCAGGGGCCACCTGCATGTCGGGGTACTCTTTGAGAATCGTCTCAAACCGACGGGCGGCCGCGAGGTAGGCTTCTCGCCGGTAGTAAAACTGCCCGACAAAGAAGTGGGCCTGGGCGATCCAGTCGTGGCCCGCGCGAATCTTTTCCCCGGCCTCCGCGTCATACCGGTTGCCAGGATAGTCTCTCCGCAGTTTTTCGAAGGCCTCTAGCGCCCTATAGATCGGCTCGGGATCACGGTCGATTGTTTTCGCCATTTTAAAGTGGCTTTCGCCGAGCTTGTACTGCGCGTAAGGAGCCAGCTGGTGGATGCGATGGAGATCCAGAAAATGCTGGTACTCGATGATCGCCTCGGGATAGTCCTCCTTGTCGAAGAAGGCTTCAGCCCGTTTCATGATGACGTTCGGGTCGTAGTTCTTTTCAACCGTATCGCCGATGAAAATCTGCTCGTCCGTTCCGCTCAAGGCCTGCGAACCGGCCGACGTCTTCTTCGGGCCGTTCGAACACCCGGTGGGGAGGATGGTCGCTGCGAGGAAAAGCAGAAGCGTCGGAATCGTAAGGGTTCTCTTCATGCACCCTCTCCGGGCATACGGTGCGTTGCAGCAGGTAAATTTCAACAAGCGTAGCAAATCCGGTTTTGAATTGCAACCAAGCAAGATTGACGCCAGTTCCTGGGCACCCTATAATCCCCGCCGGACCCTCGGGTAAACGTGGATCGTACCTGGTGAACCGTAAGGCGCGTCGATAGCGTCTCGTGCGTCGTTGCGTGCAGCGTCTCTTGCGCAAAAGACGCTATTGACGCTCTACGCGACAGACGCGATGGCGCAAGAGACGCTATCGACGCGGCCGAATCACGAGCACGATCCCTCGGGGGGTTCATGGAGGCCAAGCGTGTGGCAGAGCAGGATCATTGGGACCGGTTCGTATCTTCCCGCGCGCGCAGTCAGCAATGGCGACCTCAGTCCATGGATCCGTCTGGATTCGGACGCAATCGTCCGGCGCACCGGCATCCGATTCCGTCACTGGGTCACTGATGAGCAAGCCAGTTCCCATCTGGCCGAACAGGCCGCTCGTCGCGCCTGTGAAGCGGGCGGGTGTGCTCCTTCCTCGGTCGATGCGATCCTGGTCTCGACGACCTCTCCGGATATGCCGCTTCCTTCCACCGCTTGTCTTCTGCAACGGGCCCTGGAGGCGAAGGGTTGCGCCGCGTTTGATCTGGCCGCTTCCTGCTCAGGGTTTCTGTATGGCCTGTCCATGGCGGATCGGCTGATCCGAAGCGGGCAATTTCACCGCTGCCTGGTCGTGGCGACTGAGGTCAAGTCGAAGTTCCTTGACCTTCGGGACGAGGCGACCGCGATCTTGTTCGGGGATGGGGCGGGAGCCGCTCTCATGGTTGGAGATCAGGTTGAGGGGCGAGCACGGTGCGGGGTCATGGGCGTTCGCCTGTACGCGGACGGAATGCGTCATGGGTTGATCGAGATGCCGGCCGGCGGGTCTCGGCAACCGGCGAGTCTGCAGACGGTCCGTGACCGGCGCCATACCATTCGCATACAGGGAGGGCCTCTCTTTCGCGTCGCGGTCAAGCGGCTGACTGAGGCGGTGCTGGAGATCCTCAAAGAATTCGGCGTTGGCATCCATGATCTCGGTCAGGCGATCTTTCATCAGGCCAATGGCCGGCTCTTGACCGCGCTGGGGAACCGGCTTGGGCTCCCTCCCGGGAAACTCTATTCGGTGGTCGAACGGCTCGGCAACACCTCGTCGGCCTCTCTCCCCATCGCGCTGGATGAGGCGGTCCGCAGCGGGCGCGTCTCTCCAGGGGATCTGGTCCTGCTCGGCACGTTCGGGGGAGGGCTTACGTGGGCGACGGCGCTTCTTCGCTGGTAGCCTGAAGCAGTTCTGAGTGGCGAGTCATGAGTGATGAGTGGCGATGCATGAGTTTTCTCGCGCAACGAAATTTTAACAAGCCTGTAACAAGTCGGTGATCAGCCTGTGATAGAACCCCAGTACATCTGGCTTCGTCACACGATCAATCTGGGCAGTGAAGAACTCGGCACCCTCGCTGATGAAGATGCCGAACACTCAAGACTCATAACTCATTACTCAAAACTGGAGTTCTTATGTTCGGCTTAATCCCGAAAGAGGAAGCGTTTTTCGAACTGTTCCGGAAGGCGGCCCACAACATGATCGAAGGCAGCCGGATGCTCAAGACCATGATGGAAGACTTTCGCAATCCCGTGGAGCAGGCCCGCCGCATCAAGGACATCGAGCATATCGGAGATGGACTCACCCACGAGATCGCGCGGAGGTTGAACCAGACCTTCATCACGCCGATCGACCGAGAAGACATTCACGGATTGGCTAGCGCCCTGGATGATGTGTTGGATCTGGTCGAGGCGGTGGCCGACCGGTTCGTGGTGTTCAAGGTGGACAAGCCGACGGAGACCGCGATCAAGCTGGGGAATATTCTGTATCAGGCGGCGGTCGCGGTGGGGGCCGGCATCGATCAACTGGGGAAGCCCCAGGCCAACCTGAACGAATATGGCGTGCGGGTCAATAGTCTTGAAAACGAAGCGGACCGCGTGACACGAGATGCGGTCTCCGCCCTGTTCGAGCACCAACAGGACCCGATCGCCGTGATCAAGTGGAAAGAAATCTACGAAAATTTCGAGGAAGGGACGGATCGCTGCGAGGACGTGGCGAATATCCTTGAGCGCATCGCACTCAAACACATCTGATCGAACCGTTAGGCGTGAGGCGTGAGGCGTAAAAGGTTATGAGTCACGATATGTGTTCCGGAAAATGTCTCCCCCCCCTCTGACACCTCACCCCTCACCCCTTACCCCTCACGGTCTTTAGGGGTGCCATGCCTGATCTGAGCGGTATGCTCCTGCTGGTAGTGGTGCTCGCGCTGCTGTTCGACTTCTCGAATGGGTGGCACGACAGCGCGAACGCGATCGCCACCGTGGTCTCCACGCGGGTCTTGAGTCCGCTGGTAGCGGTCCTAATGGCCGGTCTGTTGAACGTGGCCGGCGCGTTCATGTCCACGGCCGTGGCCAAGATGATCGGTGCCGGCATCGTGGATCCCGGCGCCGTGACGCAGGCCATGGTGGCCTCCGCATTAGGCGGAGCGATCCTGTGGAACCTCTTCACACTCCTGCTGGGTTTGCCTACCAGCTCATCCCATGCGCTCATCGGAGGATTGGTGGGCTCTGGGTTGGTTCACGGCGGATGGGCTGTCGTCAAGCTCTCCGGGTTGCGCTCGGTGCTCGAGGCCATGATCATTTCGCCGCTGTTCGGCTTCCTGTTCGGCCTGCTGCTGATGGTGCTGATCAGTTGGGTGTTCTTCCGAACGTCGCGGGCCTTAGCCACGCAATTGTTCAGCCGTCTGCAACTCGTCTCAGCTGCCTTCATGGCCTATAGTCATGGAGCAAACGATGCCCAGAAGGCCATGGGGATCATCACGCTGGCGCTGCTCTCGGCCGGACAGATCGCCAGCGCGGAGGTGCCGTCGTGGGTGATCGTGTCCTGTGCCATCGCGATGGGGATTGGCACCGCAGCAGGGGGCTGGAGAATCGTTCGGACGTTGGGGATGCGAATCGTGAAGCTGGAGCCGGTGCACGGATTCGCTGCCGAGACAGCGGCGGCGACCGTGCTGTTGGCGACGGCGCACATTGGCCTGCCGGTCAGCACGACCCACACGATCACGTCGGCGGTCATGGGAGTGGGAGCGATCAAGCGACTGTCCGCGGTTCGATGGGGAGTGACCGCCAGGATTCTCTCCGCCTGGATCTTCACGCTCCCTGGTTCAGCCCTCTTGGCGGCGCTGATTTATGTCGGGCTGGCTAAGTTGAGCTGAACATCGGTGGGCACATCCTTTGAGGTCGGCAACCTGACCACGAAGCGGCTCCCCACCGGGTGGTTTCCCTCCACCCAAATTTGTCCCCCATGCGCCTCGACGATGTGTTTGACGATTGATAAGCCGAGGCCGGTTCCCCCCAACTCACGCGACCGCGCTTTGTCCACCCGATAAAACCGTTCAAATATGCGAGGCCGGTCGGCTTCAGGGATCCCTAAGCCTGTATCGGTCACGCTGAGTTCCACCATGCTCAGGGGGGAATCCTTCGCTGACTGACCGGCAATATGAATCGACCCCTGGGGCGGGGTATATTTCACGGCATTGTCCAACAGGTTTGTCAGCACCTGGACAAGTTGCTCCTCGTCACCGGCCGCGGGCGGGAGGTCGGGGGGGATTGCGACCGTGACGGCATGGCCCTTTTTGTCCGCCAAGGGCTTGATCAGGGCCAAGGTGCGATCCACCACGGCGCTGAGGTCAACCGGGTCCCGCTTGAAGGAGACCTCACCGGACTCGATCCGTGAGAGCTGGAGCAGGTCCTCCAGGATCAGATTGAGCCGATCGCTCTGTTTCAGGATGATGTCCAGGAAGCGGACGGTCTGGTCTGGATCATCTTTGGCTCCATCCAGCAACGCTTCGACATACCCCTTGATCGAAGTCAGTGGGGTACGCAGTTCGTGAGACACGTTGGCGACGAAGTCCTTCCGTACCTTTTCCAGCCGTCGCAAGGCCGTGATGTCGTGAAACACCAAGACGGCGCAGGCTTCGTTCTCGCGTTGACCGCCCGCCACTGAGGCTTCTACTCTGAAGGTGCGGCCGCTCAGCGCCATTGTGATCTCGCCGCTCTGATTTTGCCGGGTCTCCAGGGCCCGCTTGGCCAACTCGTTGAAGTCGTGGTGCCGGATCACCTCCCAGTGTGCTCGACCTCGGGCTTCGCGCCCCCATACCATGAACATCCGTTCGAGGGCCGGGTTCACCTGCAGGACTGTGCCGCGACAATCCAGCACCATGATGCCTTCCACCATGGAGGCCAGCATGGCCAGCAACTGCGCGCGGTCCTCCGAGACCTCCCGAATCTTCGACTCGAGCTGTTCCGCCATCTGGTTCATGGTCCTGGCCAACACCCCCACCTCGTCGCCGCTTGTCGCAGGGATGCGATGTCCCAGCGTGCCGTCAGCGAGTTTGCGGGCGACGGCGGCCATATCGGAAAGGGGTCGCGTGAGCCCTCGGGCCAGTAAGACGCTCAGCACGACCGACACGGCGAAGGCGACGCCGAACGCAATGGCGAGTGCACGCTTGAGATCCTGGACCCTGGCCTCAATGGTGGTCATCGGCAGCGCCAGCCGCACGATGCCCCTGGGTGCGCTGGGTGGACCGATGGGCACTGCCAGGTAGAACATCCGCTTACCCGTGGTCTGGCTCAGTCTGATGTCGGTCCCTCGTCCTGTGACCAGAGCCTGGATGACTTCTGGGCGGTTGCTGTGATTCTCGAGTTGAGACAGCGTTTCGTCCGGCGTCTCGCTGTCCGCTAGGACCCTTCCCTCCGGGCCGATCACCGTAACTCTGGCATGGGCCTGGCGGCTCACCTCTCGGGCCATCGTCTGGAGCTTCGAGGCAGGGGCCTGCCGGTCTGACTTGCCAAGGAGCGGGTCCAATAAAATCGTTGCCAAGCCGGTCCGCGTTTCCAAAGACTCGATCAGACGGGCGAGTTCGATTTGCTCAATCGAGTGAAGCGCAACCCACCCGGCCACGGCCAATCCCAACGTGACTGCCAAGAGAGTGCCGATGGCGACTTTCCACCGGATGGGGAGGTTCATGAGGAAGCGTCTGGTTCTTTGAGTTTGTAACCGAGTGACTTGACGGAGACCACCGCGTCGTTAAGCAGGGGAATCTTTTGTTTGAGCCGACGGACATGCACGTCAACCGTGCGCGTGGTCCCGTAATAGTCGTATCCCCACACGGAGTTCAGCAGGACATCGCGAGTCATCACGCGACCGGGGTTCCGCAGAAGATGCTCCAGTAAACCGAATTCCTTGGCGGTGAGCGACACGTCTCGCCCGTTCACTTTGACCTCATGGCGCACGAGG
>VBOJ01000264.1 GCA_005877775.1 Nitrospirota bacterium | reverse complement strand
ACGGATTGGTACTTCTTTCACGAATACCTCGAGGATATCAACGCGCCTGTCTACTTCCACGAATTCGCCGCCCGCGCCGAAAAGAAGGGCCTTCAGTATCTCGGGCCCGCGCGATTCACCCCCTGGGAACACAATCTGCCGGCGCGTACGGAGGAGATGCTCAAGCCGTTGAAGGATCGCATCCTGCGGGAACAGTACCTCGACTTCATCGGCAACCGCACCTTTCGTCGGAGCTTGCTTTGTCACGCTGCCGTCCCGGTCACCTCCACTCCAATGCATGAAGCCGTCAGAGACCTGTATGTGATAGGCAACGTGTGGCCCATACGGCCCGATCCGGATCTGTCGTCAGATGTACCTGAAGAATTCCGCGCTTTCTCGGACGGCCGCGTCACCACCAACAGACCGATGGTCAAGACAGCTCTCGCGACCCTCGCAGCGCAGCGTCCTCGGGCGATAGCCTTGGCCTCACTATGGTCGAGCGTGGAGGCCCGGCTAAGTCCCGGGAAGGACCCAGGCTTCACTCCAGATGGCCTGGCTGACGTGTTGTTGACATGCGCGCGCTCCAATCTGGTCGAGTTCAGGGTGACCCCACCACGCTTCACCCTGGACATCGTAGACCGTCCACTAGCCAGCCCCCTGGCCCGTTTCCAAGCGGCGCGGAACGAGATGGTCACCAACCTTTGTCATCAACTCGTCCAGATCAACGACTTAGAGCGGATACTCCTTCAACATCTGGATGGGACCAATGATCGCGAAGCTCTCCGGTGTCTGGTCTCGGAGGCTGTCGCCAGTGGAGACCTAGAAATGTCTGATTCGAAGGACGTTCCAATCCGAAAGGAGGAGCAGGTTCGCGAGACCATCGCAGCCTCCCTCGCGCCTTCGCTTCAGCGTATTGCAATGAACGCACTCCTCGTGGCCTGAAGGAGCCGCGGGGATGAGTGAGTCAGCGACGGCCACCATCGAGTTATCCCTCTCCGGCGTCCCCGTTCGAGCCGAAATCACTGTGCCCACCGGCCCGACCCGGCCCCTGTGCATGATCCCGATCTTTCACGCGTTGGCCGACACAATCGTTGATGTTGCCTTGAAGTCTGTCGAGCAGCAAGGACTTCAGGTCTCCTGCCGCGAGGGATGCGGCGCATGCTGCCGCCAGTTGGTGCCGATCGCCCCGGTGGAAGCCGTTCATCTGCGCGAACTGATCAACGAGTTGCCTGAGCCTCGCCGGTCCACCATTCGAGCTCGGTTCGCAGCAGCACGCCCGGCTTTACAACAGGCCGGGCTGCTGGAGAAACTTCGCAATCCTGAAGGATTCAGCGACGATGAGCTGCGGCCGATGGGGCTCGAGTATTTCAGGCAGGGGATCCCCTGTCCCTTCTTGGAGCGTGAAGCTTGTTCCATCTATGCCGACCGCCCGGTTGCTTGCCGGGAATACCTGGTCACGTCGCCTGCGGAACATTGCGCAGCCCCCACCCCCGAAACGGTCCACTGTGTTCGGCTGGCAGCCAAGGTCTCGACCGCGGTCGCGCGGATGGGACGACCAGTGCCGAAAGGCCGATTCATTCGTTGGGTCCCGTTGATCCTGGCTGAAGAGAGGGCGGGGACCCATCAAGAGGAGCCCTCCCGTCCGGGTCCGGAGCTCCTGCAAGAACTGTTCGATCGGTTGCTCGACCAGGGGCGTGAACCAAAGGCTCCGATCTGACGACATACAGGCTAGGCAGAACCGAGTTCCTCCGGCCGCACAGGCTGGGAGGCGCTCTTGCAATTCATCTCACAGGGCGCGAATTGCGCCGAAGCAAGGAGGTCTCACATGGCGACAAACTGGCTCGATGTCTGGCAGTCCCTTTCCCGTAGGGAGTTGTTTCGTAAAACCGGGGTAGCCACCGGCCTGATGCTGGTGCTCGGCTCATTACTCGACAGGGCGAGCGCACAGCCCGTGGCCTCAGCGCAGGGGTTGGGTGGCACGACCGACTATTTCTTGAAGATTGACGGCATCGAGGGCGAAAGCCAGGACTATAAACACAAGGGCGAGATAGATGTCTTGTCCTTCTCCTGGGGCGCATCCCAGACAGGCACGCTTGCGTTGGGGGGTGGGGGCGGGGCTGGCAAGGTTCAGATGCAGGACATGAAGTTCGTGATGTATGTGAATAAGTCCAGCCCGAGGCTCATGCTGGCCTGTGCGACGGGACAGCATATCAAGGGGGCCATTTTGAGTGTCCGGAAAGCAGGAAAGGACCAGCAGGATTACCTGAAGTGGACCCTGACGGACGTGATGGTGAGCTCCTACCAGCAGGCCGGCGGGAGCCAGGGGCCTATCCCTACGGATCAGTATGGGCTGAATTTCTCTCGGATTGACGTGGAGTACCTAATGCAACAGCCGGACGGACGTTTGGTTCCAGTTCAAGGTGGTCGGGCTGGCTATGATTTGAAGGCGAACAAAGCCATGTAGGCCCATCTCTCTTTAGAAGACGGACATGACGAGAATCCCTGGCGCCGTGGGGGTCGGGCTCGTAGACGGCACCCACGGCTCGCCACGTTGGCTTCGACCACAGCTTTTCTCCTGGCAATGTTAAGCTCTGAGCAAGGTTCAGGGTCGATTGACTTATCGCGGAGCGAGGAGGGACACGCGGCGGGGCTGCATTATTGTTTGACCAAGACGCTTTTAATCGAGTACTATGGACCCATAGCGTGTTGAACAATGCTGACTTTCCTATCCCTCGCGCTTCGTCGTTCCTCCATGCGCGATCGGTTCTCCAGTCTTCAGTGTTCCTCCGTTAAGTCTTATCGAACACGCTGCAGTTGTCCGTTCACAGACGGGCTAGAGGATTACTTAACTCCGCACCGCGGGATGGAGGGCACCACACCATGAGTGACAGCAAGCAAGGACGGCTGGAGACGAGGAGGAGTTGGGTAAGAATTCCGGATGGGACCATGGTTCGACATCGTCGGGAAGGCCATCAGGGGTTTATTGATGGCTTGACGGAACTCGCCGGCGGTCCGGACCGGAATCCTGATGGACGGACTCAGTATCGCGTCAATATAGGGGAGTCCGCTCGGAAGCTGGCCGTTGAGGACGATTTGCTAATTCTAACGGATGCGGATGGTGTGGTTCTGATGCTCAGGCAGAAAGTGGAGTACCGGTCCTGTGTCAGTAAGCAGCTTCACGACG